>NZ_RJVR01000281.1 GCF_003999195.1 Streptomyces soli
AGCCGGCTTGGCGGCGCTGCGCTTGACCGGCGGAGCGGGCTTGGGCTTGGCCGGGGCGGCGGCCTCGGCCGGGGTGGCGGGCTTGGCCGGGGCGGCGGCCTCGGCCGGGGTGGCGGGCTTGGCCGGGTCGGCGGGGGCGGAGGCGTCGGCGTTGACGATGATCTCGCGGGCCTCGGCGTGCGCCTTGGCCTGCCGCAGGTTGAAGCGGGCCTTCTGCACCGCGTCGGCCACGCGGTCCATCTGCTCCAGGCGGGCGAGGACTTCGCCCTCCAGGGCCTGGGCGAGCTTCATCGGGTCGGCCTTGGCCAGTTCCTCCAGCAGGCCCCGCACCCGCTCGACGGTGTCGAGCTTGTTGCGGGTGGCGGTGCGCTCGCGCTGCCGCTTCTCGCGCTCCTCCGCGCTCAGGTCCTCCACGATCAGCGCGAAGGTCTGGTTCTGCTGCTGGCCCAGCGCGTAGGCGAAGTGCACCAGCTCGTTGTCGCCGGCGAAGGCGCCCTTGGCCCACTTCTTCATGACCGCCGCCTGGTTGCCCGGGGTCAGGGACGCGATCTGCACGGCGGCCTGGGTGCCGATGGCACCGGAGTTGACGTGCTGCTGGACTTCCTCGGTGAGGTTGAGCAGGGCCAGACGCAGGTTCACGTACTGGGTGGTCTTGCCGAACTCCTTGGCGACGGCGCCCACTTCGGCGCCCTCCTGGTCGTCCAGGATGCGGCGGAACGCCTTGGCTTCCTCCAGCGGCGTCATGTCGGCGCGGTTGATGTTCTCGGCGACCGACCGCTTGAACCGCTCCAGGGTGGTCAGGTCGTCGTCGGTGATGATGCACTTGATCTGGGTGATCCCGGCGAGCTCGTGGGCGCGCCAGCGGCGCTCGCCCGCGACGATCTCGTAGCCGCCGGCCTCGCGGTCGCGGCGGACCTCGATCGGCTGCATGAGGCCGAACCGCTTGATGGAGTCGGCCAGCTCCTGCAGGGCCACCGGCTCGAAGAACTCGCGGGGCTGACGCTCGTTGCGGTGGATCTTGCCGGTTGCGATGGTCCGGATCGTCGTCACGGTTACTCCAAGAGGCGGGTCGGGCCGGGGGCCGCTCCCCCTTCCCTGCTCCTCTTATCTTAGCAAATCTGGGGGTGTGGGGCCAGATTTTCCGGGACATTTTCCCAGGTCAGGGCATGTGTAGGGGCGGACACCAGCCAGTGCCCGCCCCGACGATGTGGGGGTTGTTCAGCTCGTCTGCACCAGCGCCACCACGTCACTGTGCGGATCATCCTGCGGCTCCTGCTCGATCACCACGGCCAGGATGCGCAGCACCGCGCTCGCCTCCTGGGCACCCAGTGTGCGGCGGCCCGACTGCTCGGCCTCCAGCATGCGTCTGTGGATGCGTGCCGGATCGATTCCCACCTAGACCCTCCCTGTGAGGCGGGATCCCCCCCGCCCTCGGTTTGCTGTGTCCAACACCAGCCGACGCGCGTGATGACGCGCGGCCAGCTCCCTGCAACCGGCTTCGAGTCCGCCGGCCTGTCGCAGGCGCCGGGGGTGGGGGCCCCGGCGCCCGGACAATCACCGCTGGCGGACTACCAGGTGGTGTCGTCAGGCTCGACCTGGCCGTGGCCGTGGCCGCCGTCGGCGTCGGCACCGTTCACGGAAACGTTGTCGGCACGAACGGACCAGGTCGTGTCGGCCGGAACCGACCAGGTCGTGTCCGCAGCGTGGACCGGACGGGGCTGCGCGTGCAGCGACCCGGCGACGAGACCCAGTACAGCAAGTACGCCAGCAGCGACGATGCGGATGGTTCGGGAAATAGCCACGGGAATCCCCTGCGATTTGGACATTGTTGACAGGCGGGCTGCGCGCAGGAGCGGCGGCGGCTATCAGCCGCCTGGCCTAAGACTTCGGCATATGCGTCATGCACGCGCCACTGGCGCAACCCTGTAGGGGCCTTGTGAAAAGATCAAGGAACCCCAACACGGGACTTTCACCACACGCACAATTCAGAGGTTGTTAGGTGGCACAACTACCCGACCTGCCCGATCTGTCGGAACCGACGGTAACGGCTTATCAGCGCATACTCGACGGCGATCCTGTACCTCCGGGCACTCCCGGATTGGACAGCTTGCTGGCCACTGGTCTCGTAGCGGACTGGGAGCCAGGCGTGCTCAGCGCCATCGAGCCCCGACACCGGGCATTACCGATGATCGACGAGATCCACACCCACCTGGAGGCGCTGACCGCGTACACGGGCGCCTTACCAGCATTCCTGGCGACCCTTCGGGACCGCTTCGAGGCGACCCGCACCTCGCACGAGTCGATCCAGCACCTGGCCGGCCGCGAGCTGATCAACGAGCACATCGCCCGCGAACACGGCGCCGCCCGAAAGGAGATCGTCTCCGCCCAGCCCGGCAACCGCACCGCCGACGACCTGGCGTACTCCTTCGAGCGTGACCGCGCCGCCCTCAAGCAGGGCGTGTCGATGCGCACGATCTACCACAGCTCGGTCCGCCGCGTCGCCACGGTCGGCAACTGGGCCAAGGAAATGGCCGCCGCCGGCGGGGAGATCCGCACCGTCAACGGCCGCTTCCCGCGCAGCATCATCTTCGACCGCCGCGTGGCCTTCGTGCCCGTGCACACTGCCGAGGGCGAGCCGCCCGCCGACGAGGCCGTCATGATCTCCAACCCGCTGGCGGTGGCGGGGATCTCCGCGGTCTTCGACCTGTTCTGGGAGCGCGCCGAACCCTGGCTCAGCCCAACCCACGGCAAGGACACGGGCCTGACCACCACCGCCACCCAGCGGGCAATCCTGCGCGAACTGTGCCTGGGCCGCACACAGGCGCAGGCCGCGAAGAACCTCGGTATCAGCTCGGCCTGGGTCAACAACCAGTTGGGGGAGCTTCGCACGAACCTCGACATGAAAACCCTGAACGAGGTCATCTACTGGTGGGGGAAGTCGCCCGACCACGACGTGCAGGACTGACGCCCCTGGCGCACTGCCTACGCGGCAGTAGCGGTGCGCCAGGTCAGCGTGACCCGGTCGTCCACGTCCCGCACCCCGCGGGCCCGCGCCGGATGCACCTCGACCTTGTCCAGCAGCAGCACCACCAGGGCCCGCCTGGAGCGGAACGGCGCGTGCTGCCACCAGCGGGCCAGGTCCTCGACGCCGCCCAACGGCACCTCCACGGCCTGCTCCAGGTACCGCAGGCGCGAGCGGGCCTGCTTCAACATCTCGCTGATGCGCCGGTCGGCGGCAACGAACGCATCCCGGGAGACCTGGCCTTGGGCGTAGGGCTCGGCCAACTCCCCGCGCGACCCCTCCAGGTCGGCGATCTGCGCACGCAGCTGATCCGCACCGGCCTCGATGCCGGTGCGGGCTACTTCCAGCGCCGCATGTGCTCCTGGCCGCAGCAGTTCACCGAGAACGTGCTCGGCGACGTGTTCCTCGAGGAGGGAGGCGGTGATGCGGACCTTGCCGCAGCCGCCGCGCCCCTCGAAGCTGGTCTGGCAGCGGTAGGAGGGCGTCTTGGCGCTGGTCCGTCCTCCGGCCATGCGCTGCCCGCACTCGCCGCACACGGCCAGTCCGCCCGCCAGGAGGTAGTCGTGGTCGGGTTCGCGGCCCTCCGGGCTTCGGACGCTGCCACGCCGGCCGGGGCGCTGCTGCAGCCACCGGAACTCCTCCGGTGTGATCAGCGCCTCCCGGCCGGTCTCGCGTAGCTCGCCCGTGGCGGGGTCCCGCTCCATGCCGGCGATCGCCGGATTGTCCAGCAGGCGGCCGAGCGTCATGGTGGTCCACTCGCCGCCCATGGTGCCCCGATGACCCTCGGCCGTCATCCAGGCCGCGACCTCGGCCTGCGACTGTCCGGCGCGGATACGGCCCACGGCCTCACGCACAACGTGCCGCTCCTGCGCGCGCACGCGCGTCAGGGCTTGATTGTCGAAGCCGTACAAGCGCGGCATGCCACCGATCCCCATCCAACTCAATGGCCCGCAGACGTCATTGTCGCAGCGAGCCGATCCCCAGCGCCTCCCACAGGGCTGCCGTGGGAATGCGTACCGTGCTCCCCATCGTCAACGTCCGTACAGGGAACTGCCCGGCCTTGATCAGGTCGTACGCCTTGTTGTGCCCGATGCCCAGCGCGCGGGCCGCGGTCACGACGTTGACCGTCGCGGGCAGTGCCAGGACCTCGTCCAGGCTCATCCCGCGCTGATCGGCGGCCGGAGTGCTCGTTGTCGCCATGTCGTTGTCGCGTTTCTCCCCCGCGCCAACATGTGCCACACCATACCGGACAGTAGCGGAAGGGGCAGCCTTCCCCGGCCACGTTAGGGAAGAATGTGCGCCCACAGTGACAACCAGGCGTAGGGGTGGGGACGGTGTTTGAAGATAAGACGTACAAGCGGTGCGCCTGCAGGGGCCCGCTGGTGGACAAGGACGGCAAGCCCGTCCTGGACGATGACGGCAAGCAGAAGATCGGCTACCTGGAGAAGGCCTGCCCCAAGCTCAAGCAGCGCGACCACGCGTCCTGGTACTACTCCATCGAGCTGCCGCCCGGCCCGGACGGTAAGCGCCGCCCCCGGGCGAAGCAGGGCGGCTTCCGCACGAAGAAGGACGCGGCCACCGAGGCCGAGAGGGTGTGGAGGCTGGCTCAGGACGGTGTCGACGTCCTCAGCGAGGAAACCGTGGCGGACTACCTGCGCCGCTGGTTCGCCAAGCGCGTCGACCTCAAGCGGTCCACCCGCACCGGATACGAGGACTACATCGAGCGGGTCTTCATCCCCTACCTGGGCGAGATCAAGCTGCTGTCGCTGCGCACCCGCCACGTCCAGGCGATGTTCGAGAAACTGTGGGCCGACAACGAGGTCCACGCAGAAAACCACGCCAAGGCGCACCAAGCCCTCGCGGCCGAACGCGCCGCCCACACCGCTTGGAAGAACTGCCAGGAGCGGCCACGGCCCACGCAGTTGCGCCAGGCGTGGCAGGACGCCAAGGCCGCCTTGAAGAAAGCCCGCGCCCAGCCCACGCATGTGACCGGCCCCGGCACGCAGGTGAAGATGCTCAACACTCTCTCCGGCGCCCTGGACGACGCCGTGAAGGAGAAGCTGATCTCCGAGAACTGGACGAAGCACGTCGTCCTGCCGAAGTACATCCGCCCCAAGCCGGTCCTGTGGACACCGGCCCGGATCGCCGCGTGGCGCCAGAGCGGTGAGAAGCCCGGCAAGGTCATGGTGTGGATGCCCGAGCAGACAGGCGAGTTCCTGGACGCTGTCGCCGGGCACCGCCTGTATCCGATGTTCCACCTGATGGTCTTCCGGGGGCTGCGCCGCGGCGAGGCCGCCGGCCTTCCGTGGGCGGAGACCGACCTGACGCAGGGCACCGTCCACATCAGTGAGCAGCTGGTGTCCGCCGCGTACGACGTGTGGGAGGACACCCCCAAGAGTGAGAGCGGCGAGCGGACGATCAAGCTGGACTCGGAGACGTGGAAGCTGCTGGAGCTGTGGCGCGATCGGCAGGCCAAGGAGCGTGCCGACTGGGAGGAGGCCGCCAAGGTCTGGAAGCGCACGGGCCTGGTGTTCACCTGGGAGGACGGTCGCGCGTACCACCCGGAGCACCTGTCGCAGACGTTCTCGCGCCTGGTGAAGAGGCTCGGTCTGCCGCCGGTGCGGCTGCACGACCTGCGGCACTGCGCGGCGACGCTGTCCCTGGCCGCAGGGCTGCACATGAAGTCCATCCAGACGCTGCTGGGGCACGGCTCCTACGCGCTGACCGCTGACACGTACACCTCGGTGCTGCCGCAGTTCGAGGAAGCCCAGGCCGAGGCGCCGCTTGCTCTGGTTCCGCGCAAGTCGCCGGCGCAGCGGGACGTCGACCAGGAGCCGGAGGCGAAGGCCGACGTTCCCCTAGAGGATGCTGCCGACGTTCCCACGAAGGACGCCGCCTGACGGCGCGTTCCCATTTCGTTCCCATTGAAGCCAAACAGGCCCCTCGGAGATCAACTCCGGGGGGCCTGTTCGATGCTCCGACGCAGGTCAGAGGGGGAGCCGCCTGTCGGATTCGAACCGACGACCTTCGCTTTACAAGAGCGGTGCTCTACCAGCTGAGCTAAGGCGGCATGGCAGGCCGTCCACGTTCATGGGCGACCGCCAGGAAGCAGTGTACCCAGGGGGTGGAGGGGGGAAGGTCGGAAATTCGTCAGGGCGGAGCTGCTGACAAGGGGATGGTCGGGCGGGTAGCGTCACCGGAAGTCCATGATTTCTGGACTAGACCTCATTCCTTTACTCGGATCGTCCGGCACGTTCCTGCCGGTGAAGGGAACGCATCAGTATGGCCACTGTCACGTTCGACAAGGCGACCCGGATATACCCGGGCTCCGAGAAGCCCGCTGTGGACGGCTTGCAGATCGACGTAGGCGACGGGGAGTTCCTCGTCCTCGTCGGCCCGTCCGGTTGCGGCAAGTCCACCTCACTGCGCATGCTCGCCGGTCTGGAGGACGTCAACGCCGGCGCGATCCGTATCGGTGAGCGCGACGTCACGCACCTGCCGCCGAAGGACCGGGACATCGCGATGGTGTTCCAGAACTACGCGCTGTACCCGCACATGACCGTCGCGGACAACATGGGCTTCGCGCTCAAGATCGCCGGCGTCAACAAGGCGGAGATCCGCAAGCGGGTCGAGGAAGCCGCGAAGATCCTGGACCTCACGGAGTACCTGGCGCGGAAGCCGAAGGCGCTGTCCGGTGGTCAGCGGCAGCGTGTGGCGATGGGCCGCGCGATCGTGCGTGAGCCGCAGGTGTTCCTCATGGACGAGCCCCTGTCGAACCTCGACGCCAAGCTGCGTGTGCAGACGCGTACGCAGATCGCCTCGCTGCAGCGCCGGCTGGGCGTCACGACGGTGTACGTCACCCACGACCAGGTCGAGGCCATGACGATGGGCGACCGCGTCGCGGTGCTCAAGGACGGTCTGCTGCAGCAGGTCGACACCCCGCGCAGCATGTACGACCGGCCGGCCAACCTCTTCGTCGCGGGCTTCATCGGCTCCCCGGCGATGAACCTGGTCGAGGTGCCGATCGTCGACGGCGGCGCGAAGTTCGGCAACTCGATCGTGAGCGTGGACCGCGACGCGATCAAGGCGGCGGCTGACAAGGGCGACACCACCGTGACGGTCGGCGTCCGCCCGGAGCACTTCGACATCGTCAACGGCGAGGCCAAGTCCCTCACCAAGGACGAGCCGGCGGGCCTCGCGGTCACCGTCAACGTCGTCGAGGAGCTCGGCGCCGACGGTTACGTCTACGGCTCCGCCCAGGTCGGCGGCGAGCACAAGGACCTGGTCATCCGGGTCGGCGGCCGCGAGATCCCGGAGAAGGGCGCGGTGCTGCACGTGGTGCCGCGCGGCGGTGAGACGCACGTCTTCTCGACCTCGACCGGCGAGCGGCTCAGCGACTGACAGCTCGGCGGTGTTCGTCACCTCCGGCTGACGCGTACGGCCCGGTCCTCCTCCGTGGAGGGCCGGGCCGTACGCGTTGGGAGCTGTCGACAAATACCCTCACACGTCGGCCTTTCGAGCATGTTCGTCAACCCGCCCCAAACGGATTACGCGGATTTCGTCACTCGTCAGAGTGGCTAAATGTCGCCAAATCATTACTCCTCGCTACCATCACTGCCGTGAACCAGGTAGCCAGCCGCATCGGCAAGACACTCGCTCTCGTCCTCCCGGTCGTCCTCGTACTCTCCGGGACCCTCGCCGTCACCCGCGTCCCGTGGGCAACGTCGGCATCCGAGGCTCAGACCCTCACCGCCGCACATCCGCAGGCGGCGGACGCCACTCGGTCCGCCCCGCAGGAGGTACTGCGCCGCCGACTGCTCACCGAGCTCCAGGAGAGGAGCCCGGGCGTCGCGCTCACCAGCCTCCAGCGGGAGATGGCCGAACGGCCCTCGCTCGCCCAGTACTGCACCTCCATCGCCCGCTCGCTCGGCCGTGCCGCGGCCGCCCGTTACGGCTCCCAGCGCGCCCAGAGCTGGTCGCGGCCGGTGTGCGACACCGCCTTTGCCACCGGCGTTGCCTCAGTCGGCTGACCCCGGGCCGTGGGCTCACGTAGGGTGCGCTTCATGACAGGACCGCTCCCTTCCGTCACCCAGGCCGTCCTCCTCGCCGGAGGACAGGGTTCGCGACTGCGGCCCTATACCGATACCCGCCCCAAGCCGATGATCGAGATCCCGGGCACCGGGACACCGATCATCGGCCACCAACTCGCATGGCTGGCCGCCGAGGGCGTCACCGACGCCGTAGTCTCGTGCGGCCACCTTGCTGAGGTCCTCCAGGACTGGCTGGCCGCGACCGAACTGCCGCTCCGGGTCACGACGGTCGTCGAGACCGAGCCGCTCGGGCGAGGCGGCGGCCTCAAGTACGCCGCGAAGACGCTGCCGCGGCCCGATGAGCCCTGGTACGCCACGAACGGTGACATCTGGACGCGCTTCTCGCTGCGCGAGATGGCCGCCTTCCACTACGAGCGGGCCGCGACCGCAACGCTCGCCCTGGCCCGCCCCCGGATCCCCTGGGGCGCCGTCGAGACCAACGAGTTCGGCCATGTCCTCGACTTCGTCGAGTCGCCGCCTTCGCCCTTCCTGATCAACGCCGGGGTGTACGTCTTCGACCCCGAATTCACCGATCTGCTCCCCGAGCGTGGCGACCACGAGCGCACCACCTTCCCCCAACTGGCAAGGGAACGGCGCCTGGCGGGCTACCCGCTGCCCCAGGGGGCCTACTGGCGCGCGATCGACACCGTGAAGGACCTGACCGAGGCCGCAAAGGAACTGGCCGCCCAGCCGCCGCTGTAGCACCGCAGGGGACGCAAAAGCCGGGTGGGCCGGAACGATTGTTCAGGCCCACCCGGCTTTTCGCGCTTGCGGCCTCTTATCCGGATGCGGCTCAAGCCATGCCGCTGGGAGCGGTGTCGCGCGGCGCGCCGGGCATGCCCAGCAGCCAGCCGGAGGTCTCGCCGCTGCCGAGGAGTCCGCCGAGGGCGCCGCCGCTGTCGGACGAGCCGCCACCGGTGCTGCCGCTGCCGCCACCGGTGGTCGGCGTCGGGGCGGCGGTGTGGGTCGGCCGGGGCTGGGTGGAGGGGACGGAATGGGACGGGGTGGTGCCGGAACCGCCCCCGGCACCGGTGTGCTGCGAAGCGGAACCGGTCGGCGCCGAGGACGCGCCGGTGGTGGCGGAGGGCGAGGACGGCGAGGCCGATGGGGAGGCGCCGGCGGAGTGCGAGGCGGACGGCGAGCCGGACGAACTGCCGCTGGCCTCGCCGGAGACCTCCGGGAGCGGCGAGCCGTCCTGGTGGTTGGTGGGCAGGTCGGTCGGACCGGGCAGGTCGGTACGCGTCGCGGTGGACCGTACGGCCGCGCCCAGCGTCGAGCCGACCACCAGGGTCAGACCGACCAGCACGGTCGCCAGCGCCATGCCGCGGCGCAGCACGCGGCGGCGCAGGTCCCACAGGTGCGCCCGGGGGCCGAGGCGGCGCCAGGCCTCACCGGCGAGGCGGCCGTCGACCGAGTAGACCGGGGCGCCGGCGATGACCAGCGGGCTCCACGCGGCAAGGTAGATGATGTCCGGCGCGTCGTACGCCGGAAGGGTCCGCCAGCTCACGGTGACCAGCAGCGCGACGGACAGCATCGCGCCGATGGAGGCCGCCACCCGCTGCCACAGGCCGCAGACCGTCAGCACGCCGGCGATCACCTGGAGGAAGGCGATGGTCAGCCCGGCGCCCACCGGGTGCCCGAGGGCGAGGTTGCGCAACGGCTCGGCGGCGGCCCAGGGGTGCAGGGACGCGAGCCAGGTGACCATCGAGCCGCGCTTGCCACCGTCGAAGTAGACGGGGTCGCAGAGCTTGCCCATGCCGGCGTAGATCGAGATGAAGCCGAGGAAGATACGCAGCGGCAGCAGCACGATCCCGAGATTCATCCGGCGACCCGGATACCAGGCGTGCTTCACCGGGTCCGCGTGCCTGGCCCTGCCCCCACCGCCGCCCCCGAACTCCTCGTCCGGGGCATCGAATTCGTCGTCGAAAGCGCCGTGTGCCGGACGCATCCCGCCCAGCATCTCGCCGGGCGCCAGCCCGGACGGTGGCCTGCGCGGCCCGGCGACCGTCGGGTGCGGCTGCGTCTGCGCCTGCGCCTGCTCGTACGCATACTCGTCGATCCGCGGCAATACCTGCGTCGTCGCCCCGGCGGGCTCCCCGACGTTCTGCATCACCTGCGTCTGCGTCTGCGACACGACATGCGTACGCCGCTGCGCGGCCGCCGACGGTCGCACAGCGCTCGGGATGAGCGGGACGCGCTGGTTCCGCTGCAGCGCACGGGCCGACATCGCCCCCAGTTCTACGCGGAAGCTCGCGTGACTGACGATGACCTGGGCCGGATCGGAGTGCACCTTCACCATGCTGAGCACGGGCTCGTCCGGTGCCGCCGACGACCGTCCCCCGGGAGGAGTGCGGGCTGTTCTGGTGTCCACGCTCATCTAACCGAGTGACACCCGATTAGGACACTGCCTGACGGGTCCGACATGTCGGAGCCCCGTCAAGGAAGCCGACGCGACGCGCTACGCCCGCCGACGCGCCGCCTCGTACAGCACGATCCCCGCCGCCACACCGGCGTTGAGCGACTCCGCGCCACCCGGCATCGGGATCCGGACCAGGACGTCACACGTCTCACCGACCAGCCGGGAGAGGCCCTTGCCCTCGGAGCCGGCGACGATCACAACCGGACCGGCGAGGGCGTCGAGTTCGTGGAGCTCGACGTCACCGTCGGCGGCGAGACCGACGACCGTGAGGCCGGCCTTCTGGTAGGCCTCGAGCACCCGCGTCAGGTTGGTGGCGCGGGCCACGGACACGCGGGCGGCGGCGCCGGCGGAGGTCTTCCAGGCACCGGCGGTCATGCCGGCGGCGCGGCGTTCGGGGACCACGACGCCGTGGCCGGCGAAGGCGGCGACGGAGCGGACGACGGCGCCGAGGTTGCGGGGGTCGGTGACGCCGTCGAGGGCGACGATGAGGGGGTCCTCGTGGACGTCGGAGGCGGCGGCGACCAGGTCCTCGGGGTGCGCGTACTCGTAGGGCGGGATCTGGAGGACCAGGCCCTGGTGGTTGAGGCCGTTGGTGATGCGGTCCAGTTCGGGCCGCGGGGCCTCCATCAGCGGGACGCCGCGCTCAGTGGCGAGCTTGATGGCCTCGCGGACGCGGTCGTCGCTGTCGATGTATTGCTGGACGTAGACCGCCGTCGCCGGGATGTCCGCGCGCAGCGCCTCGACCACCGGGTTACGGCCGGCGACCAGCTCGGAGGTGGACTTGGAGCCGCGCCCGGACGGGCGGCGCGACTGCGCGGAGGAGGCGCGCTTGGCGGCGGCGTTGGCGATGCGGTTCTTCTTGTGCCCCTTGCGGGCGTCGGCGGGCGGGGTCGGGCCCCGGCCTTCCAGGCCCTTGCGCCGCTGGCCACCGCTGCCGACTGTCGCGCCCTTCTTGTTGGACGTGCGGCGGTTCCTGCGCTGGCTGTTCCCGGCCATGGGTTACCCAATCTCTTACTGCTCGGCACTGCTCAGAAATAAGTACGTATGTATGCAAGGGTCCCTCAGCGCGAGCCGAGGGACCACCGCGCACCGTTCGGGGTGTCCGTGATGTCCAGCCCGGACTGCTGCAGCTGGTCGCGGATGGCGTCGGCCGTCGCGTAGTCCTTGCGCGCCCGCGCCGCCTGCCGCTGCTCCAACACGAGTCGTACGAGGGAGTCCACGACCCCGTGCAGATCCGCGCTGCGCTCGCCGTCCCCGCACGACCAGCGCTCGTCGAGCGGGTCGAGGCCCAGCACACCCAGCATGGCCCGCACCTCGGAGAGGCGGGCGACCGCGGTCTCCTTGTCGTCGGCGCTCAGAGCCGAATTGCCCTGCCGGACCGCGGTGTGCACGATCGCCAGCGCCTGCGGCACGCTCAGGTCGTCGTCCATCGCCTCCGCGAAGGCCGGCGGCACCTCAGCCGCCGGCTCGACATGGCCCGCCTTCTCGACCACGCGCTGGACGAAGCCCTCGATGCGCGCGAACGCCGACTCCGCCTCGCGCAGCGAGTCCTCGCTGTACTCGATCATCGAGCGGTAGTGCGGGGTGCCGAGGTAGTAGCGCAGTACGATCGGCCGCCAGCGCTTGGTCATCTCGCTCACCAGCACCGAGTTGCCGAGCGACTTGCTCATCTTCTCGCCGCTCATGGTGACCCAGGCGTTGTGCACCCAGTACGCCGCGAAGTCGTCGCCGAAGGCCTTCGCCTGGGCGATCTCGTTCTCGTGGTGCGGGAAGATCAGGTCGATGCCGCCGCCGTGGATGTCGAAGGCGCTGCCCAGGTACTTGTGGGCCATCGCCGAGCACTCCAGGTGCCAGCCCGGCCGGCCACGGCCCCAAGGGGTCTCCCAGCTCGGCTCGCCGGGCTTGGCCGACTTCCACATCGCGAAGTCGCGCGGGTCGCGCTTGCCGGTCTCGCCCTCGCCGGAGGGCTGGAGGAGGTTGTCCAGCTCCTGGTTCGACAGCGAGAGGTAGTCGTCGTACGAGCGCACGTCGAAGTAGACGTTGCCGTCGGCGGCGTAGGCGTGGCCGCGCGCGATGAGTTCGCGCATCATCTCGATCATCTCGGGGATGTGCCCGGTGGCGCGCGGCTCGTACGACGGCGGCAGGCAGCCGAGCGCGTCGTAGCCGGAGTTGAAGGCCCGCTCGTTCTCGTAGCCGATGGACCACCACGGGCGGCCCTGCTCGGCCGACTTCGCGATGATCTTGTCGTCGATGTCGGTGACGTTGCGGATGAAGGTCACGTCGTAGCCGCGGTACGCGAACCACCGGCGCATGATGTCGAAGTTGAGGTTCGACCGGACGTGTCCGATGTGCGGGGCCGCCTGCACGGTGGCGCCACACAGGTAGATCGAGACGCAGCCCGGCACGAGCGGGATGAAGTCACGGACCTGGCGCGCGTTGGTGTCGTACAGGCGAATAGTCACGCATCAAGGGTAGTGGCCCGAAGTGGGTGGCGTGGTCGTGTGGTAGCGCGCTTCACGCTCTTGTGACGGTCGAGTCACCCGGACGTGTCACGTACGGAGCACGAGAGCCGTCGCCACCGCCGCCAGGCCCTCCTCGCGGCCGGTGAAACCGAGGCCGTCCGTGGTCGCGCCGGACACCGAGACCGGGGCGCCGACGGCGGTCGAGAGCACCTTTTGGGCCTCTTCGCGGCGCTTGCCGATTTTCGGGCGTACGCCCACGACCTGGACCGCCACATTGCCGATCTCGAACCCCGCCTCGCGCACGATCCGGGCCGCCTCCGTGAGCAACGTCACACCCGACGCCCCGGCCCACTCCGGGCGTCCGGTGCCGAAGTGCGCCCCGAGGTCGCCGAGCCCGGCGGCGGAGAACAGCGCGTTGCAGGCGGCGTGCGCGACCACGTCGGCGTCGGAGTGCCCGGCGAGGCCGTCGCCCTCGCCCTCCCAGAGCAGCCCGGCGACCCACAGCTCGCGGCCGGGCCCGAAGGCGTGGATGTCGGTGCCGATGCCGACTCGTGGGATGCCGGTCACTGGCCCCTCCGCTCCTTTGCGCCCTCGATCGGCCCGACGGACAGAGTTCTGCGCAGCCGTCCGAAGCCTGCGAAGCAGTGCGAGGGCGGCAATGAGAGGTTAGAAAACATCTGCGGCCCTCCGGCGGGCGAGTACGGCCTCGGCCAATACGAGGTCCAGGGGGCGGGTGACCTTGAAGGCCTCTTCGTGGCCGGGGACGACCAGGACCTGGATGCCGAGCTGCTCGACCATGCCGGCGTCGTCCGTGACGTCCGAGGTGATCGTGGCGTGGGCCTTGACCAGGGTGGCGCGGTCGAAGCCCTGCGGGGTCTGGACGGCGCGCAGCAGGGCGCGTTCGGGGGTGCCGACGACGGCGTCGGTGGCCGGGTCGATCTCCTTGACGGTGTCCGCGAGCGGCAGCCCGGGGACGACGGCGGGAGCGCCGTCGCGTACGGCGGCGGCCACCGCCTCGACCATCTCGACCGGCACCAGAGGGCGGGCCGCGTCGTGGACGAGGACGACATCGATACCGTCGGGAAGCGCGGCCAGGCCGAGCCGCACCGATTCCTGGCGGGTCTCCCCGCCGGCGACGATCTTTATGTCCTTGGCCTCGGGCAGCCCGTGGCTGTCCAGCAGCGCGCTGACCTCGGCGACTCCGTCCGGCGGGGCGACCACGACGACCAGCGAGACCGCGCGGGCGTGGGTCATGGCCCGTACGGCGTGGACCAGGATCGGGATGCCGCCCAGCGTGCGCAGCGCCTTGGGTGCACCGGGGCCGAGCCGGACTCCGCGTCCGGCGGCGGGAATGACCGCTGCGGTACTCAGGTTTGTGTCCTTGGCCGAAGTGGGTATCGCCTCAACGTGCCGGGCCGTACGGCCTCGCGGGACCCTTCCGTGAATCCCGCGTGGTCAGCTGCCCGGTCGTGTACAGGCATCAAAGCATGCAGTACACAAGCATGCCGCAGTGCCCGGCGTGCGTATCGCACCGGGCACCGCGGCATATCGCGCGTCAGGACGCGAGGACCTCGTCGAGGAGCGCCTCGGCCTTGTCCTCGTTGGTGTTCTCAGCGAGTGCGAGCTCGCTCACCAGGATCTGGCGGGCCTTGGCGAGCATGCGCTTCTCGCCGGCCGACAGCCCACGCTCTCGCTCACGACGCCACAGATCGCGGACAACCTCAGCGACCTTGATGACGTCGCCCGAGGCGAGCTTCTCCAGATTTGCCTTGTAGCGGCGGGACCAGTTGGTCGGCTCCTCGGTGTACGGCGCGCGCAGTACTTCGAAGACCCGGTCAAGTCCCTCCTGACCAACCACGTCACGCACGCCGACGAACTCCGCATTGTCCGCGGGCACACGTACCGTCAAGTCGCCCTGGGCGACCTTGAGCACCAAGTAGGTCTTGTCCACGCCTTTGATCTGGCGGATTTCGATAGCCTCGATCAGCGCGGCCCCGTGATGGGGATAGACCACGGTGTCGCCAACCTTGAACGTCATGTGACAGGTACCCCTTCCGTGGCTATCCATGCTAACACGGGAACGGCTGGTTCTGAATGGCGTTTTCGCAGGTCAGGGCATATCTCGGGGCTTGACAAGTGCGGCCGGGACGTGCTGGAGGTAGCTCGCTTCACGAGGAATTCGCAGGTCGGAGCGGGTGTGCGGGGAGGGTGAAACGCCCCCGTTACACGTTCCCGGGAGGCTTGAACAGAGACAGAACGTCCAGTTTTGTCCATCCCCTGCGAGTGGACAACCGCTACTCCGTTCGGACCTCAGGGGCTTCGGTGATCCAATTTCGTACGACTTTGGATTTCCTGCCGCCGGACGGCCGTTAAATCGATCTTGTCGGCGTGGCGAGAATCGTTCGGTGGAATCCCGGAATGGATTCCCGGAAGGGCGTACGCGAAGTGCCGACGGGGCCGCGCGGGTGAGGGCGCCTCGCCGAAGGGTGGCCCGGTGCGGGCGCGCGGTGGCGGCTCGGTAACCTAAGGCCGCTGTCAGTAAGTCCCGTAACTCCGTACCTGCCCAAGGAGATGCCGCCGCCGTGAGCAGCAGCCTTCGACGCGGCGCCCTCGCCGCCTCCGCCCTAGCGCTCTCGATCGCCCCGCTCGCCGCCTGTGGCGCCGGTAACAACGCAGAGACGCTTCAGGTCAAGCCCGACAACGCCGCGACCACCGTCGGCGACATCCAGGTCGTCAACGCTGTCGTCCTCACCCAGGCCGACGCCGCCGGCGACTCCACGGTCTCGGCTCGCGTCTTCAACAACGGTGACCAGAAGCAGACCATCGAGATGGTCACCGTCGGAACCCAGAACGCCGCCCTCAGCGACAAGGACAGCGGCCAGACCATCACCGTCCCGGCCCACGACTCCGTGCTGCTCGGAGGCAAGGGCAACCCGGCCGCGACCGTCCCGAACAACACCGAGGCCAAGCGCGACGGCGACTTCCAGAAGGTCACCTTCGTCCTCAGCAGCACCGGCGCCGTCTCCGTCCAGGCCCTGGTCCGCCCGGCCACCGGCTACCTGGCCTCCTTCGGCCCCACGGGCGCCGCCTCCGCCTCGCCGTCGGCCTCCACCAGCGCCTCGCCCAGCACATCGGCCTCGGCGTCCTCGACCGCCACCACGAGCGTGTCCGCCTCCACAACCACGTCCGCGTCGGCCACCAAGAAGGGCTGACCGACGCGGAGGGCTCTACGACCTGCCGGTTTACGGCTCGAACTTGTAGCCCAGGCCCCGCACTGTCACCAGGTAGCGCGGGGCACCCGGGTCGGGCTCGATCTTGGCGCGGAGGCGCTTGACGTGGACGTCGAGCGTCTTCGTGTCGCCGACGTAGTCCGCGCCCCAGACGCGGTCGATGAGCTGCATCCGGGTCAGGACGCGCCCGGCGTTGCGCAGCAGCATCTCGAGCAGGTCGAACTCCTTGAGCGGGAGGTCCACCTTGCCGCCGCCGACCGTGACGACGTGGCGATCGACGTCCATACGGACCGGGCCGGCTTCCAGGGCGGCCGGGGAGATCTCCTCGGGCTCGCCGCGGCGACGCAGTACGGCCCGGATCCGGGCGACGAGTTCACGTGAGGAGAAGGGCTTCGTGACGTAGTCGTCCGCTCCTATTTCCAGGCCGACAACCTTGTCGATCTCGCTGTCCTTGGCGGTCACCATGATCACCGGGACATTGGACTTGAGCCGCAGCTGGCGGCAGACCTCGGTGCCGGGCAGGCCCGGCAGCATCAGGTCGAGGAGTACCAGGTCGGCGCCGTTGCGTTCGAACTCGTCCAGCGCGTCGGGCCCGGTCGCCGAGACGGCGACTTCGAAGCCCTCCTTGCGGAGCATGTACGACAGCGCGTCGCTGAAGGATTCTTCGTCCTCGACGACGAGTACACGGGTCACGGAAGGACCTCCGGGGCAGGGATGTGATCAGGGAACGTCTCGTAGAGCTGGTCGTCGTCCTCGAACTCGGTGTCCGTGGCGATGACCCGGTCGCGCGCGGCGATCCCGGCCTCCGGGAGTCGCAGGGTGAAGGTGGAGCCCTGACCTTCGGCGCTCCACACCGTGACCTCCCCGCCGTGCGAGGCGGCCACGTGTTTGACGATGGACAGACCGAGTCCGGTGCCGCCCGTCTGACGCGAACGCGCCGGGTCGACCCGGTAGAACCGCTCGAAGATGCGGTCCCGGTCCTTCTCGGAGATACCGATGCCCTGGTCGGTCACGGAGATCTCGATGAGATCGCCGCCGGGCGCGGCGATCCTACGCCCCGCTATCCCTACGCGGGTGCGGACCGGGCTGTAGTTGACCGCGTTCTCGACGAGATTGCCGAGCGCGGCCGCGAGCTGGCCCCGGTTGCCCCAGATCTTGAGATCGGGGCCGCCGCCGGTGGCCATGGTGATCTGCTTGGCGTTCGCCTGGTGGCGGCAGCGATCCACCGCCTCGGTGACCAGGTCGTCGACCGGGACCGCCTCGGCGTCGTCCAGCGGGCTGTCGTCCTGGACCCGGGAGAGGTCGATGATCTCCTGGACCAGGCTGGTCAGCCGCGCTGCCTCGTGCTGCATCCGCCCCGCGAAGCGGATGACCGCCTCGGGGTCCTCGCTCGCGTCCATCACCGCTTCGGAGAGCAGCGACAGCGCGCCGACCGGCGTCTTCAGCTCATGGCTGACGTTCGCGACGAAGTCGCGTCGTACGGCCTCGATCCGCCGGGCCTCGGTCAGGTCCTCCACCAGCAGGAGCACCAGCCGGGAGCCCAGCGGGGCCACCCGGGCCGAGACCGCCAGTCCCTCGCCGCGACCCGCGCCGCGGCGCGGTAGCTCCAGCTCGACCTGCCGTATCTCGCCATCCCGCCGGGTTTCGCGGGCCATCTGCAGCATCTGGTCGACGGCCAGCCGGCCGCCTCGTACCAGCCCGAGGGCGTACGCCGCCGAGCTTGCCTTGACCACCGTGTCGCCCTCGTCGAGGACGACCGCCGAGGAGCGGAGCACGGACAGAACCGTGTCCACCCCCGGCGGCAGCACGGCGTCGGTGTGCAGGGAGGTGCGGGTGGGGCGGGCTTGTTCCCGCTCGCTCCAGCGGAACGCGAGCATCGCGATCACACCGGTCATCAGACCGGCGATCGCTGCTGCTGCGGCGACTGCCGCGTTCACGTCCATGCCATCAAGACTAGGCGGAGGATTCGCCCTGCCCACAGCCATGCGGGCGGGTTCTCGAACAGGCGTTGCCAAGAGTTCACTGTGGTGTCAGTAGTGGTTCATTCCGGATGCCCGGCCGGTACGCGTTCGGCCATGAGCGTGGGAGCGTGGAGGATAGGCCCCATGTACGACTAGTCGTACGAAGTGTTCACGGACGGAAGGACAGCGACAGCGATGCGGGACGCATACCACGAGGAGCTCGACTCGATCGGTGACGGACTGGTCGAGATGGCCCGGCTGGTCGGCTCGGCGATCGGACGGGCCACTACCGCCTTGCTCGACGCCGACCTGAAGATCGCGGAGAGCGTGATCGCTGCCGACGAGAAGGTGGACGACCTGCAGCGCGACCTGGAGAACCGGGCCGTCACCCTCCTGGCCCGCCAGCAGCCGGTGGCCACCGACCTACGGATCGTCGTGACCTCGCTCCGTATGAGCGCGGACCTGGAGCGCTCCGGCGACCTGGCCCGGCACGTCGCCAAGCTCGCCCGGCTGCGCTTCCCGGGGACCGCCGTCCCCCATGATCTGCACAGCACCATCCTGGAGATGGGGCAGCTCGCGCAGCGGCTGATGGCGAAGGCGGCCGAGGTCATCGTGACCAAGGACATCGACGACGCGCTCCAGTTGGAGCAGGACGACGACCGTATGGACGAGCTCCACCGCGCTCTCTTCCAGCACCTCCTCGACGACCGCTGGAAGCACGGCATCGAGACCGCCGTCGACGTCACCCTCGTCGGCCGCTACTACGAGCGCTTCGCCGACCACGCCGTCTCCGTCGCCAAGCGCGTCGTCTTTCTCGTCACCGGCGAGCACGCCGACGAGCTCACCCCGCCCGCCACCCCCATCACATCTGAGCCGGCGTGACGCTTTGTGCCTCTATGCGCCCTTGATGCGCCCACCCCGGGCCGCGTTCACTGGACCAGAGGCACCGAGCCGAGGAGGGTAACGATGCATAAATCCCCCACCCCGCCGACCAACCGAGACCAGCCGTCACTTGAACAGGGCCCGCAGCCCGTTATGACACAGCTGCCCATACTCGGAGCGTGCGGCTGCGGCTCGGGCTGTGGGTGCGGCTGCCAAGCCGGCGGCGCCTGCCGCTGCGGCGGTTGCAGCTGCTGACACACCTCCGCCTGAGCATTCTCACTACCCGCGAGGGCCCGTCCGCCTCACCCCGGACGGGCTTTCGTCCTGTCAGACCTTCTCGTAGACCGATACGTGACTGCGGCTCGCACCGGTGAACGGGCTGCGGTCCCAGTCGTCGTAGCGCTCCCGCAGCCGCATACCGGCCAGCTGTGCCATCAGGTCCAGCTCACTGGGCCAGCAGTACCGCAGCCGCAGCGGCCGCATCGTGGTGCCCTCGGCGTCAACCGTCACCCGCTGGTAGGTGACCGCCTGCTCCACCGGGTCGTGCAGCAGGAACTCCAAGGCCACGGCGTCCTCGGACAGGGCACGCGTCGCGACTCGCTGGCCGCGGTCGAACTCTGTCACGTCCTGGATGAAGCACTCGATGACGAACACGCCACCCGGCTCGAGGACCTTCACGACATTGCGGAAGCAGTCCACCTGACGCGCCTGACTGGGCAGGTTGAACAGGGTGTTGAACACCAGGTAAGCCAACTGGAAAGTGCCCCTCACCCCCACATCGGCCATATCACCGACAACCGTGGGGATCGACGACCCGCCAGGTTTCGCCCGCATCCGCTCCACCATCGCCGCCGAACCCTCGATGCCCTCAACATCGATGCCACGCTCAGCCAGTGGAATCGCCACCCTGCCGGTTCCGATCGCCAACTCCAGCACCCGCCCGCCGTCCGGAACCAGGCCGGCCAGGAACTCGACCGCCGGCGCGGGGTCGAGGGTGGTCCGCTCGTCGTACTCGTGCGCGTAACGATCGCCGAAAAACGCCGGGTCATTGAGTCCACTCATGCCCGAGGACCCAACCAGCCAGCGCCCCGCGGCGCCACCGATTTCGGTGGCACCGCAGGTCGGCCGCCGCACGGCGCTCGCCCTCCACGACCCGGCGGATGTCGCGGGGTTCACAGCGGATCGGCCCGGTCGGACCTCAGCGGTGGTGCTGTGGGGAGCGCTAAGGACCGGCTGTGGCTGAGGAGACCAAAGACCTCACGTCTCCTTCAGGAGACTGACGGTCCGGGTGATGCCCGCCCCCTGCGGGCGCGTGACGGTGACGTTCGTGGTCCAGCTGTCTGTTTCCGCGGCGTTGTCGGGGTTCTTGCATGTGATGGTGACTTCTATGGCAGCCCCCTTCTTGGGGACCTTCGTGAGCTTCACGCCAGAGTACGTGCCCGCGGCCGCGTTTACCGCGGCGGCGTTCACAGTTTCTTGACCGGACGCGAACTCCACCGCAGTCGGGTTGAAATCCTCATTGACTGGATCGCAGCCCACCTTTCCCTTGACCTCGACCGTCGCCTTCTTCGGATCGGCGGCCGCGTTTTGCGCCGTGGTGGCTGTCACTACGGGAAAGGCGAGTGCCAGTGCGGCCAGGGTTGCTATGGCGCCGCGAGAGACATTCGGCTTGCCCCTGATGCTCCGAACAGTCATTTCAACCTCACATTGAGCTGCTTCGCGACGGCGGAATCGCATGCATGCGATACTGGCTCGCTTGCGTGCAGGGTGCCGTCACGTCGGTTGATGCGCCTGCCACTGAGGGCCGCGCCCGACCTCACATCTCTGGCGTGTGGGGCCGGCTGTGCTTCGCACTGGATGGCGCTGAGAGCCATCGAGGCCGGTGGATTCCGGCTTCCGGCGCGCACTTCCCTGCTTGCCCAGTGCTACTGGCACCTTCGGCTACCGCACTTCTGGCGTCAGCAATTCGACAGTATCGAGCTACGCGCGATGTGTCCACTTATGACCTAATCCCCCGTGATTGAGCCGTCAACTGCCGAGAATTGCGCGAGTTTGACGGTCGATGGCTACAGCAACTAATCCGCAGCTGCCGAAGCACCAAAACCCCTGATGGTCCATCAAAAGGACGTCGGGGGCCCCGTTTGGCGCCCCCGACGTCCGCCGCGTCCGCGTCCGTTCAGCCCGGATCCACCGGTTGGTGTCTGCGGAGTGTGAGGTCCTGAAACGAAGAAATTCCTTGTGACCTGCGAAGATGGGACTTCTCTACGGTTCCATCCGGCAAGTACAGCAAGGCATCTCTCACGTGCAATCTTCCATGCCGCCGCAGCGGTCTCAGCCGCGTTCGATGACCCGACCCTGGTCACTCACCGCGGCCTGGAGCCGCTGATACGCCTGGCGGCGGCGCTACGAGACTTTAAGGTCTGGCCCTTGGGGCGAGCCTCTAAGACCGGGCCCTCATCGGACTATTGCGGGCAGGCGAGGAGCCAGCACGATCCGCAACCAGCGTACGGACCCCGATCTCTCACCCCAAGGGCCGGACCTCCAACTCTCTCCGCACCACCCGCGTGCCCACCAATTGGTCGACTGTAGTAACAACAAAGCGCAGACTCGTCCGCAAACGATGGCCCTTGACCGCGAGGTGGACCATGGTGTGGTGGTGAGAACTGAGACCGATCCCGTCGAACATGAGGACCGATGGATCCTGAGCCCCCGCCTCCGTGGCCTGCGCGTCACCAGGATCAGCATCGATTTCATGCTGACACTGACCCTCGATTCGGACTGGGAAGTCATCCTGGAAGCGCCTGCCCGCCTCGCGCGCGTTGCAGACGGCACTATTCCCCGCTTGCTCCTGACACCGGAGACGCAGGACGTGGCTGCGGCCCTTCCGCTGTTCGGGAAGGCGATCCTGTCTGCGGTTGCGTTCAAGTCCGGCGCTCTGCGGTTGGTGTTCGATGGCGGCATTGAGCTGACGTGTTCGAGTGACCCAACGTCGGAAGCGTGGCAGATCACGGGACCACGAGGATGGCGCTTCGTGTCGTTGCCTGCAGGCGGCCTCGCCGTCTGGTCCGGCTCAGGAGCCAGCGAGATCGCGCCGGGTGAGAGCGAGACGCCCCGCGTCACTTCTTCGGCTACTGACCCCTGTCGGCAGCTCACTTGACCCACCCATCGAGACTCCGCAGGCATTCGCATCAGGCCAGCCGCGTGTCAAACTGCAGTTCATGACTCACAGCCGAAAGGGCCATGCCGCGTAGGCGCCCCTCACGCCTCCGGGCGGACAACAGGCTCTTTGCTGCGCATCGCGGCAGCTACTCGAAGATCGGTCAGCTTTCAGGCCCGGCTCAGGCACAGATCATTCAGTTGGAGCGGACACGGCTTCGGCCAGGCCTGATAGGGCAGGCTCTCTCTCGATGGGCTGTTATCGCACGGGCCCCGAAGGATCAGCTTCCTACACCGTTCAGCGACCGATGCGGCGTCCCAGACTGTTGCCCCGAGCCGGCAGACGAGCGAGATCTTCTGGAACTGGCGATCTGTGCTCTGCCCAAGAAGTCCGCGCGAGAGCTGCGCAGCATCGTGCAGCCTCTTGATCTGAGGATCCTCAGACGCCCCGATGCCGCTCCGTACGGCGACCCCGAGCACCACTGGTGGCAGAACGTCTTTCCGTTCGGTTGGTTTGACCATCTGTTAGCGTGCGCGGATGGAAGATCTGGGACTCGTGGCTTGGCCGCCTGAGCCGATCAGGACCGAGCGGCTCGTGCTCCGTGAGCCCGAGGCGCGGGACCGTGCGGCGTTCATCGAGCTGCTCGCCTCGCCAGAGGTGCACACCTACCTCGGCGGTTCCCGCCCGCGTGACGAGCTTGAGCGCGAGACGCCTGAGGTGCCCGAGCAGTGGCCCGGGAGTTTCGTCGTTGATCTCGACGGGTCGATGATCGGCCAGATCCTGCTCAGGAGAGCAACCGGGCACCGTCGCCCGGCTGCCGTGGGGAAGGCCGATCTCGGCTACCTGTTCCTGCCGCGGGCGTGGGGATTCGGGTACGCCGCCGAGGCGTGCGCGGCGGCACTCGGCTGGTTCGACGGCGTCCTTCCCGGCGAGCCGGTGGTGCTCACCACCCAGACCGCCAACGTCGGCTCGATGCGTCTCGCGGCGAAGCTGGGGTTCACCGAGGTAGAGCGGTTCGAGGCCTGGGGCGCCGAGCAGTGGCTCGGCATGTGGTCCCCGGTCACGCCGTCCAGTTGAGTTCGTGACGGAACCGCCGGGGAGTACCCGCCCATCCACGCGCGCGAGCGGCCTGCAACCGCGACTTGCCCGCGCGCATGCCGGGCATCACCTCTAGGCCGTTTCGTTCGGATCATCTGATCGTTGGTTCAGGTGTGCCGTTAAGCGACGCGCAGTGGGCGCGGATCGAGCCGTTGTTGCCGGACCGGACGCCCAGGCGGGGTGGGCGGTGGCGGGATCACCGTGAGGTGATCGATGCGATCGCCTGGAAGTTCCAGACGGGGTCGCAGTGGGTGCACCTGCCGGAGAAGTACGGGAACTGGCGCGGGGTCTACAACCGGTTGCGGATGTGGGCCGTTGACGGCACCTGGGAGCGTGTCTTCACCGCGTTGATGGCTCAGGCCGACGCCGATGAGGACCTGAACTGGGCGGTCTCGGTGGACTTCACGATCGTGCGCGCGCATCAGCACGCGGCCGGGGCTCGTAAAAAAGGGCCCCGGCCGGCGAGCCGCACGACCATGCCATCGGCCGGTCCCGCGGAGGACTGACGACGAAGGTCCACCTCGCAGCCGACGACCGCTGCCGGCCGCTGGCCTTCGTGCTGACTGCCGGGCAGGCCGGCGATGCACCTGCTTTCCCCGACGTGATGGCTCGCCTGCGCGTTCCCCGCCCGCGGGGGCGGCCTCGCACCCGGCCCAATGTGGTCCTGGCCGACAACGCGTATTCCTCACGCGCGCCGGCCGGAGTCCTGCAGCATCAAGGCGCTGGCGGAGTACCTCGGGCACTCCGATCCAGGGCTGACGTTGAAGGTGTACGCGCACCTCATGCCCAGCAGCCGGGAGCGGGCCCGGAAGGTTCTCGGGCGAGCGCTCAGGCCGCTGGACCCGAGGAACTGAGGGCCCCGAGAGGGCCCAGGCCGTGAAAACGCCCCTGATCTGCGCCGAAAACGCAGGTCAGGGGCGTGATCGCGAAACGTACTACTTCTTGCCCTGGTTCTTGACGGCCTCGATGGCGGCCGCGGCGGCGTCCGGGTCGAGGTAGGTGCCGCCGGGGTTGAGGGGGAGGAAATCGGCGTTGAGCTCGTAGGAGAGGGGGATACCGGTGGGGATGTTGAGGCCGGCGATGTCGGCGTCGGAGATGCCGTCGAGGTGCTTGACGAGGCCGCGGAGGCTGTTGCCGTGGGCGGCGACGAGGACGGTGCGGCCGGCAAGGAGGTCGGGGACGATGCCGTCGTACCAGTAGGGGAGCATGCGGACGACGACGTCCTTGAGGCACTCGGTGCGGGGGCGCAGCTCGGGGGGAATGGAGGCGTAGCGGGGGTCGTCGCTCTGGGAGAACTCGGAGCCGTCCTCGAGCGGGGGCGGCGGGACGTCGTAGGAACGGCGCCAGAGCATGAACTGCTCCTCGCCGAACTCGGCGAGGGTTTGGGCCTTGTCCTTGCCCTGGAGGGCGCCGTAGTGGCGCTCGTTGAGGCGCCAGCTGCGGTGGACCGGGATCCAGTGGCGGTCGGCGGCTTCGAGGGAGAGCTGCGCGGTGCGGATCGCGCGCTTCTGGAGGGAGGTGTGGACGACGTCGGGGAGCAGGCCGGCGTCCTTCAGCAGCTCGCCGCCCCGGACCGCCTCCTTCTCGCCCTTCTCGTTGAGGTTGACGTCAACCCAGCCGGTGAAGAGGTTTTTCGCGTTCCACTCGCTCTCGCCGTGGCGGAGGAGGATCAGCTTGTACGGAGCGTCTGCCATGGCGTCGAGTCTAAAAGAAAACCCTTTGGCGACTCTCGGGGCCCCTCTGTAAGCTGCGCGGGCGGTTGGTGGCTATTACGGGACAAGGGGTGCGGGCGTGGCGGATCCGAGACGGGCCGTTCGGGAAGCGGTGGCCGGGCTGCCGTCCGGGTTCTGGTGGCTGTGGACGTCGACGCTGGTCAACCGGGTCGGCAGCTTTGTGGTCACCTTCCTGTCGCTGTATCTGACCGTGCAGCGCGGCTACTCGGCCTCGTACGCGGGCCTGGTGGCCTCCCTCTTCGGCCTCGGCGGGATGATCGCCTCCCCGGTCGGCGGGACGCTGGCCGACCGCTGGGGCCGGCGGCCGACGATGCTCGCCGCACAGCTGGCGAGTGCCGCGTCGACCGCCGCGCTGGGGTTCGCACGGAATCCGGTGGCGATCGCGGCGCTGGTGTTCGCGCTGGGCTTCGCGGTGCAGGCGTCACGGCCGGCGATTCAGGCGATGCTGTCGGATCTGGTGCCGGGCGAGGACCGGCAGCGGGCCTTCTCACTCAACTACTGGGCGATCAACATCGGCTTCTCGGTGGCGTCCCTGTCGGCGGGTCTGATCGCCGCTCACGGCTTCCTGCTGCTTTTCCTGCTGGACGCGGCGACCACGCTGCTGTGCGCGGTGGTCGTGTTCGTGAAGCTGCCCGAGACGCGGCCGGCCGAGCCGGTGGTGCTGACGGCCGGGGCGGAGCCGCGGGCCGAGCCGCGGACGGGGACGCGCGAGGTGCTGCGGGACCGCCGCTTCATGGGGCTGGTCGGGCTCAACCTGCTGCTCGCGGGAATCTTCGCGCAGACCGGCATCGGCCTGCCCATCGCGATGGGCCAGGACGGCATGAACAGCACCGACTTCGGTGTCGTGATCAGTGTCAACGGCATTCTGATCGTCCTGCTCCAGATCCCCCTCACCCAGCTCGTCACGCGCCGCAGCCCCGCCCGGCTGCTGTCCTTCGGCGCCCTGCTCTTCGGCGCCGGGCTCGGGCTGACCGGCTTCGCCGGGTCGATACCGGTCTACGCGCTGACCGTCTGCGTCTGGACGATGGGCGAGATCATCTACATGCCGACCTCGTCCGCCGCGGTCGCCAAGCTCTCGCCGCCGCACGCCCGGGGGCGCTACAGCGGGATCATGGGGCTCTCGTGGTCCGTCGCGAACTTCACCGGTCCGCTCCTCGGCGGCTTCGTCATCGACCACGCCGGTACGGGGGCGCTGTGGGCGGGATGCGCGGTGATCGGCGCCGTGGCCGCCGCGGGCTTCCTCACGCTGCTGCGGGAACGGTCAGGAGCCGGGGTTGTCGGCGCCGGTGAGGTGAGCGAAGGCGTCAAGGTTGCGGGTTGACTCGCCCCGGGACGTACGCCATGCGTACTCCTTGCGGATGGCCGAGGCGAAGCCCAGCTCGAGGAGGGTGTTGAAGCTGCCGTCCGCGTTCTCGACGACCGAGCCGAGGATCCGGTCGACCTCTTCCGGGGTCACGGCGGCCAGCGGCAGGCGGCCGGTGAGGTAGACGTCGCCGAGCTGGTCGATGGCGTAACTGACCCCGTACAGGCGGAGGTTGCGCTCGAGGAGCCAACGGTAGAAGGCCTCATGGTTCTCGTCGGGGTGGCGGACGACGAAGGCGTTCACGGAGAGGGTGTGCTTGCCGACCTTGAGGGAGACGGTGGTCGAAAGCTTGCGGGTGCCGGGGAGCTTGACGACGTACGAGCCGTCGTCGGCGGTCTCCCATTCAAGCTCCGCGTCCCGGAGCGCCTTTTCGACGGCTTCGCGTGCCTCACCCATGGAGTGATCGTAGGCGACGGCGGCGTTCGGCGATCGCCCCGGCGTAGACGTCGGCGGTGGCACCGGCCGCCGCGGCCCAGCCGAAGTCCTGGGCGTGGCGGGCCGCGGCCTCGCCGAGGCGGGTGCCGAGGTGCGGGTCGTCGACGAAGCGGCGCAGGACGGCCGCGTAGTCGACGGGGTCGTGGCCGGGGACGAGGAATCCGGTCTGCTGGTCCCGTACGGCGACGGGCAGGCCGCCCACCGCGGCCGCCACGACCGGCGTGCCGCAGGCCTGGGCCTCTATCGCGACCAGGCCGAAGGACTCGCTGTAGGACGGCATGACGAGGACGGTGGCCGCCCGGTACCAGTCCGCTAGCAGCTCCTGGCCGACCGGCGGCTGGAACCGTACGACGTCCGAGATGCCGAGCCGTGCGGCGAGCTTCTGGAGCCCCTCCGGCTTGGCCAGGCCGCTGCCGCTCGGACCGCCCACGACGGGGACCACGATCCGCTCGCGCAGCGACGGGTCCTGGGCCAGCATCACCGCCACGGCCCGCAGCAGCACGTCCGGGGCCTTGAGGGGCTGGATCCGGCCGGCGAAGACGGGGATCACGGCGTCCGCCGGCAGGCCGAGGCGCGCGCGGGCGGCGGCGCGGCCGGCGGCGGGCGTGAAGAGGTCGAGGTTGACACCGGGGTGGACGACGGCGACCTTGGCCGGGTCGGCGTCGTAGTGCCGGATCAGCTCGTCGGCCTCCTCCGCGGTGTTCGCGATGAGGCGGTCGGCGGCGACGACGATCTGCGTCTCACCGATCACCCGGGCGGGCGGCTCGGGCGTGTCGCCGTCGGCCAGCGCCGCGTTCTTGACCTTCGCCATGGTGTGCATGGCGTGCACGAGCGGGACGCCCCAGCGCTCGGCGGCCAGCCAGCCGACGTGGCCGGACAGCCAGTAGTGCGAGTGCACCAGGTCGTAGTGCCCCTGGCGGTGGCTCGCCTCCGCGTGCATCACGCCGTGCGTGAAGGCGCAGAGCTGGGCCGGGAGGTCTTCCTTGGCCAGGCCTTCGTAGGGGCCCGCGTCCACGTGCCGGACGAGGACGCCCGGCGCGAGCTCAACGGTCGGGGGGAGGGTGGCGGTGGTGGCCCTCGTGAAGATCTCGACCTCGATGCCGATGTCGGCGAGGCGCTTCGCCAGCTCGACGATGTATACGTTCATACCGCCGGCGTCGCCCGTGCCGGGCTGATGCAGCGGCGAGGTATGCACGCTCAGCATCGCGACACGGCGCGGCTTCCGCGCGCCACCCATGCGCCGGGTGATGCGTGCCTGCGCCTTGGCCATGTACTGGCTCACGTCGCGCGGCCCTCCTGTCGTCCACGGGCGGAAACGTAACCCCGAACCCCTTCAACCGGTGGAACGGTCGATTCCATTCCAGCGGGTGCGGACTCCGTCCGGTTGTGGCCACGCCTCTTAAGAGGACGCGCCCCTCGCACCGCACGGCCCCGGGGGGCCTTGCGGGCTCCGAGCCGCTGCGCCGGACTCCGTACGGCGGGCCGGGGCGCCGCCGCGCCCCTGCCGGGTGGGTGGCTGAGGTCGCGTTGGCGGGCTGGAGGCCCGTGGACGGGTTGCTCCCCCCACCCCGGCCCTTCCCGAAACCAGGGGCGCTGCCCCCGGACCCCTTCCCACCGGGTTGTGGGAGAACGTTCCGCAAGGGGAGCGAAGCGAGATGGGGGTCCTCCCCCAGCCTGGCGGCTGGGTGGGGGTCCCCCCGGCCGAAGGCTGGGGGGACCCCCACCGGCCGAAGGCTGGGGGAGGGGGTGGGGGAGGCCGGCACAACCCGGCCACGGGCCGTCGGCCGCCAACGGTGCCCCGGGCCCACGGGCCGGCACCGTCGGGGTATGCGCCGTCGCCGAGTGCGGGCGGGTTGGGCCGGCCCGCCCCGCCTCGGGCGGACGGCCTACCCCCAACCTGGAGGTAACCGCACCCGTTACAGGGAGAGGCGGTGGATGCCGCCGGATACGGCGCGTTGGTCGGGGAGGGGGGTGCCGGTCCAGCAGGAGCCGCGGCGGGCGAGGAGGCGGCGGAGCCAGACCTCGGTGGCGACGAGTTCGGCGAGGCCGTCGAGGGGGAGGGGTTCGCCGGAGGCAGCGGCGCGGAGGGCTTTGCGGACGACGCGGGCCTCGATGAGCCCGGCGTCGGCCAGCAGTGGGGCGGCAAAGAGGTCGAGGAGGTCGTCGACGGCCGTACGGAGTCCGGCGCGGCCTGCGACAGCGGCGGAGGCCATGGTGTTGGCGCCCCAGCCGGCGGGGAGGTCGCGGATGCCGGCGCCGGCGAGTACGGAGCGCAGGACGGAGGCCCGGGCGCCGGGCTGGATGCGGAGGGCTTCGGGGAGGGCGCGGCAGGCACGTACGACCTGGTTGTCGAGGAAGGGGGCGTGGAGGCGCTGGCTGCGTACTTCCACCGCCTGCTCGAAGACGCGGTGGTCGGCGGCGTGGCGGGCCAGGGCTGCTCGGGCGCGCCGTTCGCCGGGCCGCTCCGAGGGGCCGCGCCGGGCGGCGGCGTCGGCAAGGCGAACCGATACTTCAGCGAGCGCCTCGCCGGTGAGCCAGCGCGCGGCGGGACCGGGCCGGCACCAGGCCAGCGCCGCCAGCGACGCGGACAGGGCGCCGTCGGGGCCGTCGAAGCGCCGGGCGAGGAGCTGGGCCGCGGCGGCTTCCACACCCTGTTGATAACTGGTACGGGCGAGCCGCCGCGCCGCCCGGTAGACCGTGAAGGGCACGAGGACCGACCGCCCGGACAGCCCGTCCGCACGGGCCAGCGCGGTCATCGGCCGGCGCAGCTGCCGCCGCCGGCGGTCCATGAGCAGGTCAGCGAGGCGCGCCGGGTGCGCGTCGAGGACCTGGCGGGCGCCGTGCCCGACGAAGTGGTCCGCGGCGCCGGCCGCCAGGCGTCGGCGGTGCCGCTCGGCGGTGACCAGGGAGGGGCCGGGCTCGTCGGTCAGGGGGCCGGTGTCCAGGAGGTCGGCGTAGGGGAGGGCTTCCGGGCCGCCGGTGACCACGACGTGGTGCAGGCGGGGGTCGGCGGCCATGCTGTGGGCGCGTTCCAGCTCGGCGGCGTTCGAACCGCCGCCCGTGGCCAGGTCGTTGAAGGTGACGGCCAGCAGCCGCTGGCCCGACGCCGAGCCGCGGCCGAGCGGCGTGCCCGGCATCCCGGGCAGCCCGGCGGCCAGCAGGGCGAGCGTGGCGGACGCGGCGCCGCCCGACAGGTC
>NZ_RJVR01000154.1 GCF_003999195.1 Streptomyces soli
ACGGTGATCGGCGGGTAGTCCTCGTGCGGCCAGACCTTGGTCACGTCGAAGGGGTTGAAGCGGTAGTCGGCCGCGTCCTCGTAGGGCATGATCTGCATCTCGAGGCGCCAGGACGGACAGTCCCTGCGAGCGATCGCCTCCCGCAGGTCGCGCCGGTGGCAGTCGAGGTCCTCAGCGCGCATGGCCCTGGCCTCGGCGTCGGTGAAGTTCTCGATGCCCTGCTCGGTCTTGAAGTGGTACTTGACCCAGAACTTCTTACCCGCGGCGTTCTCCCACATGTACGTGTCGCTGCTGTAGCCGTTCATGTGGCGCCAGGTGCGCGGCGTGCCGCGGTCGCTCATCAGAATCGTCACCTGGTGGGCCGACTCCGGCGAGAGCGTCCAGAAGTCCCACTGCATATTGTTGCTGCGCAGGCCGCTGTCGGGCATGCGCTCCTGCGAGTGGATGAAGTCAGGGAACTTCATGGGGTCACGCACGAAGAAGACGGGCGTGTTGTTGCCGACGAGGTCGTAGTTGCCCTCCTCGGTGTAGAACTTCAGAGCCCAGCCGCGCACGTCGCGGTCCGAGTCCGGGTAGCCCTCTTCGCCGGCCACCGACGAGCAGCGGAGAAGAATCGGCGTTCGCTTGCCGACCGTGTTGAGGAAGGCGGCCTTGGTCCACTCGGTGACGTCGGCGGTCACCTCGAAATAGCCGAAGGCGCCGCCGCCTTTGACGTGATACACGCGATCGGGGACGCGCTCGCGGACGAAGTGGGCCAGCTTTTCGATCAGGTAGGCGTCCTGCAGCAGGACGGGGCCGTTGGCTGCGACCGTGAGCGAGAACTCGTCGCTGGCGACGGGACAACCGGCATCCGTGGTCGTGACTGGCGGTTCCTTGCTCATTTCTTCATCCTCTGCTCGCGGTGGAGTCCTCTGGCGTTTACACGGGTCGGCCGAAACATGCAGTAATTTCCGCCGGCTACTCCGGCCAGGAGTTGTTTCGGATGACCTCGACGAAGTCGATGCGCTGGAAGCCGGGCACGAAGTGGGCTAGCACATCAGCGTTCACGGTGCCAAAGGTGGTGTCGGGCCGATCCTTGAAGCCATCGGTGAAGGCCTCCAGAATCCGGCGCTTGAAGTCGGGTCGCGGGTGCGCATTGGTGACGGCTTCGAGCGCCGCGGGATCCAGGTCGTCACGGCCGATCCCGAGCACATCAGTCTCCACACCCGCGGTCACCAACGCGATCTCGGGCTCCATGAACTCCGGAACACCGGGCGTTGTATGGAGGGCGATCGCCGTCCAAACCCGGCGCACATCGTCAGCGCCGACCCCGTGATCGGTAAGGAACCTGCGGGCCTCGTTCGCACCGTCGATCTCGAAGCGCTGATGAGTGGTCCGGTATGTCTGAGTCAGACCCAGGTCGTGGAACATCGCTCCGACGTAGAGCAGTTCCGGGTCAGGCTTCAAGCCGCGCTGTAGTCCTTGCAGCATCCCGAACAGGTAGACCCTGCGAGAGTGGTCGAAGAGCAGCGGCGGCACCGCTGCGCGGACCAGTTCCGTGGCCTTGGCTGCCAGTCGCGTATCGGGTATTTCGATACCGGCGATCTTCTCGCTCATAATTGGTTCTCTCCTGCGCGCGGACCATGGACGTGGGCATGTCCACAGATCCGATATCGGAGGTGCCGATTCGGATAGGCGGTAAGTGCGGCGCTCACCATCAGTAAGGTCTCAACAGAAAGCATTTCAGCATTGTCTGCGCCTGTCCTGTCGTGCCAGCCGCCCAACGTCCATCCGGGTGAACGGCCTAGCTGCAAGTCGTCGTCGACCACCTGCGAATGCGTACGATTGAGCGCTGGTGGCCGTGACCGGTGATGGTCAGCGCGAGTGATCATCAAAGTCTGATAACAGTGCGGATCGAGGACGTCCCGCCGGGTGGCGTCGGCCCGTACGGGTCCGATGAGCACCCTGACGTGCGGCGAGCCATCGTGTGAGGGGCCCAGAAGAGTCGGCATGAGAAGCGCGCTCAGCCGACTCTACGCCCGGTTGCGGAGTCAGCCGAATCGCGCGGGGCGGTCAGATGGCGGGGTTTCGGACGGTCAGACCGTCTGCCCGTCCTCGACCGCGGCCCCGGCGTCGCCGATCCGGACGGCCTTTGGGATCAGGGCGGTGAGTAGGGTGCCTGCCAGGGCTAGCGCGGCGAACACCCACAGGGCGTTGCGGTAGGAGGTATCGCTGTAGAGCGCGGTACCTTGCACAACGTGGTCGTGCTGGGAGAGTAGGACGAAGACCACCTGGGTGAGCACGGCGAAGGCCACGCCCTGCAACAGGTTCTGCGTGCCGCCGGCCACGGTCTGTTCCTCGGCTGAGACCGACTCGATCATCAGGATGGGCCCAACGGCCAAGCAGATGGCGAGGCCCAGCGCGCTGATGAGGCCCAGGAACATCACTTGGGGCACGCTGTGGTGGAACTCGCCGATCAAGGCGAGGCCTGCGGCCATCAGGAGGGCGCCGACTACGAGCAGCCGGCGTGAGTCCACGCGCCGCGCGAGCACGCCAGTGACGAGTGACGTCGTCACGATGAGCATACTGCTGGGGAACCCGACCCAGGCGGCCTTGGTCGCGGTCCAGCCCAGGCCCGCAGACACGTGCGGGATGCTCGGCATGAGCTGGAGCAGGCTCATCACGGTGCTCTGGCCGACGAACGCGCCCATCACGAGGGTCGTGACCAGGAGCATCGTCCACACTCGACGCCGACCGAGCAGGGTGAGAGGGAGGATCGGGTGGGCGGTCCTGCTTTCCACGAACAGGAAGGCGAGCACGGCCGCGAAGCCGCCGATGATGTAGGCCAGCGTCCTGATGCTGGTCCAGCCCCAGTCGGTGCCGTTGCCGATCCCGTAGATGATGGCGGTCAGGCCGCCGCCGAGCAGGATCCCGCCGAGCCAGTCGACACGGGTGCGGGGCTCGCACACCGGGCTCTCCGGCACGAAGAGCAGGGTCACCACGGCGGCGGCGGAGGCGATGACCATGAACCACAGGACGCCGCGGAATCCGTGGTTGTCCAGCAGCGTGCCGGACAGGAACGGGGCTCCGAACATGACCAGGCCGATGCTGCCGGCCAGGAGGCCGCTGGCCGGGCGGACCTGCCGACGCGGGAACACGTCGCGGGCCAGCGCGAAGACCAGCACGCCCGAAGGCACATAGAAGCCAGCGACGCCGCGGCCGATCAGCAGGGTCGCGTAGTCGGTGGACAGGGCACTGATCAGGTCGCCGATGAAACCCAGAGCGGTGATAACTATCAGCACCCGGCGTTTGCCGAACATCCCGGCGGCCTTGGCCGTGAAAGGCGTGGTGAAGACGCCGAGCAGCGTGGCGACCTGGGTGAACCAGACGATCTGAGTGGTGTGGTAGTGGAGCGCCACCTGCGCTTGTGCGGTGCCGGCCATTCCGCCGACCAGGCTGTTGAGATTGAACGACCACAGCAGAATGATCAGGATCACGCCGAAGCGGACACCGAAGCGGGATCTGTCTGCTGATTTCTCGTCGTGCTGCGACGCGACGTTGAGTGCCATGGAGTACCTCGTCCTTGAGTTACGGGCGGAGCCGTTCGCTTCTTCCGTGTCGGGCAAGCGGCGACGTCCGAGGAAGACCACGGTCTTCGGAGGTATCGCCTTCTGGTGTCGGGAGTTCTCGGTTTCCTTCATGTGCCGTACCGCCGTGCCGGCGCGGGTGCGCGCGACGCCTCGGGCCGGGTCGGTCGCGACCGGCTGGAGCGGGCCCGGCGCGAACGAGGGGGGCTCGGGGGAGCCTTTCGATCGAGGTCACTGGGGCTGTGGCTGCCAGGCCCGAACCTCGATCGCGGCGGGGTCGAATCCGTCCGGGAGCCCGGAGACATTGATCGTCGCGGTCTGGCCCCCGCGCAGGTCCAGGTAGTTGGCGTCGAACCGCACTCCGGGTGCCGGGGTGAGCGCGTGGACGAAATAGGCGAAGCCGATCGCGGTGACAGTCAGCGCGGCCACGCCCGGCCCGGTCTTGGCCGCAGTGACATCGAGCTTGGACTCGCCGAACGGCACGTCCTTGATCTCCCCGAAGAACAGCCGGTTCGACGGGAACGCGCCGTCCGGACTCTCCACCCGGGCGTAGCGGTGCGCGGTCAGCTCCAAATCGGTGCCGCGCCACACGGCGCGGGACTCGCCGGGCGCGACGGTCGCGGTGACCTCTTCGCGCAGGTGGTCGGTGCCGTCGAAGCCTGCGATGGTGACGGTGGCGGTCGTGGTCGCCTCGGTGCGGCCGCTGTTGCTCAGCCACAGCTCCAGTCCGTCGCCATCGCGGCGGAAGCTGGCCAGCACCGGCGCGAAGGCGCGGGACAGGTAGTGATACGAGGCTTTCGGCACGAGGTCGTAATCGACGATGGACCAGCTGAAGCCGGGCCACACGTCGTTGAACTGCCATACCAGCGCGCCGTTGCAGTGCGGCGCGCGGCGCCGGTAGTGCTCGACTCCGAACTTCAGCCCCTCTGCTTGGGAGATCATGGTGAAGTCCACGTACTGCTCGATCGTGGCGGGCAGGCCGGTGACGATCTCGAGTACCGGCTCGTGTTTGTCCTTCGGGTTGTCCTTGTTGTGGTGGTCGAAGGACGCGCTGTGCATGTACAGCTGGTCGGCCGGCAGGTAGCGGCGCAGGGTGGCCAGCTCCGGGGCAGCATGGATGCCGAACTCGCTGATGAACTTGCCCATGTCGTCGGCGTACCGGCGGTAGTGCCGGGAGTCGCCGACGCTGGCGAACTCCTGGCCGTCCGGGCCGAGGCCGAAGCCGTGCCACACCTCCCAGGAGTGCCGGTCGCCATCCAGGACGCCCCCGGCCGCCATCCAGCCCTCGCTCGCGTCCTCGCCCCACGGGCTGCCCGGCCAGTACGGGGTTGCACCGTCGAACTTCGCGACGGCCTCGGGCAGGACGCGAAAGAAGAAGTCGTAGCCCCAGTCTCCGGGCTCGTAGTTCTGGTAGGCCGCGCCGTGGAGGACCTGCACCTCGTTGTTGCCGCACCACAGGGCCAGGCTCGGGTGGTTGCGCAGCCGCTTGACCTGGTATTCGGCCTCGAGTTCGACCTCGGCGGCGAGCTTGGGGTCGCTTTGCGGGTAGTCGGTGCAGGCGAACATGAAGTCCTGCCAGACCAGTACGCCCTGCTCGTCGCAGGCGCGGTAGAACGCGTCCTGCTCGTAGATCCCGCCGCCCCAGATACGCAGCATGTTCATGCCGCCGTGCCGGGCCAGGTCCACCAGCGCCCTGACCCGGTCGGGCGGTACTGAGCCGACCAGCATGTCCGCGGGCAGCCAGGATGCGCCGCGGGCGAAGACCGGCACTCCGTTGAGCAGGAACCGGAACAGGCGCCCGCCCTCCGGGTCGTCGGCACGGTCCAGGACGATGGTGCGCAGCCCGACCTGGTCGATGGTGCGGTCCAGGACCTCCTCGCCGTCCAGCAGCGTGATCGTCGCCTCGTGCAGGGCCGGGGCGCCCAGATCGTGCGTCCACCACAGCTCCGCCGCCGGCACGGTGAGGGTGCCGTGCGCCCGGCCGTTCGACACCGGCGTCTCGATCCTGACGGTCCGGCCGGACGGGGCCGTGAGCTCGACCAAGGCTGTGAGTCGGGCGTCGGTGGCGAACTGCTCGACTTCGACGAGCACCTCGACGGTCGCCGAGCCGTCCACGTCGATCGCGTCCGTGCGGATATGGTGCCCGGTGATCGCGGCCGCCTTCTCCACGCACAGCTCGACCGGACGCCAGATGCCGATCGACGGCACGCGCGGCCCGAAGTCCCAGCCCCACGAGCACGGTGCCTTGCGGCGCAGGGTGGCCAGCGCCCTGGTCGCCCCCATGATGCCCTCGTCGGATTCGGCGGGCCCCTCATCCTCCGGCATGAGGTGGGCGAACAAGGCGGCGAACCGCGCCTGGAACTCGGCGGCGGATGCGGGAACCGTCAATCCGGCCAACGGCGGGGAGAAGCGCACCAGCAGGTCGTTGTCGGTGCGCAGTCGCCCGGTCACATCGAACTCGGCCGGCCGGAACATGTTCTCGTGATGGCCCAGCAGTTCGCCGTTGAGCCAGATGTCTGCGACGGTGTCAAGGCCGTGGAACACCAGTCGGACCCGCTCGTCCTCGGCGCATTCGGTCGGAAGGGCGCAAGAGGCGCGGAACCACCAGTCGCGCTCCTCGATCCAGCGCAGGCCGTCTTCGTTACGGTCCTGATAAGGGTGCTCGATCCGGCCCGCGGCCAGCAGCGACTCATGGACCCCGCCCGGCACCACCGTAGGCAACCAGCCGCTGACCGGCAGCGCGGAAACGTCGCACCCGACCTCGGTGTCGATCAGTTCGAAGTCAGTGATGTTCGGCACCGACACCGCCCGTGCCCAGGGCCGGGCTGCCCAGGAGGCCGCGCACACCCTGCTCAAGAACACTGCTGGGCCGGCCCACCTCCCGCTCGCCACCGGCCTCAAGATCTACACCGAAGGCATCACCGCCGACGCTCTCGGCGCGCGCGGACTACCGGTCACCACGCCGGAGCAGGCCGACGTCGCCGTTTTGCGCCTCACGGCTCCCTACGAGAAGCGCGGCACCGACTATACCCCCGATCTGGGGAAGGCCAATGGACGCCGCCATGCTCGAGCAGACCTTCCACGCAGGCTCCCTGGACTTCGAACCGCAGGAAGCAGAACGCATTCGCGCCATCTGCCGCACCGTCCCCACGGTCATCGTCATCTACCTCGACCGGCCCGCGATCCTCACGCCGTTCAACGACGACGTGGCCGCACTCATCGCCGAATTCGGCGCTACCGAGGAAGCCACCGTGCACGTCCTGTTCGGCGAGGCCGAACCACGCGGGCGGCTGCCAATCGACCTGCCCTCCTCCATGGCCGAGGTGGAGGCCGGACGCGCGGACGTCCCCTTCGACACGGCCAACCCCCTCTATCGGTCCGGGCACGGCCTGACCTACCCGGCCAGGCCCGTCCACGGGGCTGTCGACGCCCCGGTCCGGTAAGCGGGCCGGCGGCCGGTCGCCGCGAATCTCCACTCACCCCATCCACCTCGCCAGCGGCGGACGCCGTGAAACGCAACCCCGGCACGAAACCCCACCCGGAGGAGATCCCTTGAACACCCTGTCTGCATCCTCGTACAGCATCCGGGAGCAACTCGGCCCCCTGGTCTTCGACTTCACCGATCCCCAGGGCAACGACGTCCACTTCGAACTGCCCTACCCGAAGCTGCTGCGCGTCTCGGAGTTCCCGGCGCGGGCTCGCGACGTCCTCGGTGTCGAGGCGGTCGAGACCGTCGCTTTCCAGTTCAACGGAGTGGACGACCCGGAGATCGACGCCTTCGCCGAGGCGCTTGCCTCCAACGGCATCCGCCTGGTCAACGCCTGCATCGACGCCGGCGACCTTCTCGGCGCCGACGAAGCCAAACGCGCCGCCGACATCGAGCTGAACAAGCGGTGGATCGAGCGGTTCGCCGCGCTGAGCCCGCAGTTCGTGCGGGTCAACCCCAGCTCGCCGTTCAATCCGCACCAGCCCACCACAGTGCCCGCGCATCTGGTCGACACGCTCGGCGAACTCGGCGCGTTCGCCAAGGAGCACGGAACGCGGCTGCTCGTGGAGAACCACGGCGGGCGCAGCAGCGACCCGGTGTGGATGCGGAGCCTGCTCGTTGCCGTCGGGCGCGATGCGTGCGGCCTGCTCCTCGACCTCGGCAACTTCGACGCGATCATGGGACCGACGACAGCGGCGTTCCTCGACGGCGCCTCCGAGGCGGGCGACCCGGCAGACGTATACGCCGGCATCGACCTGACGTCCGTGTACGACGGCATCGAGGCGCTGGCCGACCGCGCGGAACTGGTCAGCCTCAAGGCGCACTACGTGACGCAGGACGGGGCCATCGGGCCGGTCGACCTGAAGCGGGCGCTCGGCATCCTCCTAGAGCACGGCTACACCGGTCCGCTGTCGTTGGAGTACGAGGGCCACGGCGGCGACCCCTGGGCCAAGAGCGCGGCGATCCTCGACCTCGCGAAGTCAGTGCTCGGCAAGGAAGATATCTGATGACCCAGACCGGCGCAGGGGTGCGGGCAGCGGTCATCGGCACCGGGATGATCGCGTCCGTGCACCACCGGGCGATCCGCGCGGCTGGCGGCGTGGTCGTGGGGGTACTCGGCTCGCGGCCGGAGCACTCGGCCGAGGCCGCCGCCGCATGGGGCTGCGCCGCCTACCCGGACTTGGAGGCGCTGCTGGCTGCGGATGTCGACGTGGTGCACGTGTGCACGCCGAACGCGACCCATGCCGCCTTCGCGACGGCCGTGCTGCGGTCAGGCCGCCATGTGGTGTGTGAGAAGCCGGTCGCGGTCTCCGCCGCGGAGGCGGAGGGGCTGGAGGCGCTGGCCGCCGGGTCCGGCCTGGTCGCGGCGGTGCCGTTCGTCTACCGCTACCACCCGATCGTGCGGGAACTGCGGGCACGCCGGATCGCCGGGCAGTTCGGCGCGTGGCACGCACTGCACGGCAGCTATCTGCAGGACTGGATGCTGGCCCCCGACGCCGGGAACTGGCGTGTGCACCCTGAGGCCGGCGGGCGCTCACGCGCCTTCGCCGACATCGGCTCTCACTGGTGCGACCTGGTGGAGTTCACCTCTGGCGAGCGCCTGGCGCGCCTGACGGCGCTGGCCTCGATCGCCGTGCCGCAGCGGCCGACCGGCTCGGCGCAGAGCTTCACCGCACAGGCGGCCGAAGCCGCCCCAGCGCTCGCGCCCGTGACGACGGAGGACGTCGCGGTCGTCGCGTTCCAGACCGCCTCCGGCACACCGGGGAGCGTGGTCGTATCCCAGGTCGCCGCAGGACGGCGCAATCGTCTCTGGTTCGAACTGGACGGTTCGGCCGGATCGGCCGTCTTCGACCAGGAGGCCCCGGAGACCGCCTGGCTCGGCTCCCCGGACGGCGCACAGGTGATCGCCCGCGGCGCCGGCCAGCTATCCGCCGAGCAGGCACGCCTGTCCTACCTGCCCGGTGGCCACCCGCAGGGCTACCAGGACTGTTTCAACGCCTTCACCGCCGACGTGTACTCGGCGATCGCCGGGGACGCGCCGGACGGGCTGCCGACCCTGGCCGACGGGCTCCGCTCGGTACGGATCACCGACGCCGTCCTAGCCTCCGCCGCATCCGGCGCCTGGAGCGACATCGAAGGGACGCTGTGATGACCGCTGCTACGCACCCAGTGACCCTGTTCACCGGACAGTGGGCCGACCTGCCCCTGGAGGAGGTGGCCCGGCTCGCCGCCGACTGGGGCTACGACGGACTGGAGATCGCCTGCTCCGGCGAGCACCTGGACGTGTGGCGCGCCGCCGAGGACGACGCCTACCTGCGCGGCCGCCTGGAGATCCTCGACAAACACGGCCTCAAGGCCTGGGCCGTCTCCAACCACCTCAAGGGCCAGGCGGTCTGCGACGACCCGATCGACTTCCGCCACCAGGCCATCGTCGGCAGCCGCGTGTGGGGCGACGGCGAAGCCGAGGGCGTGCGGCAGCGCGCGGCCGAGGATCTCAAGCTCACCGCCAAGGCCGCCCGCAAGATGGGCGTGGACACCGTCGTCGGATTCACCGGGTCCAGCATCTGGCAGTACGTCGCGATGTTCCCGCCCGTGCCCGCCTCGGTCATCGAGGCCGGCTATGAGGACTTCGCCGACCGCTGGAACCCCATCCTGGACGTGTTCGACGGGGAGGGCGTGCGCTTCGCCCACGAGGTGCACCCCAGCGAGATCGCCTACGACTACCACACCAGCCTGCGCGCACTGGAGGCCATCGGCCGCCGCGAGGCATTCGGCTTCAACTGGGACCCCAGCCACATGATGTGGCAGCACATCGACCCGGTCGCGTTCATCACCGACTTCGCCGACCGGATCTACCACGTCGACTGCAAGGACACCCGGCTGCGGCCGCGAAACGGCCGCTACGGCGTCCTCGGCTCGCACCTGCCCTGGGGCGATGTGCGCCGAGGCTGGGACTTCGTCTCCACCGGGCACGGGGACGTGCCGTGGGAGGACTGCTTCCGGGCGCTGCGCGCCATCGGCTACTCCGGCCCCGTCTCCATCGAGTGGGAGGACGCGGGGATGGACCGGCTGCGCGGCGCGTCCGAGGCGGTGGAGTTCGTGCGCTCCCTGCTGTGGGACCTGCCCGCAGCGTCCTTCGACTCCGCTTTCAGCAACCAGGGCTGATCCGAGTCCGCGGCACTGACCGCCGCCGAGTGATGCGCCATCGCATCGCACCACTTACCACTGCCGTGTTCCGGCAACCGACTGTCTGAGGAGTGCAAGAGATGACCACGCCTTCCGCATCCACGCAGGGCGCCCCCACACTCGATCGACCGGCGCCGCTCGACATCGCCGAATTGGCGGCTAAGATGCCGACGCCGCGCGAACTGGCGCGCATGCTCGAGCAGGCCCCCGGCGCCCTCGGTCGGGTCCTGGCGCCGGGGCAGAAGTGCCGGCTCCACGTGTTCGACGTGACATCCCGTTCGGACGAGGTCGTCGCCGAGTTCGACGGCCTACTCCTCGAGGCGCCCAACTGGGGAGCGGACGGCGGCACGCTTTACCTGAACGGGGACGGCGGGCTGTGGGCGGTCTCCCTCGACGCCCCCGACAAGCCCCGCCGCATCGCCCACGAGGGCCTGCCGGCGATCAACAACGACCACGTGCTCGACCCCGGCAGCGCCTCGATCTTCATGTCGGCGATGGACGGGCACATCTACCACGGGCCCCTGAACGGCGGCAGCGTGCGCCGGGTCACGGACGAGGACGACGTGTGGTACTTCCTGCACGGCGTCTCACCCGACGGGAAGACGCTCGGCTTCGTGCGGATCGACACATCGGGCAGCCCGTCCAGGCTCGCACTGATCCCCTCCGAGGGCGGCCCCGTCACCGTGGTCGACACCGGCGCCGGCCACATCGACGGGCCCGAGTGGTCCCCCGACGGCGAATGGATCTACATCAACACCGAGCGCTGGGCGTCCAGGCCCGGCCACGCCCAGCTGGCCAGGGTCCCCAGTGCGAACCCCTGCGCTGACACGATGGAGCGACTCGCCTCCACCGACACCGTCGACTGGTTCCCCCACCTCGCGCCCGACGGGCGCCTCGCGGTCTATCTGCAGTACCCGGCGGGCACCGAGGGCCACCCGGAGAACCTGCCCGTGGAGCTCGTCCTCGTCGACACCGCGGACTGGTCCGCACCGCTGGCCCGAGTGCCACTGTTCGGCGGCCAGGGCACCATCAACGTCAACAGCTGGAGCCCCGACTCCACGCGCTTCGCATTCGTCTCCTACCCCGTCAACGCCTGCGCCGACGCATCGGCTCGCGCGGAGTCGTGATGGCCGGGTCCGGACCCGTCCGGGTCGGCGTGATCGGCGCCGGTACTGTCAGCGACCAGTGCCTCAGCTCCCTCACCCACTACCCGGACCTCGAGGTCGTTGCCGTCGGCGACAGGCACACCGAGCGAGCCTCGGCGAAAGCGGCCGAGTACGACGTCCCCGCCTGCGGCGACGTCGCCTCGGTCCTGGCCAACGACGACGTGGAGATCGTGCTCAACCTCACTGTCCCCGCAGCCCACGTCGAGGTCTCCGCCGCCGCCCTCGAGGCCGGCAAGCACGTCTGGAGCGAGAAGCCCATCGGCATCGAGCGTGCCTCGGCGAAGGCGCTCGCCGACCTGGCCGCCGAGAAGAGCCTCCTGCTGGGCGTCGCCTCCGACACCGTGCTCGCGCCGTTCTGGCAGACCGCCAAGCGCGCCGTCGAATCCGGCGTCATCGGAACCCCGCTCTCGGCGACCACCCTGTTCCAGTCCCAGGGCCCGGAATGGTTCCACCCCAGCCCTGAGTTCCTCTTCGCCAAAGGCGGGGGCCCGCTGTTCGACAACGGCCCCTACCACCTCACCGCGCTCGTGCATCTGCTGGGACCGATCGCCGAAGTCGCCGCCGTGGGGACCAGGGCACAGCAGACGCGGCACGTCCGCGTCGGTCCCCGCGCCGGAGCCGCCTTCCCCGTCGAGGTGCCCACGCACCTCGCCGCAGCCCTGACCTTCGCCGGCGGAGCGACCGCATCGTGCCTGATGAGCGTCGACACCCCCAAGTTCCGGCTCGGCGTCTTCGAGGTCAACGGGACCGAGGGGACCCTCGTCCTCGGCGCCCCGAACATGTACGGCGGCACGCCCATCAAGGTGTACCGGCGGTGGACGGGACTCCCGGAGACGCTTGAGCAGGAGTTCGAGACGATCGCCGAGCCGGGCCCGCCCTCAGGCCGCGGCGTCGGGGCCGTTGCGATGGCCCGCACCCTGCGTGGCGCCGATCTGCACACCGCCACGGGGCACCTCGCCTACCACGTCCTCGACACCATGTCCGCCATCGAGGAGTCCGCCGAGCGGCACGAGTTCGTCAGCGTCACGAGCAGCGTCGACCCAATCCCGTCACTCCCGCCCGACTTCGACCCGTTCGCGCCCACCCTGACACCGCCAGCGGGCTGACGAACTCCCGGACGGATGGCGGCACGTCGAAACAGCCACCACCCAGCACGGTCTGTGCAGCGGGGCTCGACCCCGCGCAGCACGCATGCGCAGGCCGCGGAGCACCAGTGGCCGCCGATGCCCTTGCTGAACTGGCCGACGAGGCCACGTGGTTCGTCCCCCCTGCTGCCACTGCCCGAGGCGCCCTTCGACGCCACGTTCGAACTGACAAGCACGAGGCGAGGAGCTCTCCATGTCCACTACATCTCCCGGTCGTGCCAGATGACCGCCGGCGTGCCGCTCCCCGAGGCGCTGACGGTGTCCGTGCGCTATCAGCCGAAGACGGCGGCCATGCGCCGATACACCCGCTACTACGCTCTCGCGAGCCTCGGCATCACCCTGCTGTGGGGCGTATCAAGCATCTTGCTGCCGCTTCAGGTGCAGCAGCTGGAATTCCACCACCTGTTCACCGGGGCTGACGCCCATGTGAGCCTGACGGCCCTGAACCACCTGAAGACGCAGGTCGAAGCGGGCCAGGTGTCCCCAACGGCGGATCAACGACGCCTCCTGAGTCTCCTTGCCCGGTTCAACTCCTCGCAAGCGACGGGCCTGTCGGTCGTCACGTCCGTCGGAGTGTTCGCCACGATGCTGATCCAGCCCCTCGTCGGCACGCTCTCGGACCGGACCCGGTCCAAGCGTGGCCGTCGTGCGCCGTGGATAGCCGGCGGGGCTTGCGCGGGCGCGGCGCTCGTCGCCCTGCTGCCGGCCGCCCCGGGCGTCGCCGCCCTGGCGGTCCTGTGGTCTCTCGCGCAACTGACGGCGAACATCGCGGCAGGCCCTCTCAGCGCCACGGTCATCGACCGTGTCCCCGAAGACCGCATCGGCGGCGTCTCCGCCATCACCGGCCTGGCCGCCTACTTCGGCGCGATCCTCGGCGCAGTCCTCGCTGGGGCCCTGTTCTCCGTGATCGGGCTCTCCGCGTACTTCCCGATCGCGGTGACGCTCGCACTGGCTCCGCTCGCCTTCGTGCTGCTTGTACGCGACCGCTCCTCCAAGGACCTGACCGTGGAGCGGCCGCAGGCGCGAACCGTCCTCGGCTCGTATGTGCTGGCCTTCGGCGACCGCGACTACCGGCTGGCGTGGATAGCAAAGGTGCTGCTGTTCGTCGGCTACTCGGTCGCGGGCGTCTACACGGTCTACATGCTGCAGAGTTACGTCCACCCCGCCTTGTCCGCGAGTGCGGCCGCGCACACGGCGTCGCTGATACAGGTCGCAGGCCTCCCCAGCGCCCTGATCGGCATGGCCGTCTCGGGCCCATGGTCGGACCGGATCAGGCGGCGCAAGCCCTTCGTCGTCGCAGCGTCCGTCATCATGACCGTCGCCCTGCTCATCCCGCTGGTGTGGCCGACCCTGGCTGGGATGTACCTCATGGCCGTGATAAACGGGCTCGGCTTCGGCACGTACATCGTCGTCGACCAGGCACTTTTCATCGATGTACTACCGCACCGTGAAGCGGCCGGCCGCGATCTCGGTCTGGCATCGCTGGGCCAGAACCTCGGGCAGGCTCTCGGTCCTGTCCTCGCCGGCGCGGTGGTGGCCGTGTCCGGCGGCGCGTACGGCCCCATATGGCCAGTCGCCTCCGCCTGGGTCCTCGTCGCTGCCCTCGTCGTCGCACCGATCAAGCGCGTGCGCTGAGGCCGGCTGCCGCCGCTTCCAGGCAGTGACATGCCGTGAGGCGGCACTAACGACGCGCTGGCGCAGATCTCCAATGACTGGTCCGACCGGTACATGAAGGCGCAGCGCCTCCCGCAACGGCCCAACGCGCAATGATACGACGCCAACCTGCCCCGGATCGTCGTGCAAGCGATCGGCACGTCCGGTACGGCGACCGTGGACGTGCTGGCCGAGGCCGGCGCGTTCGCACCGACGCCGAACTCACCGCGCGGGTCGAACCCACCGCGCCGTCCGGTCGGCTCACCACCATCGAGCTGCCGGTGACCGACGGCTGGGCGCGCGGCACGGTCACCGTCCCGGAGGCGGAACTGTGGTGGACGCACGAGGCCATCCACGGCCGAAGGCCGGCTACCACTACCTGTCCCGGGCGTTCGCGCCAGTGCTCGCGAGCTTCGGGCGGGACGGCGACGTCCTGGAACTGTGGCTGAGCAACAGCGGCCGGACTGAGGTGACGACCACCGCGGCCGTCACCGTCGCCGGCTTCGACGGAGCCGACCACCTCCCAGAGAACGTCACCGCAACCGTCGCCCCCGGTGAGTCCCGTGCGGTCTGGAGCCGCGCCGGACTGGAACTCAGCGCGGACCGATACGCCTGGGTGGACAGCCACGACGGTGTCTTCCCCTCCAACCGTGGTTCGGGGATCCGGGCTGCTCAGTCAGGTCATCGAGCGCGGCTGGGGGGCCGTCTCATGCGGTTTTGCGAGCTCACCCGGAGGGCCGTCGACCGCCTCGCCGCCGAGACTGTTGATCTGGTCACCGGTCACCGGCGTGACCACGATCGCCTCGGGGCCGTACGCCACGGAGCTCAGCGCGTCCAGGCAGTGTCACCCTCCCTTGAAAGAAGGACGTAATCCGATGTGTACGGGATTGACCGGCCAACACCGGCGCATCGCAGCCCGCCCGGGCCACGTGTTCGCTCTCCTGGTCGAGGGCTCGGCCGGCCTGGGCGGGCGCTGAGCCCGAGCGGCTGGGTCGAAGCGGCCTGACATCGTAGGGCCCCTCGCGCCCGCGCTGCGGGTGCCGTGCACGGGTCTACGACGCCACTGTGGGACATGGTCGGACGACCCGGTGGGCGCCCGAACGACTTGTGGTGCCACGAGATCACGGCACCGGCCCACGTGTCCGTCGCTACAGCGCGAGCCTGGTCCCGCCGCACGCGCGGCAGGACCAGAACCCCAGACTCGGGTGAGTCTTCTCTAGCTGAACGTGAGGTAGTTGACGTTCCAGCCGCCGTTGTCCTGATTGAGCGTGAGGACCTGCCGGCCGGCGGGGAGGGTGACGCTGGTCGTGACCGTGCCCCAGTTCTGCCAGTCGCCGGTTGCCGGGAGGTCGACTGCCCCGCTCAGGTTGGCGCCCGAGGCGTCGGACAGGTGCAGCGCGCCGGTCACGGCCGAGGGGGCCGCGACCCGCAGGCTGACGGTGTACGTACCGGCCGAGGCCACGTCCACCGTGTAGCGGAACCACTGCCCGCCGCCGGTCCACCCGAGGTCGTAGACACCGTCGGTGTCCGAGGTCGTCTCCAGGTCGATACCGTCGGGACGGTAGCCGTTGGCGTTCCCGTTGACCGAGGTGACGTTGTAGGCGACGCCCTGGTCTCCGGTGTCGTAGTTCTCCGCCTGCACCGTGCCCGGCACCGCGGCGGCGGTACCGCCGTAAGGGCCCTCGGGCGCGGGGGGCGGCCAGCTGTTGTCGGTCACCGTCGCCGTGAAGCCGCTGGAGTTGTTCCTGAACGGGTAGGTCCCGGGGCGCAGTCCGGTAAGGGTGTTGCCGGTGATCGTGGCGGATCCGCTGGGCGCCGGGTAGAACGGCGGCGCGACCACGATGCCGTTGCGGCCGGGGTTGGTGATGGTGTTGTACTGCAGCAGCGTGTTGGTCGAGGTGGAGAAGCCGACCGCGTCGTACAGGGAGTCGGCCACCGTGTTGCCGGTCACCGTGACGTGGTCGACGGTACCGGTGTTCTGGCCGTCGCCGCCGTTGCCGATGTGCAGCGCGGGCTGGCCCTGGCTGTAGGCGTTGCCGCCCGACCTGACAACGACATTGTCCGACACGGTCGCCGACAGCAGGTCGTTGCCGTTGACCCCGAAACGGCCGGCGCCCAGGCCGATGTACCGCGCCGTGTCGCTGATGTAGTTGTCGCTGACCTGGTGGCCGCTGCCCCCGTAGATCCCGATGCCCTTGCCGCCCCAGGGTGCGACAGCGGTGTTGTGGGTCAGCGTGATGTCGGACATCGGGGTGTAGTACGTCGTCGTGCTGCCGTTGGTGTTGTAGTTGACGGAGTTGATCGCCATCGCGTCGTCGCCGGTGCCGCGCACGAAGTTGTTGGTCGCGGTCAGGTTTTCCCCGGTGGTGCCGTTGAGTGAGACGTTGTTCAGGTTGATGCCGTCAGCCCAGATCGAGGTCAGGCGGCTGTTCTCCACCGTGCCGCCGCTGCCGGAGGCCCAGAAGCCGGACATGGTGTGCTGGCTCCAGAGACCGTTCGCCACCCAGTTGGTTCCGGTGGTGTCCATGGCGCCCCCGTCACCGCCGACCGTGCTGCGGCTCACGGCGTTGGCGTCGATGTGGAAGTTCTGCACGGTGCACGAGGTCACTGAGAACAGTGCTGCCAGCGGGGTGGAGTTGGGCACCGGTACATCACGGTAGACGGTGCTGTACCACATTCCAGCGCCCGCGATCGTGATGCCCTGGGCGTGCAGGCCGGTGGTGCCCTTCACGTAGAAGGTTCCCCGCGGGATCCAGAGGATCTTGCCCTGGGACTGAGCCCGGTCGATGCACTTCTGGATGGCGGCGGCGCTGTCCACCGCCTTGCTGTCGGCCGCGCCGTTGGTCGGGGTGTTGTCGGCCACCGCGCCGCAGTTGGTGATGGAGATCGAGTTGGCGGGCCGGGCGGCCGGCGGCGGGGGGTTCTCCACATCGACGACGTCCACGTCGTAGAAGGACGCGGTGTTGGAGGAGTCCTTCCGCAGCGAGAAGGTGCTTCCGGGCGCGATGGGGGCGACGAAGGTGTGCGACTCGTCGAAGAAGACGCGGGGGTCGCCGTCCGCCGGGTTCTGGTTGTCGCTGGTGTTGTAGTTGTTGTTGCCCTCGTACACCCAGGTCTGCTGGGAGTTCAGGTTCAGCGCCTGCCGGAACCTGCCGTTGACGTACAGGTCCAGCGTGGCGGTGATTCCGCCGCCCGACGGGGAATCGGGGACGCTGGCCCGTACGTTGATGAAACGGATGGGTCGGGCCGTGGTGTTGGTCCATTGCACGGACTGCCCGGTACCGCCGAGGTGTACGTAGGCGTGCCCGGACGCCTCCAGCGCCGCGCTTGAATACTGCGTCGTCGGAGCCGAGGTCAGCGACACCGTGCCGGCGCCCCCGCCCAGGGTCCCCGCCTCGGCCTCATAGCTGGTGAACGGCGTCTTCGCGCCCGCCGCCACGCCTGCGGCGGGCTTCGCGGCGACGGCCGGGGGATGCGCGGCCTGGGCGTGCTGGGAGGCGGCGCCCGCCGGTGTGAAGGACATCCACACCATGCCGGTCGCGGCGATGACGCTCACCCCCAGGCGCCGCCGGAAGCGACCCGCACGAGGTAAGCCTCTTGAGAACCCATACATCGGATACTCCTCGGGAATGGGGAGGGGCCCAGCGCAACGCCGAGGCCCCCACAAAGGCCAGGACCTGTACATGACCGGCGACCGAACCGCCCCGACCGTACAGAGTGACGCACGGGGCCGCAAGCTTCTGACACTGGAAAGAAAAAATTCAACAGCGCAGCGGAAGAGGACGCCTACGTATGCGTGCTGTCGTACCGCCGTGGGCAGACGCAGGCCGACGTCGACCAGGACAGCGTGCGGGATGGAGGGAAGGGCACGTGGTCCTTGCGGGCTGCTCAGGCACACCTGCGAGGACCACGTCCGGATTAGGCCAGAATGCGTTGGACCAGGTTGCGACCAGGCCGTCCATTGCGTGCGGGGTGCGGACTCCGCCGAATATGTGGAAGTCCGGACGGATCACCACGACCGACGCGTTCAGCCGCTCGAACCACGGGGCCTACTTGCCTTCGACGTCGGTGAGGCCGCCCGGACCTTCGCGCCTACTTGGGCCTGGAGTCCCAGGTTGCCGCCGATGCCGGAAGCGGTGCAGAAGGGCGGTGGCCCGGTGAAAATCCGCCTTGCCATCGCCGACTTCACCTGGCCGCGCTCCCCGAACCAGATCGCCCCGAACCTGCGCACCCTTACCCCTTCGGTCGGCTGATGGTCGTCGGAGGCGGGGACTGGGCCGAGATCGTCGTGCCGAGTTGGACTGAGTTGGACCAAGCTGAACCAAGTGGGCGCGTACCCCAGAAAGACTGCGGCAACGGGGCCTCCTGGAACTGCTCGGATGGGCTCGCACCCAGAGCTGCCAAGAGGCCCCGTCTTCAGGCCCGCGTCACCGGAGGATCACCCGGCCAGGAACCCTTTTCGAACAGCCCGTTCCAGGCTCGACAGGGAAACGGCTTCTTACTGGTTCCAGACCTGGAACTCGGAGATCTGGCCGGCGGACCAGCCGGTGTTGGCGGTGATGGTGGCCCGCAGGTATCGCTGCGCGGTGGCCGGGAACGTGATGGTGCCGGTGTTGTTGCCCGACGGGGTGAAGGTGTAGGTCGCCGAGGACTTCACTGTGGTGAAGTTTGTCCCGTCCGTCGAGCCGAGCAGGGACAGCGTCTCGTCGCGCGCGCCCCACCCAGCAGGCAGTTGGAGCACCACCCGGCTCACCGACTGCGAAGATCCCAGATCCACCTGCACCCACTGGGGGAACGCGTTGTTCGCGCTCTCCCAGTACGAGGCCTGGTTGCCGTCGGTCACGTTGGACGACGGGTACACATCCGTATGCGAAGACTCGCTGGTCGGCTTGCCCGCGGCGAGGTTGGTGGTGGCGGCGGTCGTACCGGTACCAGACAGCGTGACCGTGGACGGGCTGTTCGACGCGCTGCCGGTGATCGTCAGCGCACCGGTTCTGGCACCCGACGCGGTGGGCGTGAAGCGGACGTTGACCGTGCACGAGGCGTTCACGGCAATGGCCGTGCCACAGTTGTTCGTCTGGCTGAAATCACCCTGCGCGGCGACCGAGGCGACCGAGGCGGCCGCCGTTCCGGTGTTGGTCACCGTGACGGCCTGGCTCGCGCTGGTCGTGGACACGGTCTGACTGCCGAAGCTCAGCGCGGACGGGTTCGCCGTCAGTGACGCGGTACCGCCGACGCCCGCGGCTGCGAACTGCAGGCTGTTGAGATTCCAACCGCCGTTGTCCTGATTAATGGTCAAGACCTGTTGCCCTGCGGGCAGTGTCACCTGGGTGGTGGCGGTGCCCCAGGTCTGCCAGCCGCCGGTGGGCGGGAGGTTGACGGCGCCGCTGAGGTTGGTTCCCGACGCGTTGGACAGGTGCAGGGCGCCGCTGACCGCGCTGAGCGCGGCGACCCTCATGCTGACCGTGTAGGTTCCGGCCGTGGCGACGTTGACGGTGTAGCGGAACCACTGGCCGCCCGTTGTCCAGCCGACGTTGTAGCCCCCGCCGGTGTCCGAGGTGGCCTCCAGGTCGACGCCGTCCGCGCGGTAGCCGTTGCCGCTGCCGTTGACGGACGTGACGTTGTAGGCGATGCCCTGGCCGCCGGTGTCGTAGTTCTCGGCTTGGACGAGACCCGGGACGGCGGCGGCGGTTCCACCGTACGGTCCTTGTCCGCTGCCGCCTCCGCTCTGCCAACTGTTGCCACTCGCTGTCGCGGTGAAGCCGGCCGAGTTGTTGGCGAACTGCGTCATCCCGGTCCCGAGGCCGGTGACGGTGTTGCCGGTGATGGTGGCCGATCCGGTGGGTGCCGGGTAGGACGGGGGTGCGATGATGATGCCGTTGCGCCAGGGCGCGGTCACCGTGTTGTTCTGCAGCAGCGTGTTGGTGGACGTGGAGAAACCCACTCCGTCGTACAGGGCGTTGATCACCGTGTTGTTGGTGACGGTCACATGGTCCACGACACCGACGTTCTGTCCGTCGCCGCCATTGCCCACCTGGAGTGCCGGCTGGCCCTGGCTGTAGCCGTTGCCGCCCGACCGGACGATGACGTTGCCGTTGACCGTGGCGGTGAGCAGATCGCTGCCGTTGACGCCGAAACGACCGGCGCCGAGTCCGATGTAGCAGGCTGTGTCGGCGATATAGTTGCTCTCGACGTCCTGGTTGCTGCCGCCGTAGATTCCGATGCCCTTGCCTCCCCAGGGCGCGATGACGGTGTTGTGCGTCATCGTTATGTGCGACATCGGGGTGTAGTAGGTCTTGTTGCCGCTGGAGTCGGTGTTGTAGTTGACCGAGTTGATGGCCATCCCGTCGTCACCGGTGCCGCGTACGAAGTTGTTCGTCGCGGTGAGGCTGTTGCCGACGGAGTTGTTCAGCGACACGTTGTTGAGGTTGATGCCATCGGCCCACACCGCGGTGACGCGGCTGTTCTGGACCGTGCCGGTGCCGGGAGTGTCAACTTAACGGCTGATCTGGGTTGTCGAGGTTCTAGTTATTGGCGGGGGTCAGGCGTCCTTCGAAGGCGATCTGGAAGGCGTTCAGCGGG
>NZ_RJVR01000328.1 GCF_003999195.1 Streptomyces soli
CTCCGTCGCCCTGGCCGCCGCGCGGTCCGCCGCACCGCGTGGCGCGGCCGTCACGCTCGACCACGCCGGGGACCTGGTCCGGGTCCGCGTGACGGCCCGCGTGGCCGCGCTCACGCTCCGGGCCGAGGCCACGGCCCTGGCGGAGGCGTCATGAGCCCGCAGCCGGCCGCTCCTGGCGACCGCGGCTCCGCCACGGTCTGGGCGGTCCTCCTCGTAGCCCTCCTCTGCGCCGCCACCGCCGGCCTCCTGGCCCTCAGCCACGCCCTGACCGCCCGCCACCGTGCGGGCGCCGCCGCGGACTTGGCCGCCCTCGCCGCCGCCGACCACGCCCTTGAGGGCGAGGCCACCGCCTGCGCCCTCGCCGCCCGGGTCGCCTCCGCACAGGGTGCGCGGCTGCTCCGCTGCGCCGTGGTCGGCGAAATCGCCGACCTGACGGCGGCGGTCGGTCCGGCCCAGGTCCGCTCGAGAGCGGGGCCATGAAGGCCGCTCCCCTCAGGCGGACGGCCTACCCCCCAACCCCGTCACGCGAGGAGCGCGTCGAGCACCCGCACCGCGGCCGACTTGTCCAGGGGGTCGTTGCCGTTGCCGCATTTGGGGGACTGGACGCAGGAGGGGCAGCCGAAGTCGCAGTCGCAGGAGGCGATGGCCTCCCGCGTGGCTGTGAGCCAATTCCGCGCTGTGTGGAACGCGCGCTCGGCGAAGCCCGCGCCGCCGGGGTGGCCGTCGTACACGAAGACCGTCGGAAGGCCGGTATCAGGATGCAGGGCGATCGAGACCCCGCCGATGTCCCAGCGGTCGCAGGTCGCGAAGAGGGGCAACAGACCGATGGAGGCGTGCTCGGCGGCATGGAGGGCGCCGGGGAGCTCTTCGGGGTGGACATGGGCGGCGTCGAGTTGGTCGTCGGTCATGGTCCACCAGACGGCCCGGGTGCGCAGTGTGCGCGGCGGGAGGTCGAGCTTGTGCTCACCGAGGATCTCGCCGGTGATGAGCCGGCGGCGCAGGAAGGAGACGACCTGGTTGGTGACCTCGACCGAGCCGAAGCAGAGCCGGGCGTCGCCCCAGGCCTCCTCGCGCTCGACCTCCAGCACGGAGACCGAGACGACGTCGCGCGCCATGGTCGAGTACGCCGGATCCGCCTCCTCGACCAGGGCGACCGACTCGTCCAGATCGAGCCGCCGCACCAGGTACGTACGCCCCTGGTGCAGGTGCACCGCGCCTTCGTGCACGGTGGCGTGCGCGGACCCGGCGTCCACGGTGCCGAGCAGGCGGCCGGTCCCGGCCTCGACGACCCGCACGGGGTTTCCGCCGCCGCCGCGGATGTCGGTGAGGTCGGCCGCGCGCTCGCGCCGGGTCCAGTACCAGCCGCCGGCCCGCCGCCGGAGCAGCCCGCGCTGTTCCAACTGGCCGACCAGGTCGGCGGCCGCTGGCCCGAAGAGCTTCAGATCCGCCTCCCCGAGCGGAAGCTCCGCCGCCGCCGCGCACAGATGGGGGGCGAGGACGTAGGGGTTGTCGGGGTCCAGCACTGTGGACTCCACGGGGCGCTGGAAGAGCGCCTCCGGGTGGTGGACGAGGTACGTGTCCAGGGGGTCGTCCCGCGCGATGAGCACCGCCAGCGCGCCCTGGCCGCCCCGGCCCGCCCGGCCCGCCTGCTGCCACAGGGAGGCCCGGGTGCCGGGATAGCCGGCCAGGAGCACGGCGTCCAGCCCCGAGACGTCCACGCCCAGCTCCAGGGCCGTGGTGGAGGCCAGACCGAGCAGCCGGCCGTCGTGCAGGTCGCGCTCGATCGCGCGCCGTTCCTCCGGGAGGTAGCCGCCGCGGTAGGCCCCGACCCGGCGCGGCAGCGAGGCGTCCACCTCCGCGAGCCGTTCCTTGGCGATCACGGAGACCAGCTCGGCGCCCCTCCGGGACCGTACGAAGGCGACCGTACGGGTGCCCTGGATCACCAGATCGGTCAGCAGGTCGGCCGCCTCGGCCACGGCCGTACGCCGCACGGGGGCGCCCCGCTCGCCGCTCAGCTCGGTCAGCGGCGGCTCCCAGAGGGCGAAGGCCAGCTCACCGCGCGGGGAGGCGTCGTCGGTCACCTCCACCACCGGCACGCCGGTCAGCCGGGTGGCAGCCTCTGCCGGGTCGGCGGCCGTGGCCGACGCCAGCAGGAAGACCGGGTCGGAGCCGTAGCGGGCGCACAGCCGCCGCAGCCGGCGTATGACCTGGGCCACGTGGGAGCCGAAGACACCCCGGTAGGTGTGGCACTCGTCGATCACCACATACCGGAGCGCCCGCAGGAAGGACGACCAGCGGGCGTGCCCCGGCAGGATGCCGGTGTGCAGCATGTCGGGGTTGGTCAGCACGTACGTGGCGTACTGGCGGACCCACTCCCGCTCCTCGAAGGGCGTGTCGCCGTCGTAGACCGCCGGCCGCACCGCCGTGCCCAGCGGCGCCGCCAGCCGGGCCACGGCGCGCCGCTGATCGGCCGCCAGGGCCTTGGTGGGCGCCAGGTACAGCGCGGTGGCCCCACGCCCGTTCGGGGCCTCGGAGCCGTCCAGCAGGGCGCTCAGCACCGGCACCAGATAGGCGAGCGACTTGCCGGAGGCCGTCCCCGTTGCGACCACGACCGACGTGTTGCCGATAGCGTGGGTAGCGACGCGCGCCTGGTGCTGCCAGGGGCGCTCGATGCCTGCCGTCCGTACGGCCTCGATCACTTCACTGCGGATCTGATCAGGCCAATCGGCATGGCGGCCGACCCGTGCGGGCAAGTGCTCCGTATGGGTGATGCGCGCGGCCCTGCCTGCCCCCGTGGCGAGCCGCTCAAGAAGGACGCGGGGGGAAGGGCGGCCGTGCGCCGACTGCGGAAGATCGTGGGCCATCGGCACTCAGTGTGTCACTGGCATGACGGACAATCGCCGTAAGGCGTCGTACACGCCCGCTGGTAAGTGATTGAATGCCAACGCGGCTGCCGATCCATGGGGGGCGACCGCTCGATGCAAGGTGCTGGAGGATCCGTGGACCTGTCCCTGTCGACTCGAACCGTTGGCGACCGTACGGTCGTCGAGGTCGGCGGCGAGATTGATGTGTACACCGCGCCCAAGCTGCGTGAGCAGCTGGTCGAGCTCGTGAACGACGGCAATTACCACCTGGTCGTGGACATGGAAGGCGTCGACTTCCTGGACTCCACCGGACTCGGTGTGCTGGTCGGCGGGCTCAAGCGGGTTCGTGCGCATGAAGGCTCGCTTCGCCTGGTATGCAATCAGGAGCGCATTCTCAAGATTTTCCGGATTACCGGCCTGACCAAGGTGTTTCCCATCCACACCTCGGTCGAAGAGGCCGTCGCGGCGACCGACTGACCGGCTGATCGCTGTACGTACGCGGGGTGCCGGGCGGAAAACGACGCCCGGGCCCCCGTGATGCCCGCCCATAGGCACGAGGGGGAGGCCATGCCCACCGTAGAACTGCTCTTCAGCGCTCTGCCGGAGCACGTCCGTACCGCACGACTCGTAGCGGCCGCGGTAGCGCGCAGGGCGGGGGTGGACGAGGCCGTTCTCGACGAGGTCCGGCTTGCCGTGGGCGAGGCCTGCAGTCGCGCCGTCGGACTGCACCGCAGCAGCGGTGTGGACAAGCCGGTGCGGGTGCTGCTGACCGAGGACGAGAAGAAGTTCTCCATCGAGGTCGGCGACGAGGTCCCGATCACGCCCGTCAACGGCTCGGCCCCCGCTGTCCCGTCGGCCCGCGGCGACGAGCCCCGGCCCGGCCCCGCCCCCGCCGAGGACTCCGAGGCCGACGACGAGGGTCAGATGGGTCTTGCCGTCATCAGCGGCCTGGTTGACGACGTCGAGGTCATAGAAGGCGAGAACGGCGGCCTGATCCGCATGACCTGGCCGACCATGGCGCCGTAGCCTCAGACGCCGAAGCCCCCGGACGCCGTAGTCAGGGACGTCCCGGCCCCCGCAGCGAACACTCCCGTGTCGCCCTGTAGCGCCTGCCCCATTCACCGTTTACGGTGAATTTTGTGGTGCGGGCGCTTTGCTATTCCCCCGTGACAGGCGAAACAGGGCTCCTGCGCCCTGTTTTGATCTAGTTCGGCTCCCTACAATCCGTCCACATCTTTGCTCAGTTCGCCTGAGCGCAGCGGCTCTCGAAGTCGCAGGAGCCGCGCGCCCATGTGCCAAACGTCAAGGAGGACGAATGGCGGGGCAACTCACCCCTCACACGCAGGACATTGCTTCATCCCTGGCCGCCAACCCGGTGCTCACCGACGCCAACCGCAATCTCGTACTGGTCATCGCAGTCGTAGCCATCGCAGCACTGGGGCTCGCGGTGGTGCTGGTACGTCAAGTGCTATCAGCCGATGAAGGCACCGACAGCATGAAGGAGATCGCGGGCGCGGTGCAGGAGGGCGCGAACGCCTACCTGGCACGGCAGTTCCGCACCCTGGGCGTCTTCGCGGTCGCCGCCTTCTTCCTGCTGATGCTCCTCCCCGCCGACACCACCGCGCAGCGCATCGGACGCAGCATCTTCTTCCTGGTCGGCGCCGGTTTCTCGGGCGTCACCGGGTACATCGGCATGTGGCTGGCGGTCCGCAGCAACGTACGAGTGGCGGCGGCAGCGCGGGCAGCGACACCCGGGCCCGGTGAGCCGAAGGCCGACCTGACCGCCGTGTCCCACCGTGCCATGAAGATCGCCTTCCGCACCGGCGGTGTGGTCGGCATGTTCACGGTCGGCCTGGGCCTGCTCGGCGCCTCCGTGGTCGTCCTGATCTACAAGCAGGACGCCCCCAAGGTGCTGGAGGGCTTCGGCTTCGGCGCGGCGCTGCTGGCGATGTTCATGAGGGTCGGCGGCGGTATCTTCACCAAGGCCGCCGACGTGGGCGCCGACCTGGTCGGCAAGGTCGAGCAGGGCATCCCGGAGGACGACCCGCGCAACGCCGCGACCATCGCGGACAACGTGGGCGACAACGTCGGCGACTGCGCCGGGATGGCGGCCGACCTCTTCGAGTCGTACGCCGTCACGCTCGTCGCCGCGCTGATCCTCGGCAAGGTGACCTTCGGGGACTCCGGCCTCGCCTTCCCCCTCCTCATCCCCGCGATCGGCGTCCTCACCGCCATGATCGGCATCTTCGCGGTCGCCCCGCGCCGATCCGACCGCAGCGGCATGACCGCCATCAACCGCGGCTTCTTCATCTCCGCCGTGATCTCGCTGGTGCTGGTGGCGGTGGCCACGTTCGTCTACCTGCCGTCCTCGTACGCCGACCTCAAGGGCGTACCGGCCGACATCGCCGCCCACCCCGGCGACCCCCGGATCCTCGCCGTGATCGCGGTTGCCATCGGCATCGTGCTCGCCGCGCTGATCCAGCAGCTCACCGGCTACTTCACCGAGACCAGCCGCCGCCCCGTCCGGGACATCGGCAAGTCCTCGCTCACCGGGCCGGCCACTGTCGTCCTGTCCGGTATCTCCCTCGGCCTGGAGTCGGCGGTCTACTCGGCCGTCCTCATCGGGCTCGCGGTCTACGGGGCCTTCCTACTGGGCGGTACGTCAGTGTGGCTGGCCCTCTTCGCGGTCGCGCTGGCCGGCACCGGGCTGCTGACCACGGTCGGCGTGATCGTCGCCATGGACACCTTCGGGCCGGTCTCCGACAACGCCCAGGGCATCGCCGAGATGTCCGGCGACGTCCACGGCGAGGGCGCCCAGGTGCTCACCGACCTGGACGCGGTCGGCAACACCACCAAGGCGATCACTAAGGGCATCGCCATCGCGACCGCCGTCCTCGCGGCGACCGCGCTCTTCGGGTCGTTCAAGGAAGCCATCGACACGGCCGTCGCCAAGGCGGACATCCCCGCCTCCGACGCCCGCTGGCTCACCCTGGACATCTCCCAGCCGAACAACCTCGTCGGGCTGCTGCTCGGCGCCGCGGTCGTGTTCCTCTTCTCCGGGCTCGCCATCAACGCGGTGTCCCGGTCGGCGGGCGCGGTGGTCTACGAGGTGCGGCGGCAGTTCCGCGAGCACCCCGGGATCATGGACTACTCCGAGAAGCCCGAGTACGGCCGCGTCGTCGACATCTGCACCAAGGACGCGCTGCGCGAACTGGCCACCCCCGGCCTGCTCGCCGTCCTGGCGCCCGTCGCGATCGGCTTCACGTTCGGCGTCGGCTCGCTCGGCTCGTACCTCGCCGGGGCCATCGGCGCGGGCACGCTCATGGCGGTCTTCCTCGCCAACTCCGGAGGCGCCTGGGACAACGCCAAGAAGCTCGTCGAGGACGGCCACTACGGCGGCAAGGGCAGCGAGGCCCACGCCGCGACCGTCATCGGCGACACCGTCGGCGACCCGTTCAAGGACACCGCGGGCCCGGCGATCAACCCGCTGCTCAAGGTCATGAACCTGGTGGCGCTGCTGATCGCCCCCGCCGTCGTGCAGTTCTCGTACGGCAAGGACGCGAATCTCGGCGTACGGATCGGGGTCGCGGTGATCTCGATCGCCGTGATCATCGGCGCGGTCTACATCTCCAAGCGGCGCGGCATCGCCATGGGCGACGACGAGGGCAGCGAGGGAACGGCCACGCGATCAGCCGACCCCGCGGTGGTGTCGTCTCCCTGACAGCCGACCAACCGTCAAGAATGTGGTGGGTGTCACCCTTTGGGGTGGCGCCCACCATCCTTTTCCACGTCAGGTATGTCACTGGTTGCTTGGTGCAAATGGCTATAATACATGTTGAAAGGTGCGGCCGATTGGTGGCCGGGTCTGGTGCGGCGTGTAGGTTCCGGGGCCGTAGAGCCACGGAAGGAACGACAACCGGTGACGAACAAATTCGCGGCTGCGCTGTCCGGTGCGGCTCTGGTCCTGGCGATGGGGTCGCTGTCCGCATGCGGCGACAGCGGCAACAAGAAGCTCGACAGCTGGGCGAAGACGGTCTGCGACCAGGCCGCCACCCAGGTCAAGAAGATCAACGACGCCAACACGGCGATCACCAAGGTCGACAGCGGCGGCCGGCCCGCGGACGTCCAGAAGGCGGACGCGGCGGCCTTCCAGCAGATCTCGGACGCCTACAAGTCCCTCGCGAACATCGTCGACAAGGCCGGCGACCCGCCCGTCAACAACGGCGCCACGGTGAAGACCAACGCGGTATCCGACCTCAACAAGCTCGCCGCCTCCTACGCCGACCTCAAGAAGCAGGTCGACTCCCTCAACACCAAGGACCAGGCTAAGTTCGCCGACGGCCTCAAGTCCGTCTCCGACAACCTCGGCAAGGTCAGCAAGAGCGGCGAGCAGGCCCTCGACACCCTCCGCAAGGGTGAAGTCGGCGCCGCCATGGCCAAGCAGCCGGGCTGCCAGCAGGGCGGCGCGTCCCCGAGCGCGTCGGCCAGCTGATCCCTCCAGGTTGGGGGTAGGCCGTCCGCCTGAGGCCGGTGGCCGGGTTGTGCCAGCCACTTCCGCCTGGCGGAACGTTCTCCCACAACCCGGCACAATGGCAGCGTGAGTACGAAACCCTCGCTCCCCACCGCCGACCACGCGGAGCGCCTGCGCGACGCACTGCGCGCCGCGGCCTTCACTGCTGACGGCTGCCTCGACCTGCTCGGGGCTAGCGCCTATGCCGCTCTCTCCCGGGCGGAGACTGTGCCCGCGTTGCGGGCGACGCGGGGCGGGGGGCCGTTGGAGAGCCTGGTGCGGCTGTTCCTGCTGCAGCAGGCCGTGCCGTATGCCTCGCTGCGCGGTGCGCTGCCGCTGGAGGAGGCGATCGCGGGCGGCTGGCTGGTGCGGGACGGGGACGAGGTGCGGGCGACGGTGGATGTGCGGCCGTACGCGGGGGATGGCGCCGGTGAGGACTGGTGGATCGTCTCCGACCTGGGTTGCGCCGTGGGCGGGGCGAACGGGATCCGTACGTCCCCGGGAGTGGACCGGGCCGACCTCGTGCTGGGCGTGGGCGGGGCGTCGACGACGCTGGCCGGGATCACGGTCCGGGAGCCCGTCGGCAGCGCGCTCGACCTGGGCACGGGTTCGGGCGTCCAGGCGCTGCACGCGTCCCGGCACGCCACCCGGGTCACGGCGACCGACCTCAACCCGCGGGCCCTGCACTTCACGCGGCTCACACTCGCGCTGTCCGGCGCGTCGGAGCCGACGCTGAAGCAGGGCAGCCTGTTCGAACCGGTCGGCGACGAGCGCTTCGACCTGATCGTGTCGAACCCCCCGTTCGTCATCTCGCCGGGCAGCCGCTTCACGTACCGCGACGGCGGCATGGCGGGCGACGACCTGTGCCGCACGCTCGTGCAACAGTCCGCCGACCACCTCAACGACGGCGGCTACTGCCAACTGCTCGCCAACTGGCAGCACACCGAGGGCGAGGACTGGCGCGAGCGGCTCAACTCCTGGATCCCGCAGGGCTGCGACGCCTGGATCGTGCAGCGCGAGGTCCAGGACGTCACCCAGTACGCCGAGCTGTGGCTGCGCGACGGCGGCGACCACCTGGCCGATCCGACCGCGTACGCCGCCCATTACGACGCCTGGCTCGACGCCTTCGAACAGCGCAAGGTCAAGGGCATCGGCTTCGGCTGGATCACTGTCCGGAAGACCGGCTCCGACCGCCCCTCCGTCATCGCGGAGGAGTGGCCGCACCCCGTCGAACAACCGCTCGGCCCGGATATCGACGCCTGGTTCGACCGCCAGGACTTCCTGCGTACGCACGACGACGCCGCACTGCTCGCCGCCCGCTTCCGGCTCGCCGACGAGGTCGTTCAGGAGCAGGTCGGCCTCCCCGGCGCCGAGGACCCCGAGCACGTGGTGCTGCGCGCCAACCGCGGCATGCGGCGTGCCACGAAGGTCGACACGGTCGGCGCCGGCTTCGCCGGGGTCTGCGACGGCAGCCTCACAGCCGGCGCGATCCTGGACGCCATCGCCCAACTGCTGGGCGAGGACCCGGTCATACTGCGGGACCGTACGCCGGAGGCGATCCGCATGCTGGTCGAACAGGGCTTCTTGGAGCCGCTGACCGGATGACGACGAAGCCCGTCGGCCGCAGGACGGCCGACGGGCTTCGGTGGGTCAGGCGGGCGGTCAGCCCTGCAGCACGCGCCCCTGGGCGTCGGTGCGGTCGTTGCTGGTGAAGAAGATGATCGCGTCGATCAGCGACCAGATGCCGCAGCCGCCGCAGGTGAAGAGCTGACCCAGGGCCATGCCCGTGTGGCCGGTGTAGAAGCGGCCGACGCCGAAGCCGCCCAGGAAGAGGGTGAGCAGACCCGCGGTCGTCTTGTTCTTGTCGGACAGCGGGCGGCCCTGCGGGTCGTAACCGTAGGGGGCGTCAGGGGTGGGCGTAGCCATGGGGTGCTGCTCCTTGCGCGATCAAATGGGGACGAACGGCAGGAGCAGACATACGGGATCCGGCCCCCCGCCTCGGATTGACCAGATTTTCGCACCAAGAGCGGGGTGATGGCTTGTTAATTACGTCTTGTCACGCAACCGTGATCGGCATGTTGCCAACGGCGGTCAGTGCAGGTTCCGCACCACGGCCCACAGCACCGCGATCCCGAGCACGACCGCCTGCGCGCGCGGCTTGAGCGTCGGCCGGAACACCCTGCCCTGGAGCCCCTCGGCGAACCACCGCAGGTAGAGGAAGAGTCCGGCCGGGCTGACGATCAGCAGCAGCATGTTGTCGTGGAAGGCGGCGGAGAGGTCCCCGTGCATCAGGTCGTAGACCATGCGGGTGCCGCCGCAGGCCGGACAGTACAGTCCGGTCACCCAGTTGAAGGGGCAGCGGGGGAGCCAGTGGCCCGGCTGGTGCGGGTTGGTGCCGTACAGATACGCGGCGGCGCTGATGCCCGCGGCAACGGATGCCAGCGAAGCCGTGGCCGGTCGCCCGGCCACGGCCCGGAGGCGGGTGAGCGCCTCAGCCATGCAGGATCCGGCCGTTGGAGTCGGTGCGGTCGTTGCTGGTGAGGTAGAGGATGCCGTCGATCAGCGACCAGATGCCGCAGCCCCCGCAGGTGAACAGCTGGGCCAGGCCTATGCCGACGTCGCCGGTGTAGAAACGGCCGATGCCCAGGCCGCCGACCAGCAGCTGCAGCACGCCGGCCACGATCTTGGACTTGTCGGACAGCGGGCGGCCGTACGCGTCGTAGCCGTACGGGGCGTTGGGGTCGCCTGCGTAGCCCGCCGAGTAGCCGCCGGGTCCGCCGGGGGGCGGGTAGGCGCCCTGTTGCGGATAGCCGTAACCCGGCTGTCCGCCAGGCTGTCCGGGCGGGCCTGCGGGCTGCTGCGGGTAGCCGTAACCGTCGCTGGGCGGAGGGCCGTAGGGGTTGTTCGGGTCGGACATCTCGGGGTTCCCCGTTCTGCGGACTGCGGAAGGTGATTCGGGCGTCGTCGGTCATCTTGTCAGGTCGGGCAGGACGGGAGAGAGGGGTTCGCGTGCGCTTCGCCACCGTCGAAAACGCGCCACGGCGTTCACCCGGGATTCTCCCGGCCTTGGTCCCGGCGTGGCAGTCTGCGGCGCACGACGGAGAAGTAGAAAAAACGCGCCGCAGGAAGACACAGAGAAGAAGAAGAAGACACAGAGAAGAAGGGGGAGGACATGGACACCGCACCAGCGGTCTTCGCCGGGACGGTCTTCGCGCTCTTCGGGGCCGGACTGCTGCTGTGGACGGTGACTCGCATCACCCGCCGCGTCCCGGTGACCGAGGGCGGCGGGCCGACCGCCACCGTGCTTTCGGTGCTCTTCGGAGCGGTGTCGCTGCTCGTGGGTGTCTGGTCTTTGCTACGCATCTGAGCAGATCGATCACCGCACGTCGTGCCCATGACACGCACTGCCACCGGGATGAATCGGACATGACTGGCAGTCCGTGCGGCAGACGGGACGCTTGTCGGGTTACCGTTCGAGTGGCGTTGCGGACTTTTCCCGTTTGACACGGGGCCGGGATGTACGGTCACACTCCGCAGCGAGACCACCCTTCGATCCGGAGAGAAGAGCGAAGTTGTCCCCGACCCGCGAGACCGCACAGGGCGGCCGCCGCCGACTCGTCATCGTCGAGTCGCCCGCCAAGGCGAAGACGATCAAGGGCTACCTCGGCCCTGGATACGTGGTCGAGGCGAGCGTCGGGCACATCCGCGACCTCCCCAACGGGGCCGCCGAGGTGCCGGCGGAGTTCAAGGGCCAGCCGTGGGCGCGGCTCGGCGTCAACGTCGACAGCGAGTTCCAACCGATCTATGTCGTCAACGCCGACAAGAAGGCACAGGTCAAGAAGCTCAAGGACCTGCTGAAGGAGTCCGACGAACTCCTCCTCGCAACCGATGAGGACCGCGAGGGCGAGGCCATCGCCTGGCATCTGCAGGAAGTCCTCAAGCCCAAGGTCCCGGTCCGCCGGATGGTGTTCCACGAGATCACCAAGGACGCCATCCAGGAAGCCGTCCGCAATCCCCGCGAGCTCAACCAGCCCCTCGTCGACGCCCAGGAGACCCGCCGGATCCTCGACCGCCTCTACGGCTACGAGGTCTCGCCGGTCCTGTGGAAGAAGGTCATGCCCCGGCTGTCGGCCGGCCGTGTCCAGTCCGTGGCGACCCGGCTCGTCGTGCAGCGGGAGCGCGAGCGTATCGCCTTCCGCTCCGCCGAGTACTGGGACCTCTCCGGCACCTTCTCCACCGGTCGTACCGGATGGGGGTCCCTGCGCTCGAGCGAAGCCGAGAGCGGGGGAGCGTCCGACCCCGGCACCTTCGCCGCCAAGCTGACCACCGTCGACGGCCGCCGTGTCGCCCAGGGCCGCGACTTCGACGCGACGACCGGGCAGCTGAAGGACGGCGCCACCGTCCTCCACCTCGACGAGTCCGCCGCGCGCACCCTGGCCGCTGCCCTCGCCGACGCGTCCTTCGCGGTGCGGTCCGTCGAGTCCAAGCCGTACCGCCGCTCGCCGTACGCGCCGTTCCGTACGACGACCCTCCAGCAGGAGGCCTCGCGCAAGCTCGGCTTCGGCGCGAAGGCCACCATGCAGGTCGCCCAGAAGCTGTACGAGAACGGCTTCATCACCTACATGCGTACGGACTCCACGACCCTGTCCGAGACGGCCATCACCGCTGCCCGCGCGCAGGTCACGCAGCTGTACGGCGCCGAGTACCTGCCCGACAAGCCGCGCGTGTACACCGGCAAGGTCAAGAACGCCCAGGAGGCGCACGAGGCGATCCGCCCCTCCGGCGACCGCTTCCGCACCCCCGCCGAGACCGGCCTCACCGGCGACCAGTACCGGCTCTACGAGCTGATCTGGATGCGTACGGTCGCCTCGCAGATGAAGGACGCCGTCGGCCAGTCGGTGACCGTGAAGGTCGGCGGCCGGGCGTCGGACGGCCGTGACGCCGAGTTCTCGGCCTCCGGCAAGATCATCACCTTCCACGGCTTCATGAAGGCCTACGTCGAAGGCGCCGACGACCCGAACGCCGAGCTCGACGACCGCGAGCGCCGCCTGCCGCAGGTCAGCGAGGGTGACGCGCTCACGGCCGAGGAGATCACCGCCGACGGCCACGCCACCAAGCCGCCCGCCCGCTACACCGAGGCGTCGCTGGTCAAGGAGCTGGAGGAGCGGGAGATCGGCCGCCCGTCGACGTACGCGTCGATCATCGGGACGATTCTCGACCGCGGCTACGTCTTCAAGAAGGGCACGGCCCTCGTCCCGTCCTTCCTGAGCTTCGCCGTCGTCGGGCTGCTCGAGAAGCACTTCGGGCGCCTGGTCGACTACGACTTCACCGCCAAGATGGAGGACGACCTCGACCGCATCGCGCGCGGCGAGGCCCGTGCCGTGCCGTGGCTCCGCCGCTTCTACTTCGGCTCCGAGCACGGTGCCGAGGGCTCCGCCGCCGACGCCGGCAACGGTGACGGCGACCACCTCGGCGGCCTCAAGGAGCTCGTCGAGGACCTCGGCGCCATCGACGCCCGCGAGGTCTCCTCCTTCCCTGTCGGCACCGGCGGCATCATGCTCCGCGTCGGCCGCTACGGCCCGTATGTCGAGAAGCCGTCCGAGGTCGAGGGCGAGCCCGGCCAGCGCGCCGACGTCCCCGACGACCTCCCCCCGGACGAGCTCACCGTCGAGCTCGCCGAGGAGTTCCTCGCCAAGCCCAGCGGCGACTTCGAGCTCGGCACCGACCCCGAAACCGGCCGCCAGATCGTGGCCAAGGACGGCCGCTACGGTCCGTACGTCACCGAGATCCTCCCCGAGGGCACCCCGAAGACCGGCAAGAACGCGGTCAAGCCGCGTACCGCCTCGCTCTTCAAGTCCATGTCACTCGACACGGTGACCCTCGAAGACGCGCTGCGACTGATGTCGCTGCCCCGCGTCGTCGGCGTCGACCCCGAGTCCGGCACCGAGATCACCGCCCAGAACGGCCGCTACGGCCCGTACCTGAAAAAGGGCACCGACTCGCGCTCCCTCGAGACCGAGGACCAGCTCTTCACCATCGCCCTCGACGAAGCCCTCGCCATCTACGCCCAGCCCAAGGCCCGCGGCCGCGCGGCGGCCAAGCCGCCCCTGAAGGAACTCGGCACCGACCCGGTCAGTGAGCGCCCCGTCGTCGTCAAGGACGGCCGCTTCGGCCCGTACGTCACCGACGGCGAAACCAACGCCACCCTGCGCACCGGCGACAGCGTCGAGGAGATCACCCCCGAACGCGGCTACGAACTCCTCGCCGAGAAGCGCGCCAAGGCCCCCGTCAAGAAGAAGGCTGCCGCCAAGAAGGCCCCCGCGAAGAAGGCTGCCGCCAAGAAGACCGCCGCCAAGAAAACGACCACCGCCGCAGTCAAGAAGACCGCCGCCGCCAAGAAGGCGTCCTCGGCCTCAGCCACGAAGTCCGTCGACTAGCCCGAGGGGCTGGCGGACCCGCTGGGGGCTCTCCCTCAAACCTTCGTTTGGGTGGGGGAGCTGGCACAATCCGGCCACGGACCGGCACCGGACAATGCACGCGTCCGGGGTCAGGGGCAGCGCTCCTGGTTTCGGGAAGGGGCGGGGGAACTACCCGTCCCACGAGCCCGCAGCCGCTAACGGACCGCAACCACCCACCCCGGGGGGCGCGGCGGAGCCCCGGCCCGGCGGAGGGGGGCACTCTCCCCCAGCCTTCGGCCGGGGGGACCCCCACCCAGCCGCCAGGCTGGGGGAGGACCCCCCCAGACGGAGTCTGGGGGGGAGCCCGGCGCAGTGGCCCGAAGCCGGGGAGGCTCCCCGGGGCCGAGCGGTGCGAGGGGCGCGTTGGGGATTGGGCCCCGGCTGTATGTTCGGGCGGGGCGCTTGGGACGCACCGGCTCCGGATAGGCTTGCGGAATGACGCGATCGGAGCAGCCGGCCGAGCACGAGCAACAGCAGCCGACCACAGATGTGACCCACGTGACAGACGTGGCTGACGCCTTCGCGGGTGATCTCGCTGCGGACTCGCGGGAGCGGGCGGTCGGGGCACTGTTGAAGATCCCGCCGTTGCGGAAGCTGTGGGGCGCCCACTTCACGGGCACGGTCGCCGATCGCCTGGGGCTGCTGACGCTCGTCGCGCTGACGGTCCAGGCCACGGTCGCGGCGCAGCCGTTCGGCGGGGGCTATCGTGGCGCGGCATTCGCCGTCGCCGCCGTGTTCGGGGCGCGGCTGCTCGCGACGCTGCTGTTCGGCGCGGTCCTGCTGGGCCCGCTGAGCGCGCTGACGGCTCCGGACGGCGTCCTCGACCGCCGTTGGACGATGATCGGCGCCGACGCTGTACGCCTGGCGCTGCTGATCGTGGCGCCGCTGTGGATCGACTTGGTGCCGGACACCGCCGTTGCCTGGCTGCTGATCACCGTCTTCGTCACCGGCGTCGCCGAACGCCTCTGGACGGTCGCCAAGGACGGCGCCGCCCCCGCCCTGCTGCCCGTGCCCGCGCCGGGCGACGGGGTGGTGCGCCCGGCACCGGACCACCTGGACGCGCTGCGGCGCCTGGACCTGCGTACGGGATTCGTGGCGCTGCCGATCGCCGCGCTGGCGCTGGTCGCGGTCACCCTGGTAGGGAATCTGCTGGCCGTCGGCATCGGCTGGTTCGGCGCGCATCAGGTGGCGTTGGCGTCGTACGTGGCGGCGGGGCTGTTCTCGTCGTCCATCGCGGTCCTGTACTTCCTCGAACTGCCCAACTCGGCCGCTGTCCGCCCGCGTTCGCCGCTGGAGGGCCTGCGGCTGCCCAAGGACGCGCACGGCGCGCCCGAGCGCGGCCGCACCGGGGCCGTGCCGCTGCTGGTGCTCGCCACGGCGGCCGTCGCGGGGGCGGTGGCCGCCGCTGTCGCGCTCGCGGTGCTGCATGCCTCGGACCTCGGCGGCGGCCCGGTGGGTTACGGGCTGCTCGTGCTGGCCCTCACCGCAGGGCCCGTGCTGGGTATCCGGATCGCCCCGCGCACCCTGCCGGGGCTGTCGCGGCGCCGGCTGTTCGCGCTCGCGATCGCCGTGACCGGGCTGGCGCTGTTGCTGGCCGGGGTCGTGCCGGACCCGACGACCGTGCTGTTGCTGGCGTTCCTCGCCGGGACCGCCTCCGGTATCACCGCCAACACCGGCCACACCCTCATCGACCAGGAGGCCGAGGAGCCCCGCCGGGCCCGGACCACCGAGCATCTGCACGCCGTGGTCAGGGTCTTCCTGGCCATCGCCGCCGTCGCCGCGCCGCTGCTCGCCGGGGTGATCGGCCGGCATCGTCTGGCGAACGGTTCCTTCACCTTCGATCACGGCGGAGCCGCGTACGCGCTGATGCTGCTCGGCGCGCTGCTGCTGCCGGTCGCCGCGCTCGTGCTGGGCAAGACCGACGACCGCCAGGGCGTCCCCCTCCGCCGGGACCTGCGCGAGGCGCTGCGCGGCGGCGACCCGGCCCAGGTCCCGGCCTCCACCGGCTTCTTCATCGCCCTCGAGGGCGGCGACGGCGCCGGGAAGTCCACTCAGGTCGAGGCGTTGGCGAACTGGATCCGCGACAAGGGCCACGAGGTCGTCGTCACCCGCGAGCCCGGCGCGACCGCCGTCGGCAAGCGTCTGCGGTCGATCCTCCTCGACGTGTCGGGCGCCGGGCTCTCGCCCCGAGCCGAGGCGTTGCTGTACGCCGCCGACCGTGCCGAGCACGTCGACTCCGTCGTACGCCCCGCCCTCGAACGCGGCGCGGTCGTCATCTCCGACCGCTACATCGACTCCTCCGTCGCCTACCAGGGCGCCGGCCGCGACCTCGCCCCGACCGAGGTCGCCCGCATCTCGCGCTGGGCCACCGACGGTCTCGTACCGCATCTGACGGTCCTGCTCGACGTCGCCCCCGAGACCGCCCGCGAGCGCTTCACCGAGGCCCCCGACCGGCTCGAGTCCGAGCCCGCCGAGTTCCACCAGCGCGTACGGTCCGGCTTCCTCACCCTCGCCGCGGCCGACCCGGCCCGCTACCTGGTTGTGGACGCCGGCCAGGAGCCGGAGGCGGTGACCACGGTCGTACGCCACCGGCTCGACCAGGTGCTCCCGCTCTCCGAGAAGGAGATCGAGGCCCGCGAGGAGGCCCGCCGCGCGGCGGAAGAGGAGGCCCGGCGCCTGGCGGAGGAGGAAGCCGCCCGCAAGGCCGAGGAAGAGCGGCTGGAGCGCGAGCGCCAGGCCCAACTCGGGAAGCTTCGCGCGGAGGAAGCCGAGCGCAAGCGCCTCATAGAGGAGGCCGCCCGCCGCGAGGTGGAGGAACGTGAGGCCGAGGAGGCCCGTAAGCGGGCCGAGGAAGCCCGCCGCCTGGCCGAGGAGGAGCGCCTGCGCCGCGAGGCCCAGGAGCGGGCCTATGAGGAGGAGCAGGCACGGCTCCGCCGCCAGAAGGAGGAAGAGGCCCGCCTCCGCGCCGAGGCGGAGGAACGGCGCCTGGAGAAGCAGCGCAAGGCCGAGGAGGCTTTGCTCCGCGCCGAGCAGGCCCGCCTCGAGGCCGCCGAGGCGGGCGAAGCCACCCGCACCGTCGAGGTGCCGCGTGGCGAAGCCACCCGCACCGTCGAGGTGCCGCGCCTCGAGGACCCGACCGAGACCATCGAGGTCCCCACGCCGGACGCCGCTGAGACGGCTGTCCTGCCCGCGGTGCCGCCGGTTTCCCCGAACGAGGAGACCGCGGTGCTGCCGCCCGTACGGGACACGTCCGGTCCGGACGCCGACGAGACCGCCGTCCTGCCCAAGGCGGACGACGGCCCCACCGACCGCGTGCCGTCCGACTTCTTCCGCCCCGCCGAGCCCGAGAACGAGCGCACCCGCGAACTCCCCGCCGCCCAGCCCTCCACCCGCCGCCCCCGCCCCTCCTGGGCCGAGGAAACCCCCCTCGACGACCTCCCCTCCCTCGCCGACGAACTCCTGGGCCCCCACGACGACGACCACCCCGACTCCCGCCGCCGATAGCCTGCGGCGCTCACAGGGCAAGGGACTGCTGCCCCGCACCGCTGGGGCTCCCGCCCCAGACCGCGGTCCTCAAACGCCGGACGGGCTGGTTCTACCGGGTGGTGGGAGAACGTTCCGCAAGGCGAGCGAAGCGAGGTGGGGTCCCCGCCGGGGGTACCCCCACCCAGCGTCCAGCTGGGGGAGCTGGCACAACCCGGCCACAGGCCCGCAAAGCCGCCCGATTCCCGGGCCTGCTGTGGCCGTTCGTCGGCTTCATCGTCGGTGAGTTCGCCATGGTCCGCGAGAACATGGACGCGGTCGTCGACAACTGCCGTGCGTACGGCGACGACTGGGCGCTGGCGAGCGCGTTGCTCTTCCGTACCCACACCCTCGTCGACACCCCCGGCGGCATGGCGCGCGCCGACGCCGACTTGCCGGAGCTGCAGGCCCTCAGCGAACGCACCGGCGACCGCTGGCTGCGGGCGCAGGCGTACGGCGCGAGCGCCGAGATCCATTTCGTACGGGGTGAGTACGGCATCACCGCCGTCCCCACCTTCGTCTTCGAGGGCCAGTGGGCCGTCCAGGGCGGCCAGGAATCCTCGACCTTCCTGAGCGTCCTCGAGCAGGTGGCCAAGGAAACGGGCGCCGCCGCGCCGGCCGCCGCCGAGGCCTGCGACGCGGACGGCGCCTGCGAGGTGCCCGCGACGGGCTGAACCGCAGGCGCTAGGCGCAGCTGATCCGGGACGTGGCCCAGGCGGCGATGTTCACGGGCTGCCAGGCGTCGGTGGCCTCGACGACCAGCCGGAGGGTCGCGCGGCCGGCGAGCGACGCGTGCACCGGCACTGCCGCGTCGCCGCCGCGGATGACGCCCGACTGCCACAGGCGGGTGTCGTCCCCGTAGACGGAGAAGCGGGCCGAGCCCAGGCCGAGGGCGAGGTCGTCGATGCCCACCAGAGCGTCGTACGAGGTGCACGAGCGATTGAGGTCGATGGTCACCGAGGACGGGGTGGAGACGGTGACCCCGTAGTCGTACGTCGTGCCGCCGATGCCGAGGCTCCGGCGCTGCCAGACCCAGTCGCCGGTACGGATCGTGGGCTCGGTGGCGTAGCCGAGCGGGGCGTAGCCGAGCTGGTTGACCTGGTAGACCTCGGGCGCCGGGGTCGGGGTGGGCGTGGGGGTGGGGCTCGGCTTCTTGGTGGGCGTCGGCGACGGAGTGGAGGGCGCCTTCTTCGTCGGCGTCGGCGTCGGGCTCGGAGTTGGCGTCGGGGTGGGCGACGGCGCGGCCTGCCGCACCGGCGCCGGGCTGGGCGAGGGCCTCGGCTTCTTCGAGGGCGCGGGCGCGGTCGGCGCCTCGACGACGGGCGAGGGCTTGGGCTGTGCCTTCACCGGTGCCTTGTCGTGGCCCCCGGTCAGGGCGATGGCCAGCGCCACGCCCGCCGCGGCCACGACGACGCCCGCCGCGATGCCGACCTTGAGCGGCGTACTGGCGCCCGCGGCGGCCGCCGCGCCGCCCGCAG
>NZ_RJVR01000345.1 GCF_003999195.1 Streptomyces soli
GGGATGTACCTCCCGTGCTGGGATCGTGCTGGGACGGACCCCTTCAAGACGACGTTTGTGCAGGTCGCAGCTCTGCACTGGATATTCCGCTTCAACGTCTAGTTGATCTCGCGGAGGGCGGTCTGACCTGCGGCGGAGGGGGTCGGGCGGGCTTAGCGGTCCGCACCGAGTCCGCAAGCGCGCTGACGCGGAGTCAGCGCGGGAGAGTTGCTACGCCGCCTCTTGAGCCTGCGGGTCGCCCTCGTCGGGGCTGTCCGCGTACGCCTTGTCGACGGCGGCCCGGGTCCGCTCCTCAGAGTCGGGCCACAGGTGGGTGTAGATGTTGAGCGTCATGGCCGCGTTGGTGTGGCCGAGGCGCTCGGAGACGGTCTTGACGGACTCGCCGTGCTTGATGAGCAGGCTGGCGTAGTGGTGCCGCAAGGCGTGGGGTCCGGTGCCCTTCGTAATGCCGGCCTTGCCGCAGGCCGAGGCCGTGACGGTGGCCGCCGTGGACGGCGGCCTGCCGCAGTTGTTCGTACTGCCGCGCCGCGCGGGCGCCCTCCGCCGAGTCGCTCTTGCCGACAGACCTGCAGGTTCCTGATCTCCCCTGTTTCGGTGATCGGTTTGGGTAGTGGTCGAAGCGGGGCGGCCTGATTCAGGACCCGGCGGGGCCGGTGCCCGTAGCAGAACGATTCGAACTCGCGCAGCGCGTGAAGCAGGTATTGCTGATCCGCATTATCGAGACCACCTGCCACGACACCTGGTCCAACCTCCGCCGCCAGCTCGAGCGCCTGCACGTTGGCACCTTCACCGGCCCCGCCGGGACGTTCCGCCAGTGCACCGAGATCACCAAGGCCCAGCACGCGATCCTCGCTGCCTTGGACATCCCCGCCTTGCAACGGTTCCTCGAGGTCACACCCCCACCCACCCGCGGCAACGCAACCGCCTAGGCACACGCCCCGGCGACGCTCCAGCATGCATTCCTGCAGGTCAGCCCGACAATTCGAGCCCTAGACCCCACCCACTTCTGCGGAACCCAGGACGTGGCAGCTATGACTTTCGAGCGGCACAGGGTCAGGCTGGATGATGGAGGTGGTTGCCGTGGCCGGCGATGCTCCGCTGATGGTCGTGGACGGCGAGGGCGTGGTGCTGCAGTGGAGCCGCGAGGCGGAGGAGCTGCTGGGGCGTGCGGCGGACGGGGTAGTCGGGCGGTTGGCGACACACCTGGTCACCCGCACCGCGGCGATGTCTGGCCACTGTGCGGAGTCGGGCCGTGGTGAGGTGGCGCTTCACCGCGGGGACGGCCGCTCGGTCGACGTCGACCTGCGGGTGCGGCCGGTGCTGCGCCAGGACGGCTCTGTGGCCTGGGCTGTCTTCCAGGCGCCAGCGAATGAGGGCACCTCGCCCGGTGTGGGGGCCGCGGTGCTGGAAGCCCTGTTCACCCACGTACCGGTAGGCCTGCACGTCCTGGACAAGGAGCTGCGGATCGAGTCGGCCAACATCGCCGCGCAGGCAATGTGCGGCGTGCCCGCTGAACAGATCCTGGGGCGTCCCCTGACCGATGTGTACGGTCTATCCGCTCCCGACGAGGTGGAGGAGATGCTGCAGGGTGTGCTGGACAGCGGCCTGCCCGCGCCGGAGCGTGTGGTGCGCGTGCATCCCAAGAACGACCCGGGACGAACGTACATGGCCGGGATCTCGGCGTTCCGCCTTCAGGACCCGCAGGGGGCGGTCCTAGGGGTGGCGGCAGCGGTGGACGACGTCACCGAACGCGAAAAGACGCGTGCCCGTCTGCGCGTCCTCGGCGCGGTGTGCAAGCGGGTGGGACAGACCCTCGACGTGATGGCCACCTGCCAGGAACTGGTGGAAGCCCTCGTGCCGGGCTTCGCCGACATCGCGGTGGTGGAAGTCCTGGACTCTGTGGTGCGCGGCGAGGAACCCCCGCTCGGCCCCCTCGGCCGGGATGTGCCGCTGCGCCGTGCCGCTTTCCGCCACAGCGGCGGCGAGCAGCAGCTCCAGGCACATCCGGTGGGCGACGTGCGCAGCCTGCCGTTCCCGACCCCTTACGCCCAGGCCCTGGCCGACCTCAAGCCCCGCCTCGTCGTCCTGGGCCCCGACACGACCTGGCTGGCAGCCGATCCCGAACGCGCCGAGGCGGTCCGCGCATCCGGTGCCCGCACACTCCTCGCCGCCCCCCTGGCTCTGCGCGGCACCCTGCTCGGACTGGTGAGCCTCTACCGCACCCAACAGGCCGAACCCTTCGACGAAAAGGAAGTCGCCCTCGCCCTCGAGTTGGCTGCCCACACCGCCCTGTGTATCGACAACGCCCGCCGCTACAGCCGCGAGCACACCATCGCCGCAACCCTTCAGCGCCACCTGTTGCCTCCGTGCCCTTCCGCACAGAGCAGCGTGGAAACCGCCCACCTGCACGTGTCCGGCGATGAGGGCGGAGGTGGCTGGTTCGACACCTTCGCCCTGTCCAGTGCCCGCACCGCCCTGGTGGTCGGCGATGTCGCAGGCCAGGGCATCCACGCCGCCACCACCATGGGACGGCTACGGACCGTCATTCGCTCCCTGGCCGCACTCGACCTGGAACCCGACGAGCTCCTCGCACGCCTCAACGACACGGCAATACTCCTGGCCCACGAACGCGCCGCTCTCCCGCCCGGCGACCCGCTGCACCGGGAGGCGCTCACCGCTAGTTGCGTGCATGCCGTCTACGACTCCATCGCCCGCACGTGCGTCATCGCCCGGGCCGGCCACCCCGCACCCGTCATCGCCCACCCCGACGGCACCACCGAGATCCCCGACCTGCCCACCGGACCTCCCCTGGGCAGCGCCGAAGGACCACCCTTCGACACCGCTACCGTCGCAGTCGCCGACGGCAGCATCCTCGCCTTCTACACCACCTCCCTCCTTCCCACCCCCCCCGTCCGGCACCCCAGGCGACCCCAGTCCCCTCCGGCAGGTGCTGGCCGACCCCCACCGCCCCCTCCAAGGCCTGTGCGATGACGCCCTCTACCGGCTACACAGCGACACCCGCCCCGGCGACGCCATCCTCCTCCTCGCCCGCACCCACACCTTCCCCACCGACCACATCGCCACCTGGCATCTCGACCACCACCCCACAGCAGCCGCCACCGCTCGCACCCACACCCAACGCCAACTCACCGCCTGGGGCGTGGATGAGGAAACTACCTACGCCACCGAACTGATCGTCTGCGAGCTCGTCACCAACGCCATCCGCTACGGCACCCCACCCCTCAAACTACGCCTCATCAAGGAACGCACCCTCACCTGCGAGGTCCACGACACCAATTCCACCTGCGCACCGCGCTTGCGCCACGCCAGGACGACCGACGAAGGCGGACGCGGCCTGTTCATCGTCGCCCAACTCGCCCAGAACTGGGGCACCCGCTACACCCCCGACGGCAAGACCGTCTGGACCGAACAAGCCCTCCCACCGTAGCCCCGATAACCCGGTAAGGCCCGTACTCGATTTCCCCGGCATCGCATGGCACTCCCCCTTGCTCGGTCCGGCAGTGGAGTAACGGCCGCGCCAACTGCCGTCCAGAACTTGCCGGTTGATGGTCGCGTAGTACCCCACCCCGATCCACGCCCCAGCGGGGCGCCGTCCGTTCAGGGTCGCGGGAACACAGCGCCAGTGCTCACCGGGCTCCGTCGGCGTCAGGATCGGATGCCCGCCGGTCCCGGCGTAGTGACGAGCGTGCTTGAGCGGCGAGGAGTTGCAGCAGCCGACGTGGCCGCAGGTCAGGCAGAGCCGGGTCCTGGTGATCACCCTTCCGGTGACTGGCCGGGTCGGTGTCCGGCGATGGTCCCCTCGACCCACGGGCGCAGGAGGTGCGCGGGTGCGGCACCGGTCTGCCGGGCGATGACCTCCCCCTTGTGGAGGACCAGCAATGTGGGCACCGCCTGTACTTCGAATCGCCTCGCCAGCTCGGGTGATCGGTCGATGTCGACCTTGACGAGTTTGATCTGTCCGGCCAGTTCGCGGGCGACCTGTTCGAGTGCGGGGCTGACCATCAGGCAGGGACCGCACCAGGGGGCCCAGAGGTCGACGACGACGTACGGGGCCGCCTGCTCGGCGATCTCGGCGAAGTCGTCGTCGCCCGCGTCGGCGATCCACGGAAGCGGGGCCTTGCAGTTGCCGCAGCGGGGCCACCCCTCGGCGGCCGCACGGACGCGGTTCGTGCGCCCGCAGTTGGGGCAGGTGACGGTCTGCCGCTGCGGTTGCCCCTGGTGTTGCCTCGGCATTGTCGGCATTGCTGTCACGCCGCCTTCGGCGTCTCGCGCGCCTCGGGATGGTCATAGCTGACAAACAGCTCGCCGCTCTTGGCGTCGACGTGGATCGCGGTTCCGTCCTGGACGTCGCCGCGCAGCATGGCCCGGCCGATGAGGGTCTCGACCTCATGGGAGATGTAGCGGCGCAGCGGCCGTGCACCGTAGACGGGGTCGAAGCCCTGCTGGGCGATGACCTGGCGGGCGTTCTCGGTGAGTTCGACGGTGATCCGGCGCTCGGCGAGACGGCGGCGCAGCTCGTCGAACTGGAGCTCCACTATCCGCTCGATCTGCTTCAGGACGAGGGGCTTGAACAGCACGATGTCGTCGACGCGGTTGAGGAACTCCGGGCGGAAGTGGCCGCGCAGTTCACTTATCACCAGGGCCCGGGCCTCGGAGGTGATCTCGCCTTCGGGGGTGACGCCGTCGAGCAGGTGGGTGGAGCCGATGTTGGAGGTCATGATGATGACGGTGTTGCGGAAGTCCACCCGGCGGCCCTGGGCGTCGGTGATGTGTCCGTCGTCCAGGATCTGCAGCAGGGTGTTGAACACGTCCGTGTGCGCCTTCTCGACCTCGTCGAAGAGGATCACCGAGTAGGGCTTGCGGCGTACCGCCTCGGTGAGCTGTCCGCCCTCCTCGTAGCCGACGTATCCGGGCGGCGCGCCGAGCAGCCTGCTGACGGTGTGCCGTTCCTGGTACTCGCTCATGTCGAGACGGATCAGGCTCTCCTCCGAGTCGAAGAGCGCCGCGGCGAGGGTCTTGGCCAGCTCGGTCTTGCCGACCCCGGTGGGGCCGAGGAAGATGAACGACCCGATGGGACGGCGTGGGTCGCGGATGCCGGAACGGGCCCGGATGATGGCGTCGGAGACCAGCTTGACGGCCTCCTCCTGGCCGATCACCCGCTCGCGCAGGATCTCGTCCAGCCGCAGCAGCTTCTCGCGTTCGCCCTCCTTGAGGCGGGAGACGGGGATGCCGGTCCAGGCGGCGACGATCTCGGCGATCTCCTCCTCGGTGACCACCTCGCGCAGCAGCCGGTGCTCGCCCTGCTTCGCGGCCAGCTGCTCCTCCTCGGAGGCCAGCCGGCGTTCCAGGTCGGCGAGTCTGCCGTACCGCAGCTCGGCGGCCCGGTTGAGGTCGTAGCTCCGCTCGGCCTCGTCGGCCTGGTGGCGTACCTGCTCCAGCTCCTGCCGCAGATCCTGGACCCGGCGGATGGCCTGGCGTTCGGCCTCCCACTGGGCGTGCATCGCGTCGGCCTCGGCGCGCAGGTCTGCCAGTTCGCGGCGCAGCTCCTCCAGCCGGGAGCGGCTCGCCGGGTCGGTCTCCTTGGCCAGCGCCGCCTCCTCGATCTCCAGCCGGGTCACCCGGCGGCTGATCTCGTCCAACTCCGCCGGCATCGAGTCGATCTCGGTACGCAGCCGGGCGCACGCCTCGTCCACCAGGTCGATGGCCTTGTCGGGGAGGAACCGGTCGGAGATGTAGCGGTGGCTGAGGGTCGCTGCCGCGACCAGCGCGGTGTCCTGGATCCTCACGCCGTGGAAGACCTCCAGGCGTTCGCGGAGCCCGCGCAGAATGGAGATGGTGTCCTCCACGCCCGGCTCGTCCACCAGCACCTGCTGGAAGCGGCGTTCCAGCGCCGCGTCCGTCTCGACCCGCTTGCGGTACTCGTCCAGGGTGGTGGCGCCGATCATGTGCAGCTCGCCGCGGGCCAGCATGGGCTTGAGCATGTTGCCGGCGTCCATGGCGCCTTCGGCGGCGCCCGCGCCGACCACGGTGTGCAGTTCGTCGACGAAGAGCAGGATCCGCCCGGCGGCTGCCTTGACCTCGCCGAGGACGGCCTTGAGCCGCTCCTCGAACTCGCCTCGGTACTTGGCGCCCGCGACCAGGGAGCCCATGTCCAGGGCGAAGATGGTCTTGTCGCGCAGCCCCTCGGGCACGTCGCCGCGTACGATGCGCTGCGCGAGCCCCTCGACGATGGCGGTCTTGCCGACGCCCGGGTCGCCGATGAGCACGGGGTTGTTCTTGGTCTTGCGGCTGAGGATCTGCACGATCCGGCGGATCTCGGCGTCCCGGCCGATCACGGGGTCGAGCTTGCCGTCGCGGGCCTCGGCGACCAGGTCGCGGCCGTACTTCTCCAGGGCCTCGTACGCGGCCTCCGGCGTCGCCGAGGTGACCCGCTGGCTGCCGCGCACCCGGGTGAGCGCACTGAGGAACGCCTCCTTGGTGACGCCGTGCTCCTTCAGCAGGCGTCCCGCGGCCGTGGAGGGGCCCTCATCGGCGAGTGCGAGGACGAGGTGCTCCACCGACACGTACTCGTCCTTGAGCCGCTTCGCCTCCTGCTCGGCTGTGTCCAGCAGCCTCGCCAGCCGCTGGGTGACGAACACCTGTCCCGGCGCGGCGCCGGGGCCGGTCACCTTGGGCCTGCGTGACAGCTCGGCGCGCACGGCCTCGCGCAGGGCCGCGGTGCCGGCTCCCGCCTGGTCGAGCAGGCGCGGCACCAGGCCGTCGGGCTGGTCGAGGAGAGCGAGCAGCAGGTGCTCGCCGTCGACCTCGGTCTGCCCGAGGCGGACCGCGAGGGTCTGGGCCTCCTGAAGGGCCTCCTGCGATTTCTGGGTCAGGCGGTTCATGTCCATGGCGGTAGATCACTCCTAGCCCCGCTGCGCCGCAGTGCGGCTTCGAGCAGGCTGATGCGGTCGAGCAGGTCGAGAACCAGGCCGATCGAGGCGTAGTTCAGGCAGAGCCCGGCCCGCAGCCGCTGGATACGGGCGAGCCGCGCCGGTGCCGTACGGTCGAACCGCAGCTGGCCGTGGGCGTCGCGGTCCGCGTCCACCAGGCCGAGCGCGACGAACCGCCGGACCAGTTCGGGATGGAGCCCCGAGCGCCGGGCGACGGTGTCCAGGCTGATACGGGGTGTCGGCGCCAGGGGGTAGCGCGTCGGCGACGGTGCCTGCCGGGGGCGGACGGTCATCGTTGCCTCCTGGGGTCGAAGGAGGAGGCGGCGGCCAGTTCGGCGAACAGCTCGCGTTCCCGGTCGCTGAGTCTGGGCGGCACCATGATCCGCACCTCCGCGTACAGGTCGCCCGGCGCGCCACGGGGATTGGGCATGCCCTCGCCGCGCAGCCGCAGCTTGCGCCCGCTGGACGAACCGGCGGGCACGGTGACCTTGGCGGTGCCGCCCGGGGTGGGTACGGGCACGGTCGCGCCGAGCGCCGCCTCCCAGGGCGCGACGGGAAGAGTCACATGGATGTCCCTGCCATCCAGCCGGAACAGCGGATTCGGCTCGATCCGCACCCGCAGGTACAGATCGCCCGCCGTGGCGCCGCCGCTGCCCCGGCCGCCCTGACCGGCCAACCGGATCCGCTGCCCGTCGGTCACGCCGCGCGGAATGGTCACGTCGTACGTGCGCGGCCCGCCGGGACCGGCGAGGGTGACGCTGCGGCGGCCGCCCCGATAGGCCTCCTCGACGGACAGGTGCAGCTCGGCCTCCTGGTCCGCGCCCGCCACCCGGTCGGGCGCGCCGCCCGCACCGAACAGGTCGCCGAACAGGTCCTCGAAGCTGACGCCGGCGCCCCCGAAGCCTCCGAAGCCCTCCGCGGTGTCCCTCGCGTACCGGACCCGTCCGCCACCGACACCGCCCGGCCATCCGCCGCGCCCGGCGCCTGCGGCCGCGGCGACCCGCTCGTCGTAGTCCTCGGGGATCTGCCGGAAATCCGGCCCGAAGCGGTCGTAGCGGGCCCGCTGCCCGGGGTCGGACAGCACGCTGTACGCCTCGTTGAGCTCTTTGAAGCGTTCCTCGGCCGCGGGGTCCTTGTTGACGTCGGGGTGGTAGCGGCGGGCAAGCTTGCGGAACGCTTGCTGGATCTCGTCGGCACTCGCGGTGCGCGGCACGCCCAGCACCTCGTAGAAGTCCCGTGCCATCGGCGGTCACTCCCGCGGCTTGCTCACCGTGACGGCCATCGGACGCAGCTGGCGCTCCGGACTGCCATAGCCGGGGCGCTGCACTCCGACGACCGTGCCCGGCTCGGTGTGCGGGTCCTCGACGACGCGGACCACCTCGTGCTTGAAGGGGTCGAACGGGATGCCGGTCTCCTCCTGGCGTGGATAGCCGAGCCGGTTCAGTATCTCGACGGCCTGGTCCCGCACCGCCTTGATCCCTTCGACGATGGAATCAGGGTCGGCCTCGGCGTGTGCGAGGGCGAGCTCCAGGTTGTCGACCACGGGCAGCAGTGCCGCCAGCACGCGGGCACGCTCGGTCTGCCGCTCGTGCTCCAGCTCCCGGGCATGCCGTTTGCGCAGGTTGTCCAGGTCGGCCAGAGCCCGGCGCCAGCGGTCCTGGACCTCTTCGAGTGCCTCGGTGTACTCGTCCGGGGCGCTCGTGGCCCTCGGAGTCCCGGGGGTCTTCTCCTGCGCTTCCGCAGTCTTCGGGGCGTCCGGGGCGGCCTGCGGCTCCGGCGGTGCGGTCGCCGCGTGCTTGTGGGTGGGAGGCGGTTGTGGTTCGTGCCGGCTGGTCATGGGTGCCTCAGCTCTTGTCGAACTCGGCGTCGATGACGTCGTCGTCACCGCCGGGACCGCCGGTCCTGGTGCCGCCCGCTGCCTCGGAGCCGCTCGGGCCGGGCGCGCCCTCCGCGGAGGCGGCAGCGCCTGCCTGCCGGCCGGCCAGGGAGTGGTAGATCTGCTGGAGCTCGGTGGTCAGGCCGCGCACCCGGTCCAGATCCGCCTCGGCCTTGATCGCCTGCCGGGCGTCGCCGACCAGCATCCCGGCCCGGGCCCGCTCATGCTGCGGGACCGCGTCGCCCAGCTCGGAGAGGCGTCGTTCCACCTGGTAGGCCACCGCGTCGAGTTCGTTGCGGGCGTCGACGGCCTGCCGCCGGGCCAGGTCCTCGCCGCGGTACTTCTCGGCCTCCTCGACCATCCGCTCCACCTCGCCGCGGTCCAGATTGGTGGTGTCGCTGATGGTGATGGACTGCTCGGCCCCGGTGTCCTTGTCACGGGCCGTGACGTTCAGGATGCCGTTCGCGTCGATGTCGAAGGTGACCTCGATCTGCGGCTCGCCGCGCGGTGCGGGCCGTATGTCCTTCAGCTGGAAGCGTCCCAGGACCCGGTTGTCGGCGGCGAGTTCGCGCTCGCCCTGCAGCACCACGACGTCGACAGCCGGCTGGTTGTCCTCGGCTGTCGAGAACACCTCGGTGCGGCGGACGGGAATCGTGGTGTTCCGCTCGACGATTTTCGTCATGACACCGCCACGGGTCTCCACGCCCAGCGACAGCGGGGTGACGTCCAGGAGCAGCACGTCCTTGACCTCGCCCTTGAGGACCCCGGCCTGGACGGCCGCGCCCACCGCCACGACCTCGTCGGGGTTGACGCTCATGTTCGGGTCCTTGCCGCCGGTCAGTCGGCGCACCAGTGCCTGGACCGCGGGGATCCGGGTCGAACCGCCGACCAGGATAACCTCGTCGATGTCGGTGTCGGTGACCTTGGCGTCGGCTATCGCCTGCTCGATGGGGGCGAGACAGCGCTCCACGAGGTCGGCGGTTATCTGCTCGAAGGTGGACCGCATCACCGTCTCCGTCAGGTGCTTCGGGCCCGACGCATCGGCGGTGATGAAGGGCAGGCTGACCTGTGTCTGGGTGACCGAGCTCAGCTCGGTCTTGGCCTTCTCGGCGGCCTCGAAGAGCCGCTGCAGTGCTTGCGGGTCCTGGCGCAGGTCGATGCCGTTGTCACGCTGGAAACTGTCCGCCAAGTGATCGACCAGGCGGCGGTCGAAGTCGTCACCGCCGAGGTGGGTGTCACCGGCCGTCGACCGCACCTCGACCACGCCCTCGCCGACGTCGAGGATGCTCACGTCGAACGTGCCGCCACCGAGGTCGAAGACGAGGACCGTCTCGTGCTGGTGCTTGTCCAGGCCGTAGGCGAGCGCGGCCGCGGTCGGCTCGTTGATGATCCTGAGCACCTCAAGGCCCGCGATCCGCCCAGCGTCCTTGGTGGCCGTGCGCTGGGCGTCGTTGAAGTACGCCGGTACGGTGATAACGGCTTCCGTGATCCGCTCGCCCAGCGACTTCGCGGCGTCATCGGCGAGCTTGCGCAGGATCAGCGCGCTGATCTCCTCCGGCGCGTACAGCCTGTCGCGGACCTTGAACCGTACCGCTCCGCCCTCGCCCTCCACGACGTCATAGGCCACGGCCCTGGTCTCCTCGGTGACCTCGTCGTAGCGGCGGCCGACGAATCGTTTGGCGGAGGTGATGGTTCCCTTGGGGTTGAGGATCGACTGGCGGCGGGCAAGCTGGCCCACCAGCCGTTCGCCGGTGTCGGTGAAGGCCACCACCGAGGGTGTGGTCCGGCTGCCCTCGGCGTTGGGAACGACCCTCGCCTCGCCGCCCTCCCACACGGCGATCACCGAGTTGGTGGTGCCCAGATCGATTCCGACTGCCTTGGCCATAAGGAAGCTCCTTTCACGATCGGCCGCGGGCGGAGACGGGCCGCAGGGGAAGGTCAGGAGGCGGCGATGTGCTCCCGGTCCGACGGCTTGGCGAGCAGCCGCGCGGCCTCGTCGGCGACCTCGGCGTCCGTCAGCACCTCGTAGTCGCGGCGTCCGCGCTGGGCGGCGTCGAACACCATGCCGAGCAGCGCGCCCACGACGGCTCCGAAGATCAGCCCGTACAGCGCCAGCACCAGCCCGCCGACAACCGGGTCGAGCCAGTTCAGGAGGCCGAAGATCCAGCCGATGAGGACTCCGGGAAGCGCGCCGGACGCGGCCCCGTTGAGCGCGGCCCGACCGTAGTCCATCCGGCCGATGACCTGCTCCACCAGTTGCGGGTCCTGGCCGATGATGGCGACCCGGTCCACCGGAAACCCCCGGTCGGACAGGAAGTCGACGGCCCGCTCCGCCTCGGCGTAGCTCTCGTACGAGGCAATGCTCCGACGCATCTGGTCGTTCATCTCGGCCTCCTCCGGCCGTACCCCGACCCTGACAGGCTTCGTGACCACCTCTTCCCACTCCCATTCCCCTGAAGGGACAAAGTACTCAAATCAATTGATATGCGGCAAAAGTTATGCGCAACGAGGTGTTCGTCGGTCGTCCCTCTCGGCCGTCAGCCTGAGGCAGGCACCTCGCGCACCACGTCGGTGGGCTTCTTGTCGAAGCGGAGGCCGAGGAAGCGGGGGTGCCGCAGCCTGCCGTCCCTGGTCAACTCGGTGAAGCCGATCTGGGCGACCAGCTCCGGACGCACCCAGCGCGCGCCGCGTTCCCGTATCTCGGGCCCCGCCTCGAACGGGGAACGCGACTGCCGCAGAGCCTCCAGGCGGCGGCGCAGGTCGAGCAGGGTGGCCCGGTCGAAGCCGGTACCGACCTTGCCCGCGTAGCGCAGGCGCCCGCCGTCGTAGTAGCCCAGCAACAGCGCGCCGAAGCCGGCCCGGCTGCCGGTCGGCTCGGTGAAGCCGCCGATGACGAACTCCTGCCCGGCGGCGCACTTGAGCTTGAGCCAGTCGGACGACCGTCTGGCGACGTAGACCGAGTCGGCGCGCTTGGCGATCAGCCCCTCCCAGCCGCGGGCGCACGCCTGGTCCAGGAGCTCCTGCCCGCCGTGGTTGCGGTGCGGCGTGAAGCGCAGCGGTCCGCGGAACTCGAAGGCGCTGCGCAGCAACTGCTTCCGGGTGCGCAGCGGCAGCCGGGTGGTGTCGCAGCCGTCCAGCCGGAGCAGGTCGAACAGGAAGTAGACGACGGGGACCCCGCTGGCCAGGGCCGTGCGCGGGTCGGTGAGCTGCATCCGTCGTTGCAGGAGGGAGAAGTCGGTGCGGCCGTCTCGGAATGCGACGATCTCGCCGTCCACGGTGAAGTCGGAGCACTCCTGCTCCGCCAGGGCGGCCGCGACCTCGGGGTAGGTGGCATTGAGGGGCAGGCCATTGCGGGAGAGGAGCTGAACGCGGTCATGGCTGCGCAGTCCGAGGGCACGTTCGCCGTCCAGTTTGCGTTCGAAGAGCCAGCCACCGTCGAAGGTCCGCCGGCCGCTGAGCACGGCCAGCATCGGCCGGTCCACCGCGTGCCCGTCCGCTGGCGGGCAGCGCAGGCGGTCTCGTTGTTCCACGGGCAGCCGGTCCAACAGTCCGGCCCGCATGGCCTCCTCCTCCCGGGTTCGGATGCCCGCCTCGGAGAGTCAGCGCTCGGGATCGTCCTCCGCTGCCTGGAACGTCCTGGTCCAGGTGGCGCCGCACCGGCAGCGGGACTGCTCGATCAGATCGCCGTCCTCGGACACGGCCAGGCCGTGGTTGAGGCGGACGTGAACATGCTGACTCATGGCCGGCCGGCTTCCGCTTGATGGGTTTCGGGCAGGAATTGCTGACAGTCCTGCCCGTCCATCATGCAATGGCTCCGGCGCGACGGGGACGTGACTGTCGACACGTACTGGGCCGCTGCCTTTCCCCGCCCCGCCGGAGGCCGACGGGTCAGCCTTGGCCCTGTTCGCCCTTGCCGCTCTGGATCTCGACGTGGCGGGGCTTGGCGGCCTGCGCCTTGGGGACGGTCAGGTAGAGCACACCCCCGTCCAGGTTCGCACTGACGTTCTCGGCGTCCACCTCGTTGGGCAGCACCGCGCGGAACTCGAACCGGCCGACCTGCCGGGTGCTGCGACGCAGCAGACCCTCGCGCTCGCGCACCTTGATGTCACCGCTGACGGTCAGCTCCCGGTCGGCGACCTCGATGTTGACGTCGTCCGCCTTGACCCCCGGCAGCTCCACCTCGATCTGGTACGCGTCGTCCGTCTCGTAGATGTCGGCCAGCGGCGTCCACTGAGCCACACCCGCCGCAGCGGCGCCTCCGCCGACCGTGGACTCCATCAGCTGTCCCATCCGCTGGAACAGGTCGTCGAACTCGGCCAGCGGGTCCCTTGTCCAGCCCGGGAGCCGCCGTTCGGCCAGCCCTCCGGATCGCTGTCGTCGTGCGGGCAGCGTCATACGACTCACCTCCGCGATAAAACTGCGGACAAATCGGACATTGGTTCAGCTACCCCTCCTGGCCTCATGCACACCGGCCTCACACATTCACGCCGCGGGGCGCTCGGCGTGGGGCATCGCCGTGGGACGACGGCTCACTGCCGCGGGCTCTCAGGCGGGCCTGGTGCCATAGCTCTGACTGTGCGGCAGCACCGGGAGTTCGGGGGCGGCGTTCTCCAGCGGTACGACGGGGCCACGGACCAGGCCGAGTTGGACGACCTGACGGGGAAGCAGCACGTCGAGGAGCCAGTCGGTGACGACGCGGGCGCGATTGCACCCCGGCAGCGACGCGAGATGGTAGCCGCGGGTGGGCGCGTTCCCACAGCCGGTGGTCGATGATGATCCACCCGGTGAGGGCGAGGGTGGACAGCGCGGCGAGGAGCGTCAGCTGCGAGATGCCTTGAGCGGTGACGGCCTGCCAGGTCGTGCAGTTGATTAACCCGACGGCCGTGGTGGCGAAGACGCCCGCCAGGGCGCGGTACAGGCTCGTGAACAGCCGCCCAGGGGCGGTTGGCGCGCACCATGCCCAGGACCAGGCGGACGTGGCCGCGCAGCCCCGGCACCGCATGGCGCTCGCGCCTGGACTCCTCCCCGGGTGCCGGACGGCCGACGACCGGGGAATCCACCGGCTCTTCGTCCTGCGCGGCCAGTTGCCTGACGGCGCCGACCACCGCCTGCCGCACCCGGCGCCGCAGACGCCGGGAGCCGAGGGCGGGGGTGGCGGCGCTCGACGCGGCCGGGAGACTACTTCCCGCTCCAGGAGGCGCGGCGCTCTCCGGCGCCGGCGCCGTCACCCACCCCGGGGCGCGGGTCCTGATCCGTCACCTTCCGCCGCCACGGCCGCCCGCACCCGCTGCTCCTCGCGAGCGGAGCCGACGTCCCGTTCCAGGGGTGTGCGGCTCACGGCCGTCGCGAGGTCCTCCAAGGCCCGTTTCTGCAGTTCCGCCCCGCGCCGCACCACCGGGCTCCGGTCCCCGGCGGCGGCGCCCTCCCACGCGTGGAGCGCCTCCTCCACGCGCCCCCAGTCCGGATTCCTGTGCTCGCGCACGTCGACTGCCGCCTGCGCGGTGTCCGCCTCCAGGGCCTCGGCGAACCGCTCCGCCTCGGGGACGAAACGGCTGTCGGCCCGCGGGACGTGGCTCTCCATGAGCATCGCCGCCCGGCCGAACCTCTTGAGCGCCTCTTGCGCCTCCTCCGCCTCGCGCGACGTCAGACCCCTGGGGCGGACCGGTTCCCGCCTTGCCCGGTCGTAGGCCTCCTGCCAGGCGGCACGTGCCTCCCTGCTCGCCAGCAGTGCCCTGCGCATGTCGGTGCGATGCTCCCGGGTCGGTTCGGCGTAGCTGCGGAGCACCGCGGCCGCGTAGCGGCCGTTGGCGGCGAGCCAGTCCGCAAGCCGGCCCGGCAGCCGGGGCGTCTCCCATGCGGGGAACACCACGTACGCCAGCATTGCCAGGGCCCCGCCGAGCAGGGTGAGCACCACCCGCTCCGGGACCGTCTGCTCCCATGCCTGGCCGCCCATGCCGAGCAGGAAGACGACGTAAGCGGCAGTGAAGCACTGGGAGTAGGCGTAGCCGGTACGGATCAGCGTGTACGACAGGCCCGCCGAGACCACCGCCAGCGCGCCGAACACATGGGCGTCCGGGGCCAGGGCCCGCACCATCCCGGTGGCGAGCGCGACCCCCGCCAGGGTCCCGGCGAGACGGGCCACCGCACGCGCGTACGTCCGGTGGAAGTCCGGCCGCATCACCATCACCGAGGCGATGGGCGCCCAGTAGCCGTGGCCCAGGGGTAGCCGGGCGGCGATCAGATAGCCGAGCGTGGCCACCGCCGCCAGGCGGACGGCGTGCCGGAACACGGGCGAGTCCCGGCGGAGCTCACGGCGGACCGCCCGGACGACGACCGGGAGCAGCCGGAACATTGTCGGGCGCACCAGGAACTGGGCGCCCGCGGGGCCGGGCGGGGTGGGCGTCTTCCCGCGCGCGCCGCCGCTCCCGGCGATCTCCAACGCCTCGCCGAGTAGTTCCACGAGCCGCTCGGCGGCCTGCCGCGCGGGCCCCTCCAGCACCTCGTGCTCCTCGTCGACGCGCAGGACGTCCGCGCTCCCGGGCGGCACCTCGGTGGGAGTGCCGCGGCGGATCGAACGGGCGGCCGCGTCCAGGACGTCGGCGGCCGCGTCGAGCAACTCCCGCGCGCGGTCCCGCCCGGGTCCCTCCGCCGGGGCGCCGACGTCCGGGTCGGCGAGCGCGGCGACGACCGGCCGAATGCGCTCGGCGAGGCCCCGGGGGCCGTGGAGGACGGGGGGACGGGTGCGGGCCTGTGATGGCGTCACGGCGGCCGCGTCCCGCGCCGTCATCAACGGCTCCGGGTCGAAGGGGGCGGTCGGGTCGTGCCGCAGCCGGCGGGCGTAGTCCGCCACGGCGGCCAGGGCGTCGGCGAGCGCGTCACGATGCGCCCCCCAACGGCGGATCGGGAACAGCAAGATCAGCACGGCCTGCGCCACGCCTCCGAGCGCGATGACCCCGGCGTGCTCCAGGGCTCGCCCGACGCTCGTGGGCAGGGTGATGGTCACCAGCATGCTGCCGACCGTCGTCGCTGCGACGATCCCAGCGGTCGATCCGACGGCCCACGCCATCCCCGCGGCAAAGGCCCATACGGCCAGCAGTGGGAGGAACGTCACGAGTCGCCCCGCCGCCAGGTAGCCCACGAAGGTGCTGAGCGCCAGACCCGCGCCCGCGCCGAGCGCGATCACCTTGCGTGGACGCCAGGTGCGCTGGAAGGTGGCCCCACCCGCGGAGTAGGCACCGAGGGCGGCGGACGCGGCGTACGCAGGGGAGACCAGCGACAGCGCCGGCCCGATGACGATCGCTACCCCAGCGGCCGTGCGCAGCGCGAGCAGGGGCTCCAGCCGCGTCTCCTCGATCGTGAGCCCGGATCGCACGACCTCCCCGAAGGCCCGCAGCCACGTCACGGGTGTGAGCCTAGCCGGAACGCCCTGCCGGGTCGCGTCGGCCGCGCCGCCGCCTCCTGGCCGCGCCGCGCTCGGCGGGCGCGCGACCCCGGGCCGACCTACACTCACAAACCGGCACCCTCGCGTACAGGGCGATGGATGACCACACCCCTAGCGCCGCCTGTCCAGCCCCAGCGGCCGCGGCTCGACGTCGTCCTCGTGGCCGATCCGGGATGGCCGACGGAGGTCGCGAAGCGGCTGAAGAAGGGTGACGGACCTGCCCAACCGGGACAACACCCGCCCCGTCATCGCCATGATCAGCCCGCCGGAGCACATCGCGCTGCTGTCGCTGCCCATGCTTAGCCTGATGGGCGTCGCCCACCGGCTGACGGGAGCGGCCCTCGGCGTGATCGGAGCGCTGATCCCGGAGTCCGGCAACGCCCTGCCACCCGGGAGGATCCAGTACACCAGCGAGGCACAGCACTACGTCCTTCCCGGCGTCCGCGGGCGGTTGCGGCTGCAAGGCGGGATAGTCCGCGTCAACCGGCCCTGGCTGCTGTTCACCGGCCTCTCCGAGCGCTCGCTGGCGTGTTCGCCACCGCGGCGTCTCATCAGCAGCGACATCTGGCGGGTCACCCTTTACGTGGGGCCGCTCCGCGACGCGGTGTTCACCCTGCTGTCGATCACCGCGCTGGTCGGCTGGCTGGTCGTCGACCACGAACTGTGGGACCGTCCGCGCGACGAGATCGCCCGGCAGCAGGCACGCCTGTTCAACCTCGGCGCCGTGATTTCATCGGCATCGCCTGCCTGTACGCCACGCTGTTCGTGCTCGTCCATGTCACCGCGGCGTTCCTGCTCACACCGGAGTCGTTGCGCCCGGCCTTCGGGCACCAGCCCGATGCCGGGTACTACCTCTCCCTGGCCCGGTTCATCACGTCCATGGGAACCGTCGGCGGTGCGCTGGGCGCAGGCTGGGAGGACGAGCGTGTGGTGGGCCGGGCCGCCTACGGGGTCCGTCAGGGGGGGCAGCGCCAGGACACGGACTGGCCCGCCACCGGCCGACGCCACTCGGGGCCCGCGGTGCGGACCAGGTTGCCCGTCTGCTCCCGGTGCTCGTGCACGAGGCGAATCGCCATGGCACCCTCACCGGTCGCCGAGGCCACCCGTTTGACCGAGCCGCTCCTTACGTCGCCGGCGGCGAAGACCCCGGGAAGGGTGGTCTCCAGCAGCAACGGACCACGGCCGAGCGAGGCCCACCGGGTCGCGTCGGCCGCCGCCTGGGCGTCGGCGCCGGTGAGGACGAAGCCCTTCTCGTCCAGGGCCAGCACGCCCCTGAGCCATTCCGTGCGCGGCCGGGCCCCGATGAACACGAACAGCGCCGCGGCCCGCAGCTCCCGGCGCTCACTACTTGCGTTGTCCTCCACCATCAGCGACTCCAGCTTCTCCTCCCCGGAGACGCCCCGGACTTCGGTGTGGAGCAGCACCTCGATCTTCGGGTGCCGTTCCACCTGGTCCACCAGGTAGCGCGACATGTCCGCGTTGAGGTCACCGCCCCGGACGAGGAGGTGGACCCTGGACGCGTGGTTCGCGAGGAACAGCGCCGCCTGCCCAGCGGAGTTCCCGCCGCCGACCACGGCGACCGGATCCGCCTGGCAGAGACTGGCCTCGTGGACCGTCGCCGCGTAGTAGACGCTGGTGCCCTCCAGGCGGTCGATGCCGGGCACCTCGAACCTGCGGTACCACACGCCCGAGGCGAGCACCACGGCGCCGGCCCGGGCCCGGGACCCGTCTGTGAAGGTGACGACGTACTCGTCGTCCTGCGGGGTGAGCCCGCTGACCTGGGCCGGCACCATGAGGCGGGCACCGAACTTGTTGGCCTGGAGCACCGCGCGTTCGATGAGCTCGCCCCCGGAAATGCCCGACGGGAAGCCAAGGTAGTTCTCGATGCGAGACGAGGTACCGGCCTGGCCTCCGGTGGCCACGGCGTCGACGGTGACCGTGGTGAGGCCGTCGGAGGCACCGTACACGGCGGCGGCGAGTCCCGCGGGGCCCGCACCGACCACCATCACGTCGCACCGCCCGACCTCCGGCGAGGGGGCGGGCAGCCCGATGAGCCGGGCGAGTTCGGCGTTGCTCGGATTGCGCAGCACCCGCTCGCCCTTCCAGATGACCACCGGAGTCTCCTCGGGACGGATGGAGAACCGACGCAGCAGCGCCTCCGCCTCCTTGTCCTTCTCCAGGTCCACCCAGCGGTGGGGCAGCCGGTTGCGGGCGGCGAACTCACGCAGCCGCAGCGTGTCCGGTGAATAACACGACCCCAGGATCCGGAAGCCGGCGCCGAGTCCGATGAGCAGATACCGGCGGCCCAGGTAAGCGCGGAGGATCAGGTCGCCGAGGACGGGGTCGCGGCCGACCAGGGCGCGTTGCCGCTCCACCGGTACGGCCAGGATCTCGCCCGCCTCGCGCACCACGGCGGTGTTGAACGCCGCCTGGCCCTCCAGCAGCCCGAGTTCACCCAGGAACCTGCCGGGTCCGTGCACCGCCACCGTGCGCTCGTCGGGCCCGCCGTGGTCGTGGAGGATCTCGACGGTCCCGCTGAGGATCGCGAGGAACTCCCGGAACGGCTCGCCCTCGCGGTACAGCACCTCGCCCTCGGCGGTCCTGCGGCGCTCACCGTGCGCGGTCAGGTCCTCGAGCTGCTCCGGCGTCAGGCGCGGGAACGCCCCGTATCGGTCCGGTGTCTCGCGGACCGCACTCTGCTTGTGCTCGGCCCCGCTCATCAGACCAGGGCCTCGTGGACGTAGCACCAGCGCCAGTCCTCTCCCGGCTGGAAGGACTGCACGATGGGGTGACCGGCGCTGCCCGCGTGCCGCCTGGCGTGCTTGAGGGGCGAGGAGTCGCAGCAGCCGACGTGCCCGCAGGTGAGGCAGAGCCGCAGGTGCACCCACGGGGAACGCTCCATGAGGCACTCCTCGCAGCCCCCCGGGGTACGCGGCGTCACTGGGCGCACCATCGCCAGGTGCGGGTCGGGAATCGTGGCCATTAGGGTTCGCCTTCCGTGGGCGGGACTGCTCAGCCGCGGCCCGCGATGGTCTCCTCCACCCAGCGGCGCAGCTCCGGGGCGGGGGCGGCACCGACCCGGCGGGGCATCTCCGCTCCCTTATCGAGCGGGACCAGGGTCGGCACGGCCATGACCTGGAACCGCTGCGCGAGGGCCGGCGACCGGTCGATGTCGACCTTGACGAGCTTGAGCTCGCCGGCGAGCTGGTGTTTGGGTCACCGAGTTCAGCTCGGTCTTGGCCTTGTCCGCAGCCTCGAACAGCCGCTGCAGCGCGTGCGGGTCCTTGCGCAGGTCGATGCCGTTCTCCTGCTGGAACTTGTCGGCGGGGTGGTCCACCAGGCGCCGGTCGAAGCCGTCGCCGTACAGATGGCTGTCGCCCGCCGTGGACCGCACATCGACCACGCCATCGCCGACGTCGAGGAGGCTGACGTCGAAGGTACCGCAGCCCGGTCTCGTGCTGCTTCTTGTCCAGACCGGAGGCGAGTGCGGCCGCGGTCGGCTCGTTGATATGCGCAGCACGTCGAGGTCGGCTATGCGTCCGGCGTCCTCGGGGCGGCGTGCGCTGGGCGTCGTTGACCGAGGAGTCGGAGGAAGACCAGATAGAGCATGCGCAACGCCATGCGATCTGAGCCTGCCATGATCGCCTGGAGCTGCAAAGTGCCTAATCAAGGGCTATGCATACCTTCTGGCACCCTACAGGGCATTGGACTCCTCTGTGCGTGACTGCCCGATCACCCTATGGGACGACTGTCCGGGTGCGACGGGAGATAGCGTCATTCACCCGGGGTAAGGACTGCGATGGCGACAGGTGAGTCCGACACCGGGGCGAGGGTGCCTCAGGAGGGTACCGGCGCATGGACTTGAGGTCGTCGCCGCAGGGCGTCAGCTACCAGAAACTTCAGACGTTCGCGCGGGACAGGCCCCACGCTGGATCGTGTTCTCGAACCGGCCGTCGATGCAGGTGGTAGGGGAGTCGTCGACGCTCCGTTTCAACGTCTGACTACCCGTCAAGAAAACTGCGCGGCTTGCCTGTTGGTTGGTCGGGCACTTCCTCCTGTCCGCGTGGTCCTCGCACGGCGAGTGCGGGGTGTCGACAGCGGGCCCCGGCCGACTCCGGCGCGGCGGGCGTTTCACACCTTGACGACTTCTACGGCGGGGCCGCAGAGGAGCGTCAGGTCCTCGGGGTCAGAAGTGAGGACGGTGACCGGCTGGGGCGCTGTGCGGGCGATAGCGGCGAATGCGGCGTCGATGGCGTACTTGTGGCCATGGAGATGGTGGGCGCGGAGGAGGGCGGCGGCCTGGTCGGTGACCTCTTTGGTGACGTCGTGAACGTCGACGCGGGAGAGGACCCACTTGATGCGGGCGTGGTGGATGTGCTCGTAGTCGGCTTCAAGGGTGGTCATTGCGCTTGTGGCCACGCGGACGCCCTCTTCTGATGCCGCTTGGACAAGAGCCACGATGGTACGGTCCTTGCGGTAGAGCTTCGAGAGGCCTTCACTGTCGAGCAGCAGGGTGCCGGGCATCAGGCAGCGGCCCCGCCGACCTGCCGGTGGTCATGGCGTAGCAGCGCGCGGGCGGCCTCGACCTCCTCACGGGTGAGTTTGTCGTTGTCGGTCTCGAAGTTGGCGACGATCTCCCGGAGCTTGTCCATGGCGACCCGTTGTTCGAGGGCTTCGGCGACGTAGGCGGAGAAACCGCCTGGGCCGACGTGGGCGCGCACGGCCTCGGCGAGGTCCTCGGGCAGGCTGATCGAATACTTCCTGCTACTGCTCATGGTGTCAATCTTACCATCGGTGGTAAGTGTCTGGGTGGGGGCAGCCTCGAAGGCGACGCTCGGCCTCGTCGGAGGTGTAGTCGGTCCGCAGGCAGTCCGCAGGACACCCGCAAGCGCCCGTCGGAGGCCAACGCAACCAAACGTAGAAATCCCTGGTCAAAGCCCTGTTCAGGGTTCCGCCGCAGGTCAGAATCGGCCTGGATACGTTCCGCTTCAACGTCTAGTGGGTGACATACCACCACGTCGCTGATCTGGCAAACATGCAGGTCAGGAGGGGTCCAACTCTTCGGAGTCGGGCCCCTAGTAGACTGTCGTAGCTAATTTTTGGGATAGAGGTGGCGCAGTTTGATGCGTGCGTCGTGGGTGGTGAACTGCCAGTCCACCTGGCGTTGGTCGG
>NZ_RJVR01000130.1 GCF_003999195.1 Streptomyces soli
TACAAGTCCTTTCACGGACTGTGGCAGCGCCTCAGGACCGCCTGAGATCAGCTAGACGAACCGCCGGATGCGGGCCCGCATGTCCGGTGGTGTGGGGGCGGGCCGCAAGAACCGGCCCGCCTACCCGATCGGCGCGTCCGCCTGCGCTGCCAAACGGTCTACCGGCAGTACGGCCGCACCGCCGGGCCGTCGCATCAACTTCGCGACGCCCGTGCCGGGTCGGCGTCGTAGCCAGCCTCACCGACGGCCCCGGCATGGTGCTGCCCACCCGCCGCGGCGTCATCAAGCGCCTGACCGCTGACTATGGCAACAAGCCGGCCACAGAGGTCATCGCGCTCAAGGACGACGACGCTGTCGTCGCCGCCGTGGAGCTCGCCACCGGCACCGAGGAACTCGTCGCGATCACCTCCGACGCGCAGCTTCTGCGTACCTCTCTGGAACCGATCCGGGCGCAGGGCCGCACCGCGGGCGACGACACCGTCACCACCGTCACCGACAGCGGGTCAGCAAAGGTCACTCCCGCAGCTGAGTGTCCAGCGAAGGGCCGCGGCGGCGCCGGCGTGCGCTGCCACAAGTTCCTCAAGGGGAGCCCCGGCTGATCGCCTACGTCGGCTCCGGCACACCCGTCGCACTGTCCGCGAACGGTGAGGCGGTCCCGGTCCCGGAGGAGCGCGGCAAGCGCGACGGGAGTGGCATGCCGCTGTCGGAAGGTACAAGCGTCGTCGCTGTCGGACCGTCCCGCCGCTGACCCGCCCCTCAGCAGTGAAGCAGCCCGCGCCCTCATGGACGCGGGCTGCTTCACTGCGGCACAGAAACCGGCGCGGATGACGCTTCGCGACTGCATGCCGAGGGGTCCGTGACTCGCTCCTCCGCGTGCACTACTCGACGATATCGATGATCTGACGAAGAACACGAACTACGGCTTACTATGCCAACCAGGTCATTACTGGCCAGCTTGGCAATCCAACAAAGAAAAGCGGGAAAGTCATCTCAGCGAGAGCCGCTAACGTGTAGGAACCATGAGCCTTCGTCCACAGAAGTTTTCACTCCGCCAGAGCACCGGACTCGTTCTCGCGGTGGAGTGTATAGCCCGACGCGCCAACGCCGCCTTCCCTGGCACCGCCCAGATTGAGCATCTTCATGTCGGCGGGGCTTGTCGCCGGTAGCGGCTGGCCTGGGACCGGGCCCGGTGACGGCGGCGCCAGAGGGACCCGGCGAGCCGGTGGGCGGTGTCGTGGAGGAGAGTGAGATGGCGAGGCGGCCGGCAATCTCGCGCCCCTTACCGCACATATGTCCGCCAGACGGGCGAATGTGCCAACCGGTTGAGGGGACCGGTACCGGAGCGGTTGCGGCTTTCCGTATTTCACTGATTACTGAGAGCGTCAGCATGAATGGGTTGCACCGCCACCCTGGCCACAACGTTGCTCGACAACGGTGAGGAACAGGCAGTGGGCGGAAGCGCGCGACGCCCCTGGAGAGACCATGAGCTACCAGCAGGACCTCATCATCTGCCGCGAGCTCGGCGAACGCCACGGCGAAGGCCGGGCGCTGAACAGCCTCGGCACTGCGCTGCAACACGTGCAGCGGCTTGACGAGGCCATAGCGGCCCACCAGCAGGACCTCATAGCCTGTCGCGAGCTCGGCGAACGCCACAGCGAAGGCCAGGCCCTGAACAACCTCGGCGCCGCCCTGCAGCAGGTGCGGCGATTCGACGAGGCCATAGACGCTCACCAGCAGGCCGCCACCCGCTTTACCGAGCTCCGCGACCACCACAGCGAAGGGCAGGCCCTGAACAACCTCGGGACTGCCCTGCAGCAGGTGCGGCGATTCGACGAAGCCATCGACGTTCACCAGCATGCCGCCGCCCGATTCGCTGAGCTCGGCGACCACCATCGCGAAGGCCAGGCCCTCAACAACCTCGGCACCGCCCTGCAGCAAGTGCGGCGATTCGACGAAGCCATAGACGCTCACAAGCAGGCCGTCGCCCGTTTCACCGAGCTCTGCGACCACGACGGCGAAGGCCGCGCTTTGAACAACCTCGGGACCGCCCTGCAGCAGGTGCGGCGATTCGACGAAGCCATCGACGCTCACCAGCATGCCGCCGCCCGATTCGCTGAGCTCGGCGACCACCACCGCGAAGGCCAGGCCCTCAACAACCTCGGCACCGCCCTACAGCAAGTGCGCCGGTTCCACGAGGCCATAGACGCGCACCAGCAGGCCGCCGCCCGCTTCGCCGAACTCGGCGACCACGACGACGAAGGGCAGGCCCTGAACAACCTAGGGACTGCCCTGCAGCAGGTGCGGCGATTCGACGAAGCCATAGACGCACACCACCATGCCGCCGCCCGCTTCACCGAACTCGGCGACCACGACGGCGAAGGCCGGCCCCTCAACAACCTCGGCACCGCCCTGCAGGCGCGGGGCCTATGGCGGGTGCTCACGGGCAGAGGCCATAGCGATCGAATACCGCCGTATGTTGTACATGCCCCATTGTCTGCGGAGCTCGCCCCAAAGCCGTACGTCCCTGTGCTCCCACCCGCGGACCAGGTGCCGCCGTCGCCGCCGCACGAGGAAATCCAGGTTGACACCGAGAGCGGCGCACACCGCCGGAAGATCATGGACCCCGCGTGGTCAGATGACCTGACCCTATGAGGCGAGGCCGTGGCCCAGGACGACCGGGCCGTCACCGTAAGGGCGGGGCACGGGGCCTGCGACGACGGAGCAGCCGTCGACGTTCTGGAAACCAGCGACAGCGTGGTTTCTCCAGCTCGATCCGCGGCACCAACGACGGCACGTGCACGTCGCAGTTGCTCACCGACGCGGTGACGGTGAGGCTGGACCGCCCGATCGGCAAGGGGGTGCTCCTCGACGCGTTCACCGGCGGGCCGTGCAATATTCCGGGCAGCCGTAAGTGGGCCTGTCCGGCGCACATTGTGCGCTCAGGCACGCCCTCGTCGAAGTCTGCGGCAGCAAGACCCAGCTTCATCGCGCGGACCCACCGGCTTCTCGGCCGCCAGGTGTAGGTTGCGCGGCCTGCGGCCTCCGCCGCGGGCTCTTCGGTCAGCCGGCGGACTTGGGGCTGATCACGTGGACGCTCACCGGAACGCCCCGCGGTGGGCATTCACCTCGGCCACACCGACGCGAAGTCTGTCGTTGGCGTCAGCCAGCCTGATGCGCTCCGGGCGGACGTCCCATTCCCTCCCGCCGCGCGGCGGACGGAGCTGGACATACGGGCCCTCGTGCCCCAATCGACTCGCTCCAGCCGCACCGGACAGCCAGCTCACGCACCGTCAGCCTCGCGTCCCTCAGGATCTCACCGAGACGGGATGCAAGCGCTTGGCGGGCAGGTTGAGCGCTGGAAGACGGAGGGACGGGCATGGGCTGGCTATCCCGCATCAGACCGCCTCAGCCGTGGTCGCATCAGGCGGAAGCTCGGCAACCCAGTCGCGGGCCTCGGCCAGGTCCGCAGCGATGCCCGCCGGGACGTAGCTGTAGCCGTCCCACTCGCTGAGCAGTCTGGGCTGCTCAGGGTCCAGGTGGCTCGCACCGCCGTGCAGTGGACGATGGATCCGGGCCCCTGGATCGGGGGCTGACGCCGACGGTGGAACGGCGCCAGCGCGTCGGCGTTGTCCGCGTCATCGGACCGCGGCGGCTTCGGCCGATCCTCCGGCGGCGGCCCGGGCGGCCCAGTGCGTGAGTGCTTGCCCATGCACCCAGTCTTCCAAGTTCAGACAGCAACCGGGGTCATGAGGACGATTGTGGAGCTCCGTCGGCATGAGTCGGCGAACGAAAGCGACGACCTGCGCACCGACCCCGCGTAGGCGCGGTCTCCCGGTGCTGCCACAATGCCCTGCGTGGCTAGGCAGGGTTATGAGCTGACGTGCGACACCTGCGGTGCGCGCGTCAGCACAGTAAGCAGCAGCGTCCTTGCCGTGCGCAGGCAAGCTCAACGACATGGCTGGGTCAGCCGGAAGGGTACCGGCCGATGGATGGACCGGTGCCCGGCATGCGCTCCGCAGTAAACGGTGGTCGATACTGACCCGCCTCGGCGTTGAGCTGCTCGCCTGCACGGCCCACCAACCCCGATGCCACGGGACCGCTGACCTCCTCCCGGCACTACAAGATCCCTACCGCCCCTCGCGCACGATCGAGGACCCCGTGACCACAGAACTGCCCGATTCCCTCCCCCCTGCCAGAGACGAACACATCCGCTACCGCGCCAATATGCTTCAGGCCCTGCCCCTCCTCGCCCTTCTGACCCTGATGCTTTGGGTCGGCCCGTCGAACCCGCGCACCTGGCACCAAGACCCACATATGCCGGCCTGGCTGCGCATCGAGTCCGTAGTCCTTCCCGTATTCCTGGCCGCGGAAGGCTGGTTCCTCGGCTGGTGGACGGGTGTCACCCTCACCCCGGGCGCCGCCATGGTCCACAACCTCCGCCGCCGCACCATCCCCTGGACCAACGTCGCATACGTTGCCGTCGAGCCCTCCTCCGGCGGGCGCCGGATCGTGCTCTACGAAACCAACAGCCGACGCACAGCACTCAGGGCGCCCAGCACCGCGCCACTGGCTTGGGACCGCCACTTCGACACCAAAGCTGCCACGATCCACCACTACTGGCGCACCCACACTGACCCTGCCTCAATCAACCGCCAGCAAACCGCCCCCACCCCGCCGGCCCTCCCCAGCCGCCTGCCGCCGCGCCGCTCGATCCACCAGACCTGGCTTCCCGCCCTCGTGCTCACACTCGTCGCCGTCGAGGTAGCCGTAGCCGGCTTCGTCAGCGACGGTGCCACACACGCCACCTTGCTCAGCTGTTCCATCGGAGCAGCAGCCGCAGTCATACTCCTCCTGTGCGCCGCCAACCTCGCGGTCCGGCCCGTCGTCCAGCTCACCCCCGAACACATGCGCATCCGCCGCCCCCTGTCACGGCCCCGCACCATCGCCTGGACAGACATCCGCGACATCCGCGTAACCCGACACCGCGGAACGTGGAAGGACGTAGTCGAAAACGCCGGACAACCCCTGCCGCTCCCCGCCCCCTACGCCGGACGCCTGTTGTGGGACCGCGCGTTCGACGCCAAGACCGCCACCCTGCTCTACTGGTGGCGCACCTACCTAGCTCCGGACCGGCAGGCGCCCGAGAACACGCCCACCGAACCCCGAGCGACCTACACCGGGCCCCGCTGGTGGCAGCAGGCCATCGTCTCGCTCGCATGGCTGCTCACCGTGTACTTCTTGGTGCTGTACTCCGTGGTGGGGACGCTCTTCGCTCTAATCTGACTACAGTCGGCAATCACGTCACCAGCCCACACCTCGCGAAAGTCATCTCATGACATTGGTTCCTCGCTGTCAGGCTTGGCGGGCGTAGGACGCGAGGCGTTCGGCGAGCGTGATGACGAGGTCGCGCAGTTCATCGGGGCGCTCGATGACGAACGGCCGGTCGAGTGAGGCGAGTGCCGGAGGCAACCAGTCGAGCCGCTCCGCCCGTAGTTCGACGCGCAGCCAGCGCTCGGTCGCCCGGTCCTTGTCTGCCGTGGGCGCGTGCTCCTCCAGGCTCGCGACGCTGGCGGGAAGGTGGGCGCGGATCTGCTCAACGGTCCCGTAGATCCGCAAGGTCACCTCATGCCGGTACTCGGCCGTGGCGAACCCTGACAACACGCGCTGTGCCGGATCGGGACCCACGGGCGCCTCGAATGAGCCGGGCAGGGTCCTCGCGTCTGCGATGCGATCGAGCCGGAAGGTTCGGTCCTCGCCGATCTCGGGGTCCGTGCCCGTGACGTACCACCGGCCCGAATGGGCGACGATCCCGTACGCGTGCAGCGTGCGTTCGCTGCGCCGGCCGTCGCGGTCGGTGTATCTGATCGAGACCGGTCGGCGGTGGCGTACCGCATCGGCGATGGTGAGCAGGACCCCGGCGTCCGGGGTGGCGAACTCACCGGGCTGATCCGTGAAGGCGAGAGATTCCAGGAGTGTGTCGAGCCGGCGGGCGACGTGCTTGGGCAGCACTCGCCGGATCTTGGCCGATGCCGTCTCGCTCGCCGTGCGCTCCGTCGTCATCAACCCTGCTCGGCGGCCGGCGACCAAGCCGAGCAGCACGGCCAGCGCCTCGTCGTCGCTGAGCATGAGCGGAGGCAAACGGTACCCGGGGGCGAGCCGGTACCCGCCGTAGCGGCCGCGCACCGACTCCACGGGCACGTCAAGGTCGATCAGCTGGTCCACATACCGCCGTACGGTGCGCCCATCAACGCCGAGCCGGTCGGCGAGTTCGGCCACCGTCCGAGTGCCGCCCGACTGCAGCAGCTCCAGGAGTGTCAGCACGCGGCCGGTGGGTCGAGGCATGTGCACAGCCTAATGCGAATACAGGACCGATTCTGTCCACTATTTCTCCTAGCCTGCGACGTGCAGCGACTCCATCAGCCAAGGGAGATCACCATGGACTTCGTCTCGATCCGCATCATTACCAGCGACGTCGCGCGCCTCGTCGAGTTCTACGAGCGAGCCACAGGGGTGCAGGCGATGTGGGCCACTGCGGACTTCGCCGAACTCAAGACCCCCAACGCCACCCTCGCGATCGCCAGCACCCGCACCGTCCCGCTGTTCGCCCCGGGCTCTGCCCGCCCGGCGGACAACCACAGCGTGATCACCGAGTTCCGCGTCGACGACGTGGACCGCGTTCACCAGAACCTGACCGGCTTCGTCACCGACTTCGTCAACGAGCCCACCACGATGCCCTGGGGCAACCGGTCGCTGCTGTTCCGCGACCCCGACGGCAACCTCGTCAACTTCTTCACCCCCGTCAACCCGGCGGCCATCGAGAAGTTCGCACGTTGACGCCAGGCACAGTCGCTCACGCGGGAGCCTTGAGATCCCAGGGCTCCCGATGAACGCGTCCGCCGAGTCCAGGAGCGCCAACAGCATGAAGGTCGTACGCGGCACGGGCCAGCGCAGCCGAGTCGCTGGTGGCCGCTGGCAGGGTCCGGGTCTTGGTGGTGCTGGTCCGGTCGGCGTACCGGACGGTGAGGCCTGGTGATCGCGGTGGTGGTGCTGGCCGCCTCCGCCCACGACAACGCAGCCGGCGTCGCCCTGCTGGACAAGGTCGCCGCCGAGACCGACACCGTGAAGAAAGCCCTGGTCGACCAGGGATTCAAGAACGCCGTCGTGGCCCACGGCGAGCAGGTGGGCATCGACGTGGAGATCGTCGAGCGCAACCCAGCCGACAAGGGGTTCGTGCCCCAACCGAACCGGTGGGTCGTGGAGCAGACCAACGGGATCTTGATGCTGCACCGGCGCCTGGTCCGCGACTACGAACACCGCCCGGCCAGCTCCGAATCACGGGTGTACTGGGCAATAAGCGACCTGATGGCCCGTCGGCTGACTGGCACGTCCACCCCGGACTGGCGGGGCGCATGAGCAGCGGCGGGCAGAGTCCCGGAACGTCAGGTCCGGCACCACCAGTTCGAGGGCGCCCCACTCGACGGTCGGCCAGAGCGTGCGCAGACCGAAACCCGCCTCGATGATGTCCGAGCGGGTGCCCTCGTGCGCGACGATCGTCGCCCGGGGCGCGAAGAGGAAGTTGCCGAAGACGTGGTCGCCGTGGAAGTGCGTGTTGACGACCATGTCGGGACCGTTCGGGACGATCTGTTCGACCTCCGCCTTCAGGCGGCGGGCGCGCTGCTCGGTGGCGGCCGTGTCGATCAGTACAGAGCGGCTGCTGCCGGTGATCAGGCCGGCGTTGTTCAGACACCAGCCGCCGGGCGGCTGTTCGAAGACGTACACCCCGTCGGCGATCTCGCGCAGCGCGGGTTTGGCCGGTACGAACGAGGGCGCGCTCATGGAACCTCCTCGGTGGGGGACAAGCGGGTGAAGGAGCCCTGGTGGAAGACCAGCGGCTGGGTGTTCGGCGCGCCCGGGTGGATCACGGTCACCCGCCCGATCAGCAGCGCGTGGTCGCCGGCCGGCACCTCGGCGTGCAGCACGCACTCCAGGGCCACCGCCGCCGAGGGCATCACCAGGTTGCCGGTGACGCCCTCGATTGCGTCGATCCTGCGCATCACCGCCGCGCCTTCGGGACGGTCCGGGCGGGCGAACTCCTCGCACAGGTCGCGATGCGTCTGCGTCAGGATGTTGACGGCGAAGCTCCCGGCCTGCACCACCCCCGGCCGCATCCGCCCGCTCTGCTTGACGGAGACCAGGATCAGCAGCGGATCGAGGGAAACCGACACCAGACTGTTGACGGTCATCGCCAGGCTGGCTTCCTTGCTGCCCTGGGTGAGCAGGGTGACTCCGGTCGGGAAGCGCCCCATGGCCGCTCGGAGCGCTGCGGCGTCAGGCTCGACGAGCAGGGCATTGCACGGTTCGGTCACAGCACGGCTCCGTCTCTGCGGATGGTGCGTCGGACATCACAAGACCTTGGAGAAGCGTTCCAGGGTTTCCCCAGGGCTGGGCCCGTCGAGCGCAGCGAAGATCCGCAGCGCGTCCTCGCCATGCTTGTGGACCCTGACATGGGCCAGTTCCACCAGGGTGGTGCCGGCGTCCACCGGCTTGAACTCCACCTCGATCTCACTGGCCCGCTCGTCGTCGGGGATCGACTGGAAGCGGCCGTCGACGCGCCAGGTCATGGCCAGCCTGAACGGCGGCTCCCAGACCAGCACCCGGCCCCAGTCCACCTCCGTGCCGTCCACGTCCCACTCGTAGTAGCGACCGCCCACGCCCGGTTCGAAGGCGAGGCCGGCGCGCTCCTTCTTCACCAGGACGTGGGACGGCGGCCACCACTGGGACAGGCGCTCGGTGAACGCCTCGAAGCACTCCTCGGCGGAGGCCGCGACGGTCACCGACTTCCGTACGTCCGGGATCGACTGTTTGGGCATGAGCCCTCCTCGCCTGTTGTGAAGCCCTGGCCGGGCTACCTTCGCGGGCCGCGTTCAACGTCCCGTACAGCACCGTTCGAAGCGGCCCGCCGGTACCCGGCGGAGCAGGCCGCCGCACCGGGGCGTTCAAACGCGCCTGGATCGGATGTCGAAGCGCGACCGGCACCGTGCCGTCACACCGCGCAGTCGGACGCCCGAACCGTAATGTCCTGGTGACATCAGTACGGACGAAGGGAGCAGAAGACGTGAATGACATGCTGACCAACGATATGGTGTCCCGCACCGGCCACGTCGCCGGACTCGCAGGGCAGTATGCGGGTGAGGTGGACCGGACCGGGACCCTCGGCAAGGAGGTCGTCCAGGCGCTGACCGCGGCCGGATTCCCTCGGCACTTCGTTCCGGCCAAGTGGGGCGGGAGTGACGGTACCTTCACCGAAATGACCAGGGCGGCAGCGCTGATCGGCCGCTCGTGCGCCTCGACCGCCTGGTGCGCGACGATGTTCGCCTACTCGGCCCGCTTCTCCACCCACTTGCCGATCGAGGCACAGGAGGAGTTCTGGGGCAATGGCCCGGACACCCTGTGGGTCACCGGGCTCGTCCCGGCCGGCCAGGCGCAGGCCGTCGAGGACGGGTTCGTCCTGAACGGGCGCTGGAGTTACGTCAGCGGCGCCCAGTTCGCCGAATGGGCGCTGCTCGCCGGACCCCGGCAGGGCCCCGCAGCTGCCCCGCCGCGCTTCTTCGCGGTGCCCCGGGCCGACTTCACGATCGAGGAGACCTGGAACACCGTCGGCATGCGCGGCACCGGCAGCCATACGGTCGTGCTGTCCGACGTCACCGTCCCCGCCCACCGGACGGTCGCGCTGGCCGAGGTCGCCGCAGGAGCCAACAGCACCTACGACCGTCCGCAGCACAACGTGCCGCTGAAGGCGGTCGGCGGACTCACCTGCGTGGCCCCGGTCCTCGGTGCGGCTGGTGGCATGCTCGCGGCGTACGTCGACCTGGTGGCCGGCAAGCGGGCAGCGGCCGTACCCGGCGGCACGGCCGTCAACGACCTGGCCCTGGCCCGCGCCGCCGTCGAGCTGGACAGCGCCACCTTCCTCGTCGAGCGGGTGGCGGCGGCGCTCGACGCCGGCGAAGCCCGCCGGCACGGCGTCCGCAACGCCCGGGACGCCGCCTATGTGGGCCAGCTGCTGCTGGGCTCGGCGCAGGAACTGATGCGGACCGCTGGCACCGGCGGCCAGGACGGGGCGGGCCCGATGCAGCGCCACTGGCGCGACATCTCGGTGGGGGTCTCGCACGCGGCGCTGCGTTTCGAGCGCGCCGCGACGGCCTTCACCGACACCGCGGTCAAACCCAGGCGACCCCGAACTGCTGTCACCACTCGGTGACGCGAACCCCGTCAAGTACGACATGACCTCGAAAGGACCACGGTATGGAGATCGGTGTCGGGCCTGCCGACCATGATCGGCGGCCTGACCGCGAAGGAACTGCGGGCTTGGACCCAGGGCGCCGAGGAGCACCGTTTCTCGACCCTGGCGGTCCTCGACCGGCTGGTCTGCGACGGGTCCGAGCCGCTGGTCGCGCTCGTAGCCGCCGCGGCGGTGACTGACCGCATCAGGCTGGCCACCCAGGTGCTGATTCCCGGCTACCAGGGCAACACCGCCCTGCTGGCCAAGCAGGCTGCAACGATCCACCAACTGTCCGAGGGACGCCTGGTCCTGGGCGTCGCGGCCGGAATCCGGCCCGACGACTACGAGGTCTCGGGCGCCGACTTCCACCGCCGGGGCCGCGAGCTCGACCGCCAGTTGGAGGAGCTGGCGAGCATCTGGAACGACAGCGTGATCGGCTCCCGGGCTGGAGCACGGCCGGGGCCCAGAAGAGTCGGCATGAGAAGCGCGCTCGGCTGGCTCCACGCCCGGTTGCGGAGCCGGCCGAATCGCGCGGGGCGGTCAGACGGCGGGGTTTCGGACGGTCAGACCGTCTGCCCGTCCTCGACCGCGGCCCCGGCGTCGCCGATCCGGCCGGCCTTCGGGATCAGGGCGGTGAGTAGGGCGCCAGCCAGGGCTACCGCGGCGAACACCCACAGGGCGTTGCGGTAGGAGGTATCGCTGTAGAGGAGCTCGGCGGGACGTGCGGCGGTGCGGCGGACGTCGAGCTGCCGGAGGGCAGCCGGACGACGCGCCGGTACTGCCCGGACGATTTCACTCCTCGCCCCGTGCCGGGGGAGGAGTCACGTCTAGTTGTAATCGGGGTGGTCGTCCCACCGGGCTGCGGTGACCAGGGTGTCCGGGCCCGGCGGGGTACCGGTCACGATGTCGCCCATCGCCGCAATTGGAGAGCGATCTGCTGGACGCCGACCCGGCCGGCACCGGCATCGGTGACTAGGGTGGCGGCGGCCTTGGGCGGGTACTCGAGTTGATGGCCGTTGACGCTGAGGAACCCGACCGCGGTCAACCAGGCAAATTGCCGGTTGGAGTGCTCAAGACTCGGGAGCCTTGCGAGCGTGTGGAGCAGCGCCGCAGCCTTCAGCCAGTCAGAGCTGTACACGTCGCGTTCCATCGCACGGGCGCGGTGCCGGGCAACGGCTGCGAACAGCGGGCCAAGATCATCCACCTGTGGGTCGCCGTCGATCCGCTCGGCGAGGCGGAGCAGCCACACCGTATCGGCGTGATCGGTCACGCGGCGGTCCCGTGAGCTGACTCGTCCAGCGCAGCCAGCAGGCGAGCGGCTTCATCCTCGTCCTGCAGGAAGACGGTGCGAGGCTCCACGTCGTCCGGGCAGACCTCGGCGAATGCGGCCCTGGTGTAGTCGTACGCGCTGAGGGCCGCCTCCAGGAACTGGTTCCGCTTGGCGAGTGCCTTGTCCAACGTGGCGTCCTTGATGAATTGGCGGGCACTGACACCCGCAGCCGCCGCTGCGGCTTTGACGGCTGTCAGCTCGTCGTCTTCGAAGGGCACATTCATTCCAGGCATGGTACCGACAGTACCGTCAGTACTGGCCACTTGGCGAGAGAGCCGGCAAGCGCGGTGTCTCGGCGGGGGATGCCGGGCTTGTACAGACGCCCATCCATGGTCTTTGAGCGCCAGCACCCCCGCGTCCATGACGCCGGTCCGGTCCGGTCCGGACTGCGGTCTCAATGGGGCAGCTCCCGCAAGGGACGGCCGAACCGCGCAGTGTGGCGAGGGCGATGCCCGTCTCGGGCGGAGGCCAGGGCTGCGGGTGTGACTGCTGCGGGGGCCAAGGTTCCGGCGGTGGCGGGCCCGACCCCGTACAAGGCGCCGATGGGCCGCGGGCGCAGGAAGGCGGCGACGGCGGCCTGGTCGTGGCCGACCTCGGTGATCTGGCCGGGCGGGGAGCTGGCGGCGGCCATGGCGGCCAGCATGCGGTTGCCGGCCGATCCCACCGTGGTCTGCACCCCGTAGAGGCCGAGGGCGCGGAGCCGCAGCATCTGGGCCGGGCCGTGGGCGTCCCGCCCGAGGTAGGCCAGGGCGCCGGTGACATCGAGTTCGGCGGAGTCCGGTGGCAGAGCCTGGACGCGCGGGGTGATGCCCTCAGCGAGACCGAGAAGCCGCTCGAACAGTCCGGGCTCCGCGCCGGACAGGTGGAAGTGAACGTGGAGGATATGCCGCTGCTGACTCATGGCGGTCACCCGGCGCTTCCGGGGTTCTCCAGATGCCTCAGAGTGTCTCGCTGCCGCGTTGCGGACGGGCTCGTCGCAATGGGTGCCGAAACGCAGGTCGTCCGCAGCATGGCTGTCCACCTCCCTGTACGACGGGAGCCGTTTCAGTACCTCTGTGGCCAATGTATAGAACGTAAATCGAACACAGCGAGTCGGGGGCAGGCTCGAACGGCGAGAATCCACGTGTGGCTGAGCGCCACACCTGGCCCTGAGCGTTCTAGAGGACGCCAAGCCGGCCCCGCGCGACACCACTCCGCGACAACTTGGCGCCATAACCACGTCCACCCCTGACCTGCAATAACGGACCCATCTGTCACTCCGGAGCCTCACCCCGCGCCACGTATCGCACCTTTAGGCTTGCTAATGGCGCCATAGTGATGCCACTATTGCGTCATGGACCTCACGCCGTACGTCGAAACACTCCGCAGGGAACTGGCGGTGGCCGCCGAAGCCGGGGGTGACGAAGCCCGCGAGCTCGCCGAGCGGCTGACCGCGCCGCTGGAGTCGGCCACCCGCCTGACCCTGCTCAATGTGCTGTCCGCCGCCATGGACGAGATCACCCGTGAACTCGCCCCCGGCTCGGTCGACGTACGACTGCGTGGCCTCGACCCCGACTTCGTGGTGGTACTGCCGCAGCACGAGGACCGGACCGAACCGCTCGACGCACCGGCGCCCGCACCGGCCCCGGTCCCCGCCGACACGGACGAGGGCGGCACCGCCCGCGTCAATCTGCGCCTGCCCGCCCACCTCAAGACCCGCGCCGAGGAGGCCGCGAGCCGCGAGGGCCTGTCGGTCAACGCATGGCTGGTACGGGCCGTGTCGGCCGCGGTCGACGGCGGCGCGCGGCCGCGTACGACGGAGCGGACCCGCACCATCGGACAGAGCTTCACGGGCTGGGTGCGCTAGCCGCGCCCCCGCCCCGCACCACTTCACCCACACCATGTCCCACCAGCGGGGACGACCCAAGGACTCATGAGGACGGGACAGCCATGCCTTCTTTCGACACTCCCGAACCGATCTCGGCCACCGCCCGCGTGGACGCCGGTTCCATCCGGTTCACCGCGGGCGACCGCCTCGACACGGTCGTCGAGGTGCGGCCCCGCGACCCGAAGCGGGACAAGGACGTGCGGGCCGCCGAGCAGACCGAGGTCACGTACGCGAGCGGCGTCCTGACCGTCAGGACGAAGCAGCGCTACCTCGTCGGGCCCACCGGCGCCGTCGACGTGACGGTCGAACTGCCCACGGGCTCGCGCGTCGACATGACCGGCTCCTGGGTCCAGGTGCTCGGCGAGGGTCGGCTCGGCGAGGTCCGCGTGAAGACCTCGTCCGGTGACGTCCGCCTCGACACGACCGGGCCGCTCCAGCTGACCGCCTCCCACGGCTCGATCACCGTCGACCGGATCGAGGGCATGGCCGAGATCACCACCAGCTCCGGCAGCCTGCGCGTCGGCACCGTCGACGGTCCCGCCGTCCTGAAGAACTCGCACGGCACCACGACCGTCGGCGCCGCGACCGGCGACCTGCGGGTGAGCGGCGCCAACGGCGACATCAGCATCGCCCGCGCCGAGGGCTCGGTCACCGCCACCACCGCCCACGGCACCCTGCGCGTCGCCGAAGTCGCCTGCGGCACCGTCCAGTTGGAGACCTCCTACGGCGCCATCGACGTCGGCATCCGCGAGGGCACCGCCGCCTGGCTCGACGTCAGCTCCGAGCGCGGGCAGGTGCGCAACACACTCGCCGACTCCGAACCCCCGGAGAAGACCGAGGACACCGTCGAGGTCCGCGCCCGGACCCGCTGGGGCAACATCGACGTGCGCCGCGCCCGCGCCTGAGAGTCCACCATTCACTCCATTCCAGCCTTCGATCGGGAGGGCCTCATGCGTTCATCTGTCATGCCCACGTCCAAGCGCGGCAACGGCCAGGAGCCGCCCGCCGCCGTCTCCACCGTCGGCCTGCGCAAGTCCTACGGCGACAAGCTCGTCCTCGATGGGATCGACCTGCGCATCCCGGCAGGCACCGTCTTCGCGCTGCTCGGCCCGAACGGCGCCGGCAAGACCACCGTCGTCAAGATCCTCTCCACCCTCATCTCCGCCGATCCCGGCTCCGGCGACATCCGCGTCGGCGGAAACGACCTGGCCGCCGACCCGCAGGCGGTACGCGCCGCGATCGGCGTCACCGGGCAGTTCTCCGCCGTCGACAACCTGATCACCGGCGAGGAGAACATGCTCCTCATGGCGGACCTGCACCACCTCTCCCGCAGCGAGGGCCGCCGCACCGCCGCCGAACTGCTCGAGCGGTTCGACCTGACGGAGGCCGCGAAGAAGCCCGCCTCCACCTACTCCGGCGGCATGAAGCGCCGCCTCGACCTCGCCATGACGCTGGTCGGCAACCCGCGGATCATCTTCCTCGACGAGCCGACCACCGGCCTCGACCCGCGCAGCCGCCACAACATGTGGCAGATCATCCGCGAGCTCGTCTCCGACGGCGTCACCGTCTTCCTCACCACCCAGTACCTGGAGGAGGCCGACGAGCTCGCCGACCGCATCGCGGTCCTCAACGACGGCAAGATCGCCGCCGAAGGGAGCGCCGACGAGCTGAAGCGGCTCATCCCCGGCGGGCACGTCCGGCTCCGCTTCTCCGACCCGGCCGCCTACCAGTCCGCCGCCATCGCGCTGCGCGACGTCACCAGGGACGACGAGGCGCTGTCGCTGCAGATCCCCAGCGACGGCAGCCAGCGCGAGCTGCGCTCCCTCCTCGACTGGCTGGACGCCGCCGGCATCGAGGCGGACGAGCTGACCGTGCACACCCCCGACCTCGACGACGTGTTCTTCGCCCTGACCGGCGGAACCAACGTCCCCAACCAGCCCAAGGAGACCGTCCGATGAGCGCCCTCTCCCTCGCCGTCCAAGACTCGAACACGATGCTGCGCCGCAACCTCCTGCACGCGCGGCGCTACCCGTCCCTCACCCTGAACCTGCTGCTCACCCCGATCATGCTGCTGCTGCTCTTCGTCTACATCTTCGGCGACGTGATGAGCGCGGGCATCGGCGGCGGCGCGGACCGCTCCGAGTACATCGCCTATATCGTCCCGGGCATCCTGCTGATGACCATCGGCGGCACCACGATCGGCACCGCGGTGTCCGTCTCCAACGACATGACCGAGGGCATCATCGCCCGCTTCCGCACGATGGCGATCCACCGCGGCTCGGTGCTCGTCGGGCACGTCGTCGGCAGCGTGCTGCAGTGCGTGATGAGCGGGGTCCTCGTGGGCGCCGTTGCCGTGGCCATCGGCTTCCGGTCCACGGATGCCGGCGTCCTGGAGTGGCTGGCGGCGTTCGGGCTGCTCGTGCTCTTCGCCATGGCGCTCACCTGGGTCGCGGTCGGCATGGGCCTGATCAGCCCGAACGCCGAGGCCGCCAGCAACAACGCGATGCCGATGATCCTGCTGCCGCTCCTCTCCAGCGCCTTCATCCCGGTCGACACGATGCCGGGCTGGTTCCAGCCGATCGCCGAGTACCAGCCGTTCACGCCCGCCATCGAGACCCTGCGCGGGCTGCTGCTCGGCAGCGAGATCGGCCACAACGGGTGGCTGGCCGTCGTCTGGTGCCTGGGCCTCGCGGTGCTCGGCTACTTCTGGTCGACCTCGAAGTTCAACCGCGACCCGAAGTAACCGCCATGACGGCGCGGGCCACCTCCCGCAGCTCGTCCCGCCCCAGGGCGGCGTACTCCGACACCGCGTGGGCGTACGCGGCCCGGGCACGGCGTCCTCGGCCGCCCGCCGTGCCCGGGCCGCGGACATCGTCGGACCAACTGGACTGCGGCGGAACAGTTTCCAATTAGCCCGCTCATCCGTTTAAGGGAATGTCGGGACGATCCGGCCGTCTGTTTTCGACAGGGTGAAGTAGAGCCAGCGGGGCAGTGAGAGCGAGAGCCACTGCTTTGACAACGAGTTTGGGAGCCACCTTGTCTGATGGTGTGTGACATGCCGCCGATGGCGTAATGGGGGCTTTGGGCTGATTGGCCGGGTCACGCTGTGCTGCGTTGATCACGGTCTTGTCAGGAGCCCGTGGGTGTACAGGTCGCGTGAGCGCACTACGCCGCCAGCTCAAAGAGAGTCGGCGAGAACGAGACCGCCTCCAAGACCAAGTCGACGCCGCAGCCAGGGTTGCGGCGGTGGCGGGCCCGACCCCGTACAAGAGGGCAATCGGCCGGGGGCGCAGGAAGGCAGCGACGGCGGCCTGGTCGTGGCCGACCTCGGTGATCTGGCCGGGCGGGGAGTTGGCGGAGGCCATGGCGGCCAGCATGCGGTTGCCGGCCGATCCCACCGTGGTCTGCACCCCGTAGAGGCCGAGGCCACGTGGCCGCAGCATCTGGGCCAGGTCATGGGCGTCCCGGTCGAAGTAGGCCAAGGCGCCGGTGACATCGAGATCGGCGGAGTCCGGCGGCAGAGGCTGGACGCGCGGGGTGATGCCCTCAGCGGCCTCGAGTAGCCGCTCGAACAGCCCGGGCCCGTCGCCGGAGGGAAGGTGGAAGTGAACGTGGAGGATATGCCGCTGCTGACTCATGGCGGTCACCCGGCGCTTCCGGGGCTGGTGTAGCCGAGCGCCCGCAGGTTCGCGGCGCGGTCGCCGGCGGGCTGCAAAATGGAGTTCACGCGGGTTCCTCGGTGGTCATGGCGACGAGAACAAGGGCAAGTGAGGAGGTGAGAGCCTTACCGCTTGTCCTCACGCCTGCGTGTGAGGTTTCCGGAGTTGCCAGCAGATTCGGCGAGTTGAGCCAGCAACTTGCGTGGCTATGCGGGATTCAGGAAGTCGCCGCCGTCTGACGTTGCTCACTCGGCAGCTGGAGATTGGATGCGCCAGATCACGTCGATCCCCACCTCGCCGGGAGTAACCGGCCCATCAGGCACCTGCAGACGCTCGACCTCGGTGAAGCCCAGGCGACGGGGGACGGCTCCACTTGCATGGTTCGCCGCATCATGGTGGATCTCTATGCGATCGATCTCCGCCAACTCGAATCCCTGGCGGAGGAGAGCCGCAGCGGACATGGTGGCGAGACCCCGCCCCGTCCACTCAGGGTGGAGCCAATAGCCGATCTCCAGCCCCCCGGGGCCGATCCGTCGCATGAGACCGCAACTGCCAATCACCGCACCGCCTGAGGTGATTGCGTAGTTATAGGCCTGATCCGACTCCCACTCTCCCTCGCTTCGAGTCAAATACTCGGCAATCGCGTTGCGGTCATGACTTGCCGCCCAGGGCATCCACGGCAGCAGATGAGCGAGTGACTCGGTGACCACGCGGTTCAAGGTCTCGACGTCGCTCACGCGCCACCGACGCAGCTCAACCTCATCGAAGTTGAGCGTCTCAGCAGGTTGTTCCATGCACGGGATGCTTCCTCAACCCAGCGCTGATCGACAACGCAATTACCAACGGCGTCGTGCGCCTGCTGCTACACCTTCCGGCGGCAGAGTCACCTACCCGCCGTCCGCGAAAAAGGCAGCTGCTGATCCGATCAGGCGTTGGAGCGGACCCGAACCCGAGTGCCCTTCCCCGGCAGGGCCGCCTCTCTCAGCGGGTTCGCGCCACGACAGCCTTCAGAACCTGCGAACTCGCTGGTTTCGGTCGGCCCACGGGTGCAGCTGCGCGCCGGTTCCCATGCTGATGGTGCGCTCCCGCTCCGGCTGGCGCTCGGGTACGACGGGTGCTGGCCAGGCAATTTCAGCATGATCTAGTGTCGCGAGTCTTAGAAGGGCTGCATAACTAGGGTTTCGGCTCTGGCAGGCGGTTCAGGTAGCCGGCGAGGCGTTCGAAGATCTCGTCGGCGGACTTGGTCCAGGTGAACGGCTTGG
>NZ_RJVR01000037.1 GCF_003999195.1 Streptomyces soli
AACAACCTCGCCAGCCCGGACCGCTCCGTCGAGCACAGCGGTGACAACCTCACCGGCGGCGGGGACGGCGACGACGAGCAGATCAAGGTCAACCTCGCCACCGTTCCGCCTCAGGTCGACCGCGTCGTCTTCCCCGTCTCCATCTACGAGGCGGAGAAGCGCGGCCAGAGCTTCGGCCAGGTCCGCAACGCCTTCATCCGCATCGTCAACCAGGCCGACAGCCGGGAACTGGCCCGCTACGACCTGACCGAGGACGCCTCGAGTGAAACCGCCATGATCTTCGGTGAGCTCTACCGCAACGGCGCGGAGTGGAAGTTCCGCGCCATCGGCCAGGGCTACGCCTCCGGGCTCGCCGGCATCGCCGGCGACTACGGTGTGCACGTGTAGTCCGCCTGCGCCCGTACATCGGTGCACGCACGCCGGTTCGTCCAGCTGACCACGGATCCCGAGCCCGCCCAGCGGATCCTCGACGACGGCGTCGGCCACGAACAGACCGCGCGTCACCAGGCCATCGCCTCCTTTGCCGCCAAGCTGACCAGCGCACCGGCCAACCTGGACGCTGATGACATGCGTCCGCTGCGCGAGGCCGGCCCGAGCGATCTGGAGATCCATGACGTAAAGACCCAGCACCACGGTGAAGACGCTGGCCGCCAGCGACCGCCCGGTCCGCGAACGGCTGCTGCGCCCGCTCGCCACCGGAGAGGTGCTGTCCGGAATCGCCTTCTCAGTCGGACGGGGCCGAGCGGGTGGAGCAGGACCTACTGGCCCGGGCCCGTGACGGGGGCGGGCCAGTAGGAAGGGCTGTGGTTCAGCCCGTGTTCCTTACTTGCCGATGGTGTTGGGGTGGGTGTGGGAGTGGGTGTGGGTCGGGGCTGGTGGCAGGATGTGGGTCGGGGTGGGGGTGTGGGCGAGCGGGATGCGGGTGGGCGGGGTGAGCGCGGTGGCGTTCAGGGCCGGGCGAAGGGCCCTGGCCAGCCTGGCGCCGTCGCCGGTGGCCCAGAAGTGCATGTAGAACAGGCGCGGCTGTTCGTCGAGGCTGTGGTTGTGGAGTTCGACGATGCCGATGCTGCCCCTGCGCAGCGCCTGGATGACGTGCTGGATCTCGCTGGCGGTCATCACGAAGTCGCCGTTGATGGCGGCCTTGTGGCCGCCGAGGGGCTGGAAGTTGATCGCGGTGGTGATGCCGAGGGCGGGGGGCAGGACGTGCCGGCCCTCGGTGACGGTGCCGCGGCGGGCGATGGTGAACTTGTAGATGCCGCCGTCGGCTGTGCCCTTGCGGCCGAGCGCGGTGTCGATGGCGGCGGTGTCCAGGTCGACGGCCGGCTGGGTGGCCGGCGGCGGGGACGCGGGCGGGATGCCGGTGATGGCGAGGGCTGCCTTCAGGCCGCGGGCGAGGGCGGCGGGATCGCCCATGCCATGGATGTGGGTCCACCAGATCGCTGGGGACTGCTGCAGGAGGTGCTTGTGGAGGCCGGTCTGCTCGATGCCTGCTTTCTGCAGGGCGTCGGTGACCTTCGGCAGTTCGTCCTCGGTGACGACCAGGTCGCCCATGAGCATCGCGCCGTCGCGGTACTTGGCGAAGGTCGCGTACCCGCCCAGTGACAGCCCGGGCTTGATGGTCACTCCCTTGGTCGCCACGGTCAGGTCCTTGCGCGGCAAGGGAACCCGGTAGACCGTGCCGCCCATCAGTGAGCCGGTACGGCCCAGCGCGTCGGCGACCGGCTTCCAGTCCGCTTGTGTCGTGGGCAGCGAAGTGAGCGTCTGGCCGCTGCTTTGAATCGTGTGTCTGGCGGAGATGTTTTCCGGTTGGGACATGCGCGCGGTATCGGTGCTGGCGCACCCGGTCAGCGCAAGCGCGGGCATGGCGAGCATGGCCAACGCGAGCTGGGCGGGGCCGGTGGGTATGCGCCAGTGGGGAACCATGGGCTTCCTCCGTGAAGGGGAGAGGGGAGGTGCCGAGGCCGTTCCGCCAGACCGCAGCAACTTGGTTGCGCCATCGTCAGCTGCGGGAGGTCGACACTCATGCACTCCACCGACCGTCACCCGTAAAAGGCGGCGGCGCGACCCACAGGCGGCCACGATGGGCCACATGGGTCACGCTCGACCCGCCGGTCGCCCCTGAAGTCGTTGTCAACTTGGTCGATGGGCGCCCCGCACATGGGATGATCTTGGGCTTGTTGGTCGTCGAAGAGCGGCTGTTCTGCGGCGCAGCCATCCGCCCGGTCTCGTAGGCGTTGCGGAGGGTCTGGCGAGAGATTCCTGTTTCTTCGGCGGTTTGCCGTTCGCTGGCGGCCTGCTGGCGGCCACCGGCGATCTCGGCGAGGTTCAGGTGCGCTCGATGGAAGGTCGCCGCCCTCGCGCTCACCTACCGACTGCACGACCTGGACATGCTGTCGGACTGGCACTACCGCCACGCCTGCATCGAGTTGGGCAAACTCGGCTACCGGCGATCGGAGCCGTCCGGCATGCCCAGCCGCGAGAGCTCCCAGCTGCTTGACAAGGTCTTCACCGCGATGAAAGCCAAGGCCATCACGCTCCATGACATCGCCCGCGACCTGCACGTCTCCCCCGAAGAACTCAGCAGCTGGGTCTTCGGCCTGATCGTCACTGCGCGCACCGGAAGCAGCCACGCCAGCACGGACCTCGCAGCCCGCGAACGGCCACGCCTCTCCTTGGTTCAGTAGCGCCTGCTGCTCAGTCGGCGGGCCCTTGGCCTCGGCGACCGTGCGGCGGGTGGTGCGCTCCCCGCCGGTGAAGCCCATCGCCGCGATGCGTTCGTGGACCACGTCAGCGCGGATCTTCCGCGAACTGGCGCGGATCTTCCTCGACGCGGCCGGGAAGTGACGTGACCGCAGTTCCACGCCGATGGGCTGCCTCTGGGGGGAGTGCATCACATGCGCTCATCACAGCCACTCATTGATGGAAGCAACGAGGACGGTCGCCTCGTAGCGGACGGCGAGTTTCTCGTAGCGAGTGGCCACTGCCCCGTGCCTCTTGAGGCGGTTGATCCCGCATCCGACCGCATGGCTCTCGCTGTAGTCGGTCTTATCGAACTTTGGAGGCCGACCGAGCCGAGCTTCTTGCGATGCCAGACGTGGTCGGCCTTGTCCGGGATGGTGCAGCGGATCCCGCGCTGGCGCTAAGCGCCCAAGGAAGAAGTGCCCAGCCTCATGTCGGTGGCCAGGCGGTTGGCGGTCAGTCGTTGTCTCCCCAGATGCGAGGCTCCTTGCCAAGGTTCAGCTCCACCCAGAACGGGCGGCACGGGTTGCGCTTGGGCTCACGGGGCGCGTCCTGACCGACGAACAGCTGGTGGATGGGGTGCGCCGGCGTCAGGACGGGGCCGTCGAAACACCAGGTGGTGCGTCCGGGCGTCGGGCCCGCCCTCCAGCCGGCCACGTGAGCGGCGGCCAGAACTCTGCCGCCCTGGCTCGCGATGGTGGTGTAGAGGAGGTAGTCGGGCGGGGTGTCGATGCTGGTGGTCCAGGTGTGCCGGTTTGCGGCGTGGAGGTAGTCGGCTGGCATGTTGGGGAAGTGGCCGTCGCCGGGGCGGTTGCACCAGTTCTCTGCCGGGTCGATCTCGTTCCACGGGACGACGGAGAGCTGGAGGATGCGGATCTGCTTGGGCATGAAGTGTTCCTCTCGGGTCGTGGTCAACGCCCGCGTACCGGCGGGAAGTCAAGCGCCGGATGCTATCGGGGCGATTTCGTCGAGTGCGACGCCGATCAGGTCCAGCGAAGGCTCCGCGACCACGTGCGCCCCGGCCACGCACGGATGCGGGTGGAGGCCGTACACCTCCTCGGCGTCACCGCAGACGCCGTGGCTACGGCCGACCTCCCGCCAGGAAGCGTGGCTTGGGATACGTGGCTGGACATCTGTCGAGGGCATGGCGTCGTGGTGATGGCATGTGGGCTGGTGCTCAGGCCCCCATCGACTGTCCCAACTGGTCAGTCCACATCCACGCCGTGGGCTCGGGCGAGTCCGTCGAGGCCTTCGGCCCAACCCTGCCCGATCGCGCGAAGCTTCCATGTCGGCTGGCCGTTGGCGGTGTGGCGGTACAGCTCCGCGATAACCATGGCGCGGATGTCGGGGTCGGGCGGCGGCTGGAATGTCCAGGCGGCCGCGGTGACGCAGTCAATGTAGAGCGAGGCATGGGTGAGGGAGCCGCAGGTGAGGCCGGAGTCGACATCCATGTTGATCGCAATCGTGACTCGCTGGACGTGAGCGGGCAACGCGGCGAGGTGGACAGCTGCGCGTTCAACGGTGTGCTGGCCCTTTGCCTGCTTGCCTAGGAGGCGTGCTGCGCCATGGGCGGCGTAGGGCTGGTTGTAGAAGACGAAGTCTTCGTCGGAGGTCACCCGGCTCTCGCCGTTGGTCAGGAAGAGTGTGAGATCCGCGTCGGCGCCGGCGAACGTGAAGGCGATCAGCAGTCCTTGCCAGGCTTCTTCGGGCAGTGTCAGGGTCTGTCCTGGGATGAGTGCGGTTGGTGTGGCGTGACCTGGCGCGATCTGGATGGGCGGTTGCGATGGAGTGGTCCGGCTCTTCCACTCGGCGAAGGGAAGGATCCGGTAGTGATCCTGCGTGGGAGCCTGGTGAGCGGCTGGGATCTTCGCGCGAAGGTCGCCGTCCAGGCCAGCCAGGGAAGTGTCACCAGGACTGGCATCGTCGTGAGCGTGGTCGAGTAGGTTCTGCAGGCCGGGCATTCGGCTGGTGTCCAGGGACTTGATTGCGCTGGATAGGTTGCCGGAAGCAGTTGTGGTGACCGAGCAGGCGACGTCCTGGCCGATATCGAGGAACCGCAGCGCGTCTGCGGGCTCTCGCCACTGGCCGGCCTCGATGGCCTGGCGCGTCCAGCGGCCGTACGCCACGAATCCGAGCCGTTGGGTGTCTGGCAGTCGTGTGAGCACGGCCAGGTCGATGGCGGTGATCCCCGGCGCGGTGGCGAACCCTTCCTTGAGTGTGGCGATGATGTTCGACCCCATGGCGGTGAGCCACCATAGGGTGCGGTCTCGCTTGCTGAGCGTTTTAAGGGTGGGCCGTCCAGCGGACGTAACTCCGGGCGTCTGACCGGGCAGCGAGTCGATGTCCTGGTGGCGCATCACGACGGACAGGACCGAGCCGTCGACTCCTACGGCGCAGCCGGCGGCGGGGTTGTCGGCGAAGGCGTAGTTGACCACCTCGCAGACGGTCTCCTCGTCGTTCGCGATGAGGGCCTGCCACCACTGGTTGGCCTCGGCGGCTAGTTGTCCGTGGATGGTGTGCAGGCGAGCCTGTTCGGCGGCCAGGTACGCCGGCGCGTCTTGCTCCGCCTTTCCCTTCGCTGCCGCCCGCTCGGCACGGGCGAAACGGCCCAGCCCCATGAGGTGGAAGGCCTGGGCTTCCGCCAGGGCCCATGGCATGCCGAGCTGAGGCGGTTCGGGTACCACCGGCGGGTGGACCACAGGAAAGGATTGCAGGTGCACACTGGTGGTCTGCTGCCGCAGCTCCTGCAACTGCGCGATCGCGGCGTCGCGTTCGGCTTCTTGCTGGGCTCGCTCGGCCTGGCGGCGGGCGCGGTCAAGCTGTGCTGCTGAGGGGGCGATGGCCCGGGAACGCGTCGTGCGACTCGTGCTGGTGCGGCGGCGTCCTCCCCTCAGCGAGCTGGAGGCGTAGAAGGGGCCCAGCCCAGATGAGATCCGGGTGCCCCCGCTACCCACGCTGATCCGTGCCGCCCGGGGCCCCACGGAAGTCCGTACCCCTCGGGTCGAGACGCGCACGCTCATTCCGGGTACGCCGACGCGAAAGCCGAAGCCCATGGTGTCTCCCCTTTTGTCATCGTGGAGTCTGCCACCGCCGAGGTGCCGGCACCGGGGGATCGAAGCACGTTTGTCCCGCAGTAATTCGGTCACCGGATCCCGCCGAGGGTTTTGGACCTCGTTGACCTTGGATGACGGTCCCTGAACATCCGTAGTTGTTCGGGGCAGCACGCCGCGGTTGTAGCGCAGATAGACACTCAGCCATAGCGCGTTAAAGGCGCTACGGCGCTTGCGACCAGGCTTCGCCGACGGTCTGCGACCTGCGCACACGGCTCCGAAGGCCCCGTACGTCTCAGGCGTTGCTGCTGGTCAGGTCTCAAGGGGCTCTCGCCGACGGGCTCGCCATCCACGCATAGTCCAGGGCTGGCGGCGGCTCAACACGGCATATGGCTACGGGCCTTGTCGGGGACCGGGACTCTATTCGCCATGCTGAAACGATAAAGGTCCAGCTCCACCCTGGCGGCCGTTCGTCGGCCCGCTGCGGCGACCCCTGCCCGGTGCGGACCTTCTGCTGCCACCGAGCCGCCAATCCGGTCAGGCCCGCAGCCCCCCCGGGGGGCTGCGGGCCTGACCGCGTGCGGGTCCAGTCTGCCCAGGCTGACGGAGGTGTAGATGTGGCGCGTGACGGCGAGGTTTCCGCTGTCACGCGCCACAGGTCTGCTCGGCTCGGCTCTGCCCGGATCCGGGCGAGGGGTGTCAGTTAGTGTCGGTGGCCGCCGCCCCAGCCTCCCCAGGAGGTGACATCGATGGCAGGCAGGCTCGCTCCGCCGGTCGCGACGATCTGCGCGATGTGCGAACCGGAGCCGCCGAGGAATCTTTCCAAGACCGTCACAGGTACTGCGCACCGCCTTCGGGAGGTGCCGTTAGCGTTGCTGGCCGCCGATCCCGCGCGCGAACGCGAACAGGCCGCCGACGTTCATGGCGCCGTCAGCACAGAGAGACCACAGATGGACTACTGCTCCTCATGCCGTCGGCACCTCAATGGGGCCCTGGTATGCCCAGGGTGCGGCGCATATGCGCCGGACATCGCCCCGCCCTCCCATGGCCACTATGGGGCGGCGAAGACCGCCATGGCGTGGGAGCACCCCCCGGAGAGGTTCCCCGCCTCGGAGCGGTATCCCGGCACTCCTCGCTTCGATGCCGGCCCGAACGGGTCCGGCGCGTCCGAGGACGTAATGGCGGAAGCACCGGGCGCCGGTTCGGCGTCCGCAACCGCCGACCCCGCCATGCAGGGACGCGCGGCCCGGCGTCGGCAGATGGCGCGTTGGAAGAAGCACCGGCGCCGGGCCGCGGCCGCGACGGCCTTCGCGCTCGTCGGTGGCGGACTGACCATCGCGGCGCTGCCGAACGGGGCTTCCAAGGGCCAGTCGAACGCGGCCTCGGCACCGGAGTCGGTGACCGCAGCCACTACCCGGACGAGGCCGGTTGCCACGGCATCAGCGCAGCCGGACACCCCGGTTGCGCGGCATCCCGGTAATCGCCCACCCACAACCGGCCCGCACCAGCGGAACACAGCTCTCGCGGTGCCGCCTCCCGCGACGACGTCCGCGCCGCCTGACACCGCACCCGCGGCGAACAGCGGGACGCAGATTCACCAGGCCGGCATTACAGCCCCGCTGACGCACACGGCCGCCACGGCCACGCCAGCGCCCGCGTCCACCGAGGGCGCTGACGCGGCTACGTCGCACGCGAGCCCGGCGCCCACGGCACCGGCAACCCCAACCCCCACCCCAACGCAAACGGCGCCCTCGAAGCGCCTGTGCCTGCTCGTTGTGTGCCTCGGCTGACTGCGCCGTGCGCTATCGCCCCGTCGGCATCCGCCCGCTCTGACGGAAGCGAGGGGGCCCTCGACGCGGCGCCACGTCACGCCTGGCGGGCGCTGCGCCAAGGCAACGGATACATCATCGACCACGAAAGAGGAGAGCCAAGTGACCGGCAGCTACGCCGAGCAGGATGTGTCACATATCCGCAACTGGTAGGCTCGGTCGATCAAGGGGTGCCGTCGCGCTTGGCGGTCCGTCGGCCAAGTCTGAAAGCATCGCCAACCGCCCTAAGCATCATCAGGACGCGGATGATCGTGTCCGTCTCCGTATGATGCCCTCCGCAGAGACCGTCGTCGACTGCCTCACCCCAGCCACCGCGACCGGGCCGCTCGCGCCACAACTGACGATGATCTGCCAAATGCGGCGACCATGTCACCGGGGGAAGGGCAAGGAGAAGCGCTCCTCTAGAGTGCAACGTCGCTTGATTAGGCGACTGGGGTCATCTGTAGGCGCCGGAGTGATGGTCGCCCAGGTGTCGTGAGGTGAAGGAGTTCCGGGGCGCACGGTGA
>NZ_RJVR01000109.1 GCF_003999195.1 Streptomyces soli
ACGTCCCAACGAAGCATCGGAGTCGGCGGACAGGCACCACCGCCATGTTTTCACGCCCGCAAGGCGTACCCGACAGGGATCAGGGGGACTGACCTGCGGTCCCTGTGTCCCGATCCGTACGTCGATACTTCCCGAAAGGAACCGTTATGCGCTCCGTGCGAGATGCCTCGTTCGATGTCCTGCGTACTCACGGGCTGACCACGTTGTTCGCCAATCCCGGCTCGACCGAGGTGTCCCTGCTCGCAGACCTTCCCGACGACCTGGAATTCGTCCTCGCCCTGCACGAGGGGTCGGTGGTCGGCGCCGCGACCGGCTGGGCGATCGCACGCCAGGCGCCCGCGCTGGTCCTGCTGCACACCACCGCCGGGCTGGGCAACGCGGTCGGCGCGCTCGCAACCGCACGGGAGAACAAGGCTCCGCTGGTGGTGCTGGTCGGGCAGCAGGACCGCCGGCACCTCGCCCACGAGCCCTTTCTGACGGGGCGTCTGGAGGGTCTCGCGGGCGATTACCCGGTACGGGTGGAGACGCCTGCCCGCGCCCAGGACGTGCCCGGGGCGATCGGCCGTGCGGCACACGCGGCGGTTACCGCACGGGGGCCGGCGGTGGTCGTCGTGCCGATGGACGACTGGGCCCAGCCGGCCGAGGAACTGCCCGTACCCGCGCCCGCGGTGCTGCTGCGGGCCGGCGGTGCCGACACCGCCTCCGTCGCGAAGGTCGCCGAACTGTTGACGGCCGCCGTCTCCCCCGCCCTGGTCGTCGGCGCGGGGGCGGACCACCCTGCCACCTGGCAGGCGCTGACCACGCTCGCCGAACGGCTCGGATGCCCGGTGTGGCAGGAATCCTTCGGCGCCCGGGCCGGCTTCCCCCAGGACCATCCGAACTTTGCCGGACACCTTCCCAGCGACCGCACCCGGCTCCGGGAGACCCTCGCTCCCCATGACCTCGTGCTGGCCGTAGGGGCGCCCGTCCTGCGCCAATACCCCTACGTTCCCGGCCCCTTGGCGCACCAGACGACCCGCCTCGTCCTGGCGACGGACGACCCCGGCGAAGCCCAACGCGCCCCCGCCGAACTGGCCGTCCTCACCCCCCTGCCCGCCTTCTGCGCCGAACTGGCGCGCACCCTGCCTCCCCGGCCCGCCGCACCGCCCCGGGCCGTCGCTCGCAGGCCCGCACCCGAACCGCCGCTCGAAGGACAGCCGTTGCGTGCCGCGCACGTCCTCGCCGCGCTCGCCGATCGGCTGCCGCCGGACACCGTCGTCGTCGAGGAGACCCCCTCCAGCCGTCCCGACCTGCACGCACTACTGCCGGCCCGCCGCCCGCTCGGCTTCCTCAGCGCGGCCATGGGCGGACTCGGCTTCGCCATGCCCGCCGCCGTCGGAGTCCGCATGGCCGCGCCCGACCGGCCGGTGGTGGCCGTCGTCGGCGACGGCTCCTCGCTCTACCAGATCCAGGCCCTCTGGACAGCCGCGCACTACGGTGTCGGAGTCCTCTTCGTCGTCCTGGCCAACGGCCGCTACGCGATCATGGACCGCCTCGCCGAACGCCACGGCGGCAAACCCCCCTGGCCCGCCTTCGAGGAAGTCAGCATCTCCGGCATGGCCACAGCCCTCGGGTGCCCCGCCCGCCGCATCACCGACCACCCCGCCCTCCTCCACGAACTCGACACGACCCTGCCCACCCTGGCAACCCGCACCCATCCCCTCCTCCTGGAGGTGTCCGTGGAACCCGACCCGACTTTCACCCCCTGACCACCAGGGAAGTTCTTCCCGGCTGTGGGCCGTCGGTGGCAAAGCAGCCCACGCCCGCTTGCGCCTGCCGTCGGGCTCCCAGACCGCGCTGAACAATCGCCCTCATCAAGACGTACGGACGCGTCTCAGCGGACTGAGGGGAACGACCGATGGACAGAGCGGGACATCCGGATCGCAGAGCTCTGCTCGCCGGCGGACTTGTGGCCGCCACGGTCGCGCTTGCGGGGTGCTCATCGACGAGCGCCGCCCCGGTGGCGACCAGCGATTCGCCGGAAGCGCGGCAAGCCACGCCCGCCGCGGCACTCGCGAGGCTGATGGACGGCAACAAGCGCTGGGTGCGTGGAGACCTTCGGCATCCCGACCGGGATCCGAACCGACGCCAGTTCGTGGCCCAGAAGCAGGTACCTTTCGGGGCGATCCTCTCGTGCATCGACTCCCGGGTGCCGCCTGAACTCCTCTTCGATACCGGGCTGGGCGACCTTTACGTGATGCGCACGGGCGGCGAGGCGGTCGGCCCGGTGGTCACGGGTTCCGTGGAGTACGGGCCCATGACGAGTGGCACTCCGCTCATCGTGGTCCTCGGGCATCAGCGTTGCGGCGCCATCGAGGCGGCGTACAAGTCCATCCGTGACGGCAAACCACTGCCCGGCAACCTGGAGGCGATCGCCGGGGCTCTGCGGCCCGCGTACGAGCAGACGGTCCGGGAAGGCGGTGCCGACCCGATCGAGACCATGGCCCGCGCTCAGGTGAAGCTGACCGCGGCCGACCTGCGCTCCAACCGGGATCTGGCCCCACTCGTGGGAAAGGGCGCCCTTGCCGTGGTCGGCGCCTACTACTCGCTCGACACCGGCGAGGTGGAAGTCCTGGCCGGCGCGCCTTCCTGACCGGTCGGACGAGACCCTGAAAGTCAGCACGGGAATACGGAAAGGGTCGGGCTCAACAGAGCCCGACCCACTTCGGACCCCGCAGAAGGGCGGGTCCCGGAGCGCACCGGCCGTGCAGCTCGGGCCCGAGGCCGAGCGGATCGGGGGCGGCCAGGCACTCTCACTGCGGTGCGGTCCGGGACCTGCTGGAATGGCTAGCGGCGGCGCGGGGTGAGCTTGTAGAGGGCGAAGCCGGCAGCGATGAGGGTGGTGGCTGCCACAAGAACCGCCATGCTGTTCATCCAGACGCCGGTGGCGGCCAGTGCGGCTCCGCCGGCTCCGGTTGTGCCCGCGCCTATGACTCGTCCGTACATTGATGTCCTCCTGTTTGATGGGTTGGGATGCGTGGGGGGCGTGGGGCTCTTGGGGGGGATCAGGTGGCGATCCACTTCTCCTCACTTCGGCGGAGCAGACCCCACAGCGAAGCGAAGTAGACGGCGTGTTGGAAGAGGTCGTAGAGCATCTCCGGCACCATCAGCAGCGCCACGGCAACAGCCCGCGGCCCCGCTCGGCGCACCGAGACCACCTTCTCGACCACAAAGATCAGGCCGATGGAGGTCCAGAACAGCGAGAGGCCGGGCCAGCCATAGGTCGAGAGGGTCAGTGCGATGAAAGCCAGGTAGACCAGGAAGCTCAGGGCGCCGAAGCCCATCATGAACTGCTGGAAAAAATAGCGTGCCGTCACCCGGGTCCAGCCGTAGTCCCGCAGGTTCTCCAAGGCGCCACGTTGCCAGCGCATCCGCTGATGCCAGAGTTTGGGGAGGCTGGTCATGACCTCGGTGGTCACCGAGCAGCCCGCTGGGGACATGGTGCGGTAGCCAAGGGTCTTGACCGCCTTGGTGATCTCGTCGTCCTCGGTGAGCGAGGCGAGGCTGTAGTAGTCGTCGCCGCCGCCGAGCCGGCCGGCCCTGCGCGCGGCGCGAACTTCCCGGAGCACCCGCGCCCGGAACATCGTGCCTGTGCCGGTGAGCACCGTGGCCTTGCCGCCGTTGCGCTGGATCTCCCAGGCGTAGCGGTGGAACTCCATCCTCTGGAGAAGGCCGAGCAGCCCGCCGCCCTCCTCGCCGTAGAACACGCCGCCGACTGCCCCGACCTTCCGGTTGAAGGTGCCGATGGCTGTCTCGACGAAGTAGGGGTTGAGGACGGTGTCAGCGTCCTGAACGAGGATCAGATCACGGTCTGCGAGGTACGGAAGCACCCACGCGATGGCCTGGTTGAGCGCCCCGGCCTTCTTGTGGGTGTTGCCCTGGGTGGGGAAGACATCCGCTCCGTGCCGCTGGGCGATCTCCGCAGTGGCGTCGGTGCAGTTGTCGGCGACGACAACGATGAGGTCGGGAGGTCTGGTCTGCTGCTGCATGCCGAGGATGGCATCGGCTATGCGGTCCTGTTCGTTGTGTGCCGGTATGAGGAAAACCAGTCGCGGCACGCCTTCGCTGAAGTCCTCCGGTGCGGCGTGTGCGCGGCGCGGCCCGTGACGAGGTCTTCGGTGTGGCTGCGCGGCGTGCGAGTCCGCCAGGTCGAGCACGTCACGCTCCGGGTAGTCGGGAATCAACCGACCTTCACCTCGGCCTGGCTGAGCAGTTACTGATGTTGCACGAGATCTCCACAAGTGCACAAGGTGCGAAAAATGACAATGTGCTAAAGGTTGGGTAAGGCCGACCGGTATCCAGACTCGCCGGTGCGGGGTTCTCCTCCGCCGCGACGGCCCACGGCAGACTGTCAGGTGCGGTCATCGTGCTGATCTTCCTCTTCGTGAGCGTCAGACGCAAGCATTCAGGGGCTAATCGGAGCGTGATGGTGACGGCTGTGTGTGACGCTGTGTGAGGTTGCTGCTCTGGTGTGGTTGGATCAGGCCGTGCC
>NZ_RJVR01000172.1 GCF_003999195.1 Streptomyces soli
TCACGGGCCGCCAGTGCTGTTGGTGCCGGTATCCGGGTTCGTCATGGTGAGAGCCTGGACGATCTGGTCGGGGCACCACCCTGCTGGAGAAGGGGGAAACTCATGCGAGAGCGCTATCACGAGGAACTTGACGCCATGCACTTCCAGCTTGTGGCGCTGGCGGTGATGGTGACCGACGCGATGGGTCGCGCGACGACTGCGGTGGTCAGCGGTGACCTGGGTGCTGCCGAGGAAGTGATCAGCCAGGATGCTGTGATCGATACGGTCCGCGACGACCTCGAAGTCCGCGTGGTGTCCCTCCTGGCTTGTCAGCAGCCGGTCGCCACCGACCTGCGTACGAGAAGACGACGCTCTTGTCGCGGCGCAGCGCGAAGTGGCCGAGCGAGTCGCGTCCGCCGTGCCGGGCCAGCAGCTCACGCAGCCGGGCCTCGTCGCCTTCGGTGAGGCATGCGACGGGGAGTTCGGGGCGCAACGCGAGGTAGAGGGTGGTCGCGGCGGTGAGCAGGCCGAGCGCGCCGAGCGAGTAGCCGACGGTCCAGGAGGCCCGGCCCGTGTAGTGGACCGGGCCCTCGATGCCGACGAGTCCGTACAGCACGTGCTGCAGCCGGTCGGTGAAACCGGGTTCGCCGACGACTTTGCGCGGGTGCGAGCTGACGATGACCATGCCCAGGAAGACGCTGCCCCCGCCCAGCAGCACGAGGTTGGCCAGAGCCATCCACCGGCTGCGCGGGTCGGGAAACGCGACGAACTCGCGGCGGTGGCGCAGCAGCAGCGCGAGCAACGCGAAGGAGAGCAGCGCGCCGAAGAGGGAGTGCCGGTAGAGGAACTGCGCCACCGCGCCGGCGGGCAGCAGAACGACGGCGGCCGTCCAGGCCCGCCGCTTGCGGCGCCGGAGCCCGTGCGCGAGCAGCAGGAGCAGCACGCCGGCGGAGACTGCGAGAGCGGCCGCGAACGGGCCGAGCGCACCGGGCAGCACCTCGGCCAGGGAGTGCATCCGGCTGCGTCGGAAGCGGGGGAAAACTCCGGCCGCGATGTCCAGCAGTCCCATGAATGCGCCGGCGGTGCCGACGAGTGCGGGCACTTTCTCGGGATTGGGTCCGCGCAGCAGTGGATGCAGCCGTCCTGGCTGCGCCGGAACATCACCGGACCTTGCGCCATCTCTGGTGACAGACATCGCTTCCTCTGGCTCCATCGAGGAATATCACGGCAGCCTGCCGCGCCATCCGGGCAAGGGCACCTGGGAGGGCAGAAGGCAACTTTCCGGGTCCGGGTTCCGCCAGGGGCGGGTGGTGTGCTCAAGGCGGCGGTGGGCACAGTGGTGACGTTGTCAGCCTCGATCCTCCCCGAGCGGCCCGCCCTGCGGCCATGCCGGCAAAGCCCTCGTCGGGCGGCCGTGGTGACACCCTGCCATCACGGCGCACTCAGCCGGTTCGACAGCCAGTCCAGGGCTGAAGGCACCTCGCGGTTCCAGGTGTTGAAGTTGTGGCCGCCACTGTCGAGGATGATCGACGAGACGCGCAGCGGGGGTGTGGCCTTGGCGATGAAGGCCTGGGTGTCCTTGTAGTTACCCTCGCCCTCCTTGCTGCTGGCCAGGAGGACGGACACAGCAGGCATGGGCCGGTTGTCCAGACGCCACAGGAGGTTGTTCTCCCGCTCCAGCTGCCTGCTTCCGCCGAAGAGATCGCCGGTGGTCACGTCCTTGGGAGCCTTGTACGAACCGGCGAGGCCGGCTGCGGCCGAGAAGGCCTGCGGGTTGCGCATCGTCATCTTGACAGCGCAGTATCCGCCGGTGGAGTAGCCGATCACCCCCCAGCCGCGGGCCTGTTCGCCGACGCGGTAGTGGGAGGCGACGGCCGCGCGTAGGTCCCTGGTGAAGAAGGTCTCCGCCTGCGGGCCGCCGGGCACGTCCACACACTCCGTGTCGCGCGGTGGTGCGACGGTCGGCCGCATCATAACCAGGATCGTGGGCCGCATGGTGCCTGCGGCGATGTGCCGGGTGGCGGTCTGCGGGTAGTTCAGCCGCGTGATCAGGTTCTCGGCCGTCCCCGGGTAGCCCGTCAGCACGACGGCAGCCGGGAACCTGGTGCGGGCATACCGCGGCTGGAAGTACTGCGGCGGCAGATAGACGTAGGCGGGCGCCGTTATCCGGGTGCTCTCGCCGTTGATCTGCACTTTCTCGATCAGACCCGCCCTTTGCGGGTTGCCGCCGCCCGGTACGCTCACGCCCTGCATGCTGCGCACCTGGAGTTGCTGGAAGGCGTGCGTGGCACGGTCCATGACCACACCCATGGCCTGGTCGCTGCCGGACAGGTCCCTCCAGGAGCTGTAGAAGCCGAAGAAGAAGTTGGCCGCCAGGCCGCTCGCCGCGACGATCGACAGCTGGGTCGCCAGCAGCATCCCGATCCGCCCGAGGATCGACGGTACGTTGCGCCGGGCGAGCCGCGGCCATAGCCATACGGTCACGGTGAACAGCAGCAGCGCCGCGACGACGGCGAGCAGTAGGACCTTCTTGCTGGTGAGACCCATGGTCGGCTTCCTGGGAAGGGCGACGCGGCGGCCCGTGTCGCGGCGGAAGAGGTAATGAACGTGGCCGAGGGGGGCGGCCCGTCCGCGGGATGGCCGTGGGGCTGTTGATCATCGGGACGGGGGTCGCGGAGGTTGGGGTGCAGTGGCCCATCGGGCCCCCCATCCGGCGGAGGCCATCGCGCCCTGCGCGGGGCTGCACCACCGTTTCCTGCTCCGCCTCCCGTGCGCTCGGCCCGGCCAGTTGCCCTGGGTTGCGCAGCGGCTCGACGAGCAGGGTGCGTCGGGATGAAGCCAGTCGGCCAGCGGCCGACGACGCCACCACGCCGTTCGTCTTCATCCCCTCATGTGCCACTTCTGTCATGGATCCGGGGAGGGGTGCACCCCGTGCGGCTGGGCCATGCCTCGCGCTGGGAAGTCAGCTAGATCGGCTGGTAGGAGACGGAGAAGCTGCGGCTCTTCGTGAAGCCCGGGCACCGCCAGGGGGCGCCGGTGCGCACGACGGCCGGCCCCTTTCGGCTGTGTGTCCACCGCCCCGGCCCGCCCTGCACCACGCGCAGCGGGCCGGGGCGGTCGCTAGGCGACCTCCTGCAGCTGCTTGATTTCGGCGACATGGGTCTTCATGATCGCGTCGGCGAGCTTCCTGGCCGCGGGGTTACGGCCGTCGTACCACTCGTCCTTGACCATGGTGGTCGCACCGTTGTGGTGGGCGGTCATCATGTCGGCGAACTTGTGGTCGAAGTCGGTGCCCCTGGCGGCCGCGAGGTCCTTCATGTCCCGGTCCGACATCATCCCGGACCTCCCGGACGCACCGTCCACACCGGGCGTGCTGTTGGAGGGCGACTGCGGCTTGCCCCAGGACTTCAGCCAGGCACGCATGGTTTCGATCTCGGGGCTCCGAGTCTTCTCGATAGCGGCGGCCAGGTCCTTGACCTTTTGGTCGGACGCCCGGTCCTGGGCCAGCTTGGCCATCTTCACGGCCTGCTGGTGGCGCGGGATCATCATCTGCGCGAACCTCACGTCCGCGCCGTTGAAGATATCCGGGGCGGGGGACGTGGTGGCGATCTGGGATGCGGCGGAGCCGCTCTTCCCGTCCTTGGTGCCCGCCGTCCGTCGCTGCCGCAGGCGGCGACCAGCAGACAGCCGGCGACGACGGCTCCCGCCACCGCCAGGTGGCGGTGCAGGGGCCGGAAGAGGGGACGCTTGACGTCGCTCATGTTTTTCTTCACCTCGTGTTGTCGGTTCTGCGGATGGGGGTGTCTGAGCGTGTACGCGGCAGCGCTTAGCCGGTCTTTCAGTGGTCTGCGGCGGGGGTGCCTGGGGGGCGGCTGTTCTGCTGGGGGACGGTGGGGTGCCGTACCGGCCAGGGCGCTGGGACGGGGCGGGCATGCGCCGCGGCTGGGGTGGGGGATGCCGCCCTGTACTGCCCGGCTTGCCGTTCGATGTCGTCCAGCTGTTGCTCGAAGGTCACCGTCAGGTGATGCCGGTATTCGGCCAGGCGGGTTTGGAGAAGGGTGAGTTGCTGTTCGAGTGCGAGGCGGGAGTTGTTCAGACTCTCTAGGGCGGAGTGCGCCTCGGTCAGAGTCTGTTCGGCGCGGCCTCGGACCTCGCGTGCCACGCTCTCGGCTTGCGTCCGGGCTTGGGCCAGGATCCTTTCCGCTTGGGTGTGTGCGGCGTTGATCGTCTGGTGGAGGGTCTGGTCGGCGGGCGTGACGGCGCGTGCGGGGGTGCCGGTCTGCGGCATCGGGTGCGTGCCGGGGGCTTGCGGGGCCCGCGTGCGGTGCGCTCGCAGGGTGTTGATCTCCTTGTAGAGCCGGTCAAGGGTGTACTCGACGTCGTGCAGGAAGGTGTCCACTTGGCCGAGGTCGTAGCCCTCGCGGAGGCGTACGGTGGTGAACCATTTGTGGTGTACGTCGTCCGGGGTGAGCAAGGTCTTTTCCTGTCCGGGAATCGCGGGGTTGCGATCCGGAGCGCCGGTCTGTCCGGCGGTCTTTTCCGGGGTTTCCTTGTCGTCTCTGCAGGCGTCGCCCACGGTTCGTTCCCTTTCTCGATGTTTCCTGGGGCCTGTTGATGGCTGGTCAGGGGTGTCAGTGGGTGCTCAGGAGAAGGGCGCACATGGTGAGGGCGGTACCGGCGGCGGTCGCCACGTGCCAGCCGGCCAGCTGGCCCTTCTCCTTCTTGCGGGCGACGAGTTGGAGACCGATGACGGCGATCCGCAGGATCACTCTGGCGACCAGGGCCGGCGCCACGGGGAGGGCCGCGGGGGGCAGCGGGCTGACCCCAGGGCGTTGGGTGTCACGGCCCGGACGTGGTGCGGCTGGCCCAGGCCCGGTAGGGGATGTCCGGTCGGTGATGACGCGGCTGACGCCGTAGCGGGTTGGGCGCCGGGGGTGTTGGAGTTGTCATAGACCGCCACCCCGGCGGTTCTCAGTCGATCGGCTTGTAGTAGAGGGAGAAGGCGCGGTTGCGGCTCGGTCCATGGGCGAAGCCCAGGACCAGCCACGGACCGCCGGAGCGCACGACGGCCAGGCCCTCCGGCTCGCGCGGAAAGAGGCTGCTCGCGGTCCGCTCCAGTACCTGCTGGACGACGCGACCGGTGCGCAGGTCGATGCGGTACAGGCGGGTGTTGCCGGGCCGGGCGGGGTTGCCGGGGCCGTAGCCGGTGCCGAGCAGCTGATAGGCGTAGTCGCCGTATAGGGTCATGCCCTGGAAGGGCAGGTTCAGGCTGTTCCTGGGCTGGGCGAAATCCGTGATCGGCTGGAAGTCGCGGGCCGCGAACTTCGCGGCGTCATACAGTGCGAGGCGCGGCACCCCCTGCATCTTGTACCGCAGCAGCAGCCGTCCGTGCGCCGGATCGAGGGCAGCGGTGTTGCTCGTGGAACCGGGTACGGGTCGGTAGGTGGACAGCATGCGGCTGGTGCGGGTCAGCACCTTGCCGGGGACGAAGCGGAAACGGGCGATGCCGCGTCCGTGGCCGGACCGGGTGGGAGTCCCACTCGGTCCACACCGTGCCGGCGGCGCGCGCCGTCTCCTCGACACCAAACGCAGCGCCGTGGCCGAAGCCCTTGAGGTACATGTAGCCGATGAGGACGCCGCTCATGGACAGCTGGTCCAGGCACAGATCGCCGCGCATCGCACGCTCGGCATGGCTGTAGGCGCGTTTCTCGCCCGGAAGCCTGATGCCGTCCTCCATGACTTGGAGTGCGTACATGCGGCCGTGGCGCTCGTCGAAGGAGAAGGACTGCAGCACCGTCGAATGGTTTAGCAGCCCGCGGCGGATCCACGGCCGGCCCTGCGCGCGCAGGTCATCGGCTGGCTGCGGCGCCGGGCGATCGGCGGCCCGGGCCTGGGCCCCGCGGGCGGTCAACGCGGCCGACAAGGCAGCCGCCGCACCAAGTCCGATTACGGCTCTACGCGCGGGCATTGCGCCGCCGTACGCGTTCATGGCTGTGTCCCTTGCCTTTCTTCGCGGGTCGAAGGAGTCGCTGTCCCTGCGAGCGGACGGCCCGTCCCGCACTGTGCGGGGCGGGCCGCGGTGGGTGCTACCGGCTCAGCGCCACGGAACGGCGTTGAGGTTGCGGACGTGGACGTAGCGGGCTGAGACGTAGCCCCGGTGGTCGGCAAGCTTGTACCAGCGGCTGTTGCCCAGGACGCTGGTCCCGCGCGTCTTGTAGGAGATGTGCTCCAGGGTTCCCCGGCGCAGGTGGCCGATGACCCGGTAGCCGGTACCGGGCCCGGAGCGGATATTGATCGAGTGGTGGCTCACCACACGGCCGTGGGGGTAGGCGGTGCCCCTCGCGTGCCGGGTGGGTGTCCAGGTCTGCGGCGGCGTCGTCTGCCACCTGGGCTCTGGGTGATGGCAGGTCGCCGCGGTGGTGGGGGTCGGCGCGGCCTGGGCTGCCGGAGCGGCCAGCAGGACCACTCCGGCGGCGGTGCCGGTGGCCAGTGCCGTGGCGATTCGCTTCGCGATCATCCCGATGTCTCCTTCTCTCTGCGGCATCGCCCTCTCCGGCCCGAGCCGGTAGGTGCCGGGCCCCGAATGCCCGACTTGCGATGTTCACGCTGAGTGTCTGTCCTGCTACGCAATCACTTAAACAGTTGCAGAACTATTCATCTTTTTCTGACTGGTCGCGCCCGCCTAACCAAAGGATCGACGAAGGAGGGTTATGGTCGACATGTGAACAGACGTCAAAATGACGCGTCGAGGTGAAGGTGGATGGTGATGGATCCGCAGACGCAGACACCGCCCGCGCAGGTCGACCCGCGGGTCGATGCCCTGCGCCGGGTGCTGCCGCCGGAGGACGCGGTGGCCGATCTGGCGCAGATCTTCGGGCTGATGGCCGACGCCCGTCGGCTGCGGCTACTGCTCACCCTCCTGGAGGGCGGGGAGACCTCCGTCGGCGATCTGGCGGCAGCCACCGGTCAGGGGATGTCCGCGGTCTCGCACTCCCTGCGGCTGCTGCGCATGCGGCATGTCGTGGACGTGCGCCGCTCCGGGCGCATGGCCTATTACCGACTCGCCGACTCCCACGTACGGCTCATGCTCGACATCGCCCTTATTCACATCCAGCACGCCCCGGACGACCCCGCTCAGGCCGGACCGGGACGCACCACACGTGCGCACGATGGCGGCGTGCAGGACGCCGAGCCGCAGTAGGCGACCACATGGGCGGCCCACACGCCCCGGTCACACGGCAGCGGCGGAGTAGGCGGTCACGGACCCACCAGCCCGGTCGTGCCCGGTCCGCCCTCCGTCACAGCCGGGCCGCCCATAGCGGGCGGTGACCGATGCCCTGCCCCGTCCGCCGGGGCGCCGTTGCCGGCTCGTGAGCGTCGGCGGAGACAAGCTGCGGACACTTCACGGCACTCTGCGCCGAACGCAGCGGCGGGGTCTAGGAGGGACGACTGGCGAGCGGGTGATCGTCCGAGCGGCCTTGGGCGCGCACGAAGGTGGCCACGGCCCGGCCGGAAGGCATGCTGATCTCCGGCGGTGTTGAAGGGCGCGGGCAGCAACCGCCGCGCCCGGCCCACACACCGGGCAGAGGGTGGCGGCCAGGCCCGGTCAGCAGCGCAGGATGGGCCGGGTATCCGGCCGCGCCTCACCCGGCTCAACTTCAGCCGCTACGGGAGAGGTTGACACCGTCGGTACCGGGCGGGCACCGACGGCGGCCGCACCCTTAGCAGGCAGCACGTCGTCCAAGGCAGTGGATCGCCTGACGGCCATGGCCGCCGGGCAGGGCGCCCCAAGAGTCTGGTCGCGCCCGGGGTGTACCTCCCTCGCCACAGTGGCCGCCCAAGAGACCTCCGGGCCGGCTGCCGCCCCTGACCCCACCAGCGCGACCGGGGCAGGACCACGGGGGCAGCCCAGCTCCGCAATGTCCAGATGGAAGGCTCCCTGAGTCAGCAGGGCGTGCAGTACGGCGAAGCCTGCCAGCACCAGCGCCAGGGCGCCCCACCGGGGAAGGCCCCGCGAGCCGGACAGCGAGCGTGACGGCGTGCGCATCACTCGCCTCCCCTCCGTCGCGGCTCCTGACACGATGATCGGCGCAATGGAGGCACGGCACACACACCCTCACCCGAATGCAGCAGGCCATCACCCTTGTGGGGGGAACAGGGGCCGTCGCAGACACGACGCACGCGCCGGGCGCACGCCGGCCCGCAGGCCGGCAAGCACCCGGCCTCGTGTCTGCCGCCCCACGACCATCAGAGCCTATGTGGCGCCGCATCCTGGTCGGCGGCGCCAACTCCGGCACCAGATCGCCGCCGACCTCGTCCCACCACCCACCTGCACGCCTGGCCCCAGCGGCAGGCCCGGGTCAGCTTCGAATGCGCCACGAGCGGAGTGCAGTGTCATCACTTCCAGGGCCCGCTCCTGCACGACGTCCTGTGCGCCGCCGAACCCGACTTCGACCCGGCCCGCCGCAAGGACCGGCTGCGCTTTCTCATCTCCGTCACCGGCGCTGACGGCCACCACGCCCTGCTGTCCTGGGGCGAGATCGACCCCGACTTCGGCCGTGCCCCCGTCCTGCTCGCCACCGAGATGGACGGCGTCCCGCTCGACCGCCGGGGCCCGCAACTCGTGCTCCCCCAGGACCGCTGCGGGGCCCGGCACATCAGCGCCATCACCGCCATCCGCGTCGAGGCTCACGTACGGTCGGGGGCATGACGGACGAAGCCACGCGCGTGGCGCGCCTGCTGGAGGCCCAGGGCAAGGCCGCCGAGCTGTTCGCCGCGATCGAGGACCGGGGCCTGGTCGCGGCGGGCGAGGGCGAGCGGGCGGTCAGCGACCGTATCCGTGATCTGGCGAACGAGATGTTCGGCAAAACGCGTCACTGGCACAAGCGGGTCGTGCGGTCCGGCCCGAACACCCTCCTGCCGTACCGGGAGAATCCGCCGGACCGGGTCATCGGCGCGGACGACATCGTCTTCGCCGACTTCGGCCCGCTCTTCGAGGAGTGGGAGGCCGACTTCGGGCGCACCTTCGTCCTCGGCGACGACCCGGTCAAGCACCGGCTGCGCGACGACCTGCCGAGGATCTTCGCGGCCGGCCGCCGAGCCTTCGAGGCCGCCCCCGACATCACCGGCAAGCAGCTGTACGCCGAGGTCGAGCGGCTGGCCGCCGACGCCGGATGGACGCTGGGCGGCTGGCACGCCGGGCATCTGGTGGGCGAGTTCCCCCACGAGACGATCGACGGCGCCGACGTCGAGTCGTACGTCGCACCCGGCAACGACACGCCGCTGCGGCGCACCGACCGGGCCGGCCGGCGCTGCCACTGGATCCTGGAGATCCACCTCGTCCACCGGGAGCACGGCTTCGGCGGCTTCCACGAGCAGCTGCTCGACCTCGGCTGACCTGCCTCACCCGTGGCCCTAAGGCCCTGTCTGACACATCCCGCCTCCCCCGCGACGCTCCCCCCAGCCTGGCGGCTGGTGGGGGTCCTCCCCCGCCACGCTCGCTGCGTTGTCGGAGTCGCCCGAGTAGCCCACTACGAGGGCGACCCCCCGGCTGAAGGCTGGTGGGGGTCCCCCCGGACGGAGTCTGGGGGAGAGTGCCCCCACCGCCTTGCGATCACACGCGCCAGACGCCGCGGGGCCCGCCCTGCGGGCGGTCGACGCTATCTGTCAGACAGGGCCTAGGATCCGGAGCATGCAGTCCTACACCATCGGTCAGGCCGCGCGGCTGCTCGGCGTCAGCCCCGACACGGCCCGCCGCTGGGCGGACGCCGGACGGGTCCCCACGCACCGGGACGAGGCGGGCCGCCGACTGATCGACGGCCCGGATCTCGCCGAGTTCTCCGCCGAGCTCGGCAAGAGCGGGAACACGGACGAAACGCCTTCCCACACCTCGGTCCGCAATGCCTTCCCGGGCATCGTCACCGCCATCAAACTCGGCGATGTCGCTGCCCAGGTGGAGATTCAGGCGGGCCCCCACCGGCTGGTCTCGCTGCTGACCCGCGAAGCCGTCGAGGAACTGGGTCTGGAGGTCGGCATGGAAGCCACCGCCCGGGTGAAGTCCACCAACGTCCACATCGACCGCACCACCTGACGGCTGACGCTCAGGCGGCAAGTTCGGCGGGGACCGCGGCGAGGGCCTCCTGAATGGCGGCGACGAGCTGCCGGGCGGACTCCGCGGTCAGCTCCAGCGCGACCCGGGCCGAGGGGCCCTTGGACGGATCGGCGAAGTCGATGTTCAGGGTGTGGTCGGCCATGGCGTGGACGGGGTGGTCGAAGTACACCGTCACGTCGGACACGTGGAACCAGGAGCTGCCCGGTCCCTTGGCGCTGCCGTCGACGGAGCCCTTGATCGTCGTGTAGGTGCACATGTTCAGCCTCCCAGGTGCTTGGCGTAGAAGGCGGTGATCCGCTCCCAGCCGTCGTTGGCCGCAGGCACGTTGTACGCGGGGCGGTCCACGGAGAAGAAGGCGTGGCCGGCGCCCTCGTAGCTGTGGAACTCGAAGTCCTTCCGGTGGGCGGACAGGATCTGCTCCAGCTCCGCCACCTGCCCGGGGCTGGGGTGCGTGTCCTCCGCGCCGAACAGGCCCAGCAGCGGCGCACGCAGCCCGGGCAGCTGGTCGACCAGGTTGGTGACCTTCAGCGGGAAGCCCTCCGGCGGGGTGCCGGTGACGAAGGCGCCGTAGCAGTCCACGGCGGCGTCCACGTCCTGGTTGCAGGCCACCAGTACGGCCTGCCGGCCGCCGGAGCAGTAGCCGATGACGCCGACCTTGCCGTTGGAGGAGTCGAGCGCACGCAGGTGGGCCACGGCGGCGGCGACGTCGCCGAGCAGACGGGGGTCCGGCACTCCGCCGTTGGCCCGGGAGACCGCGGCGGCGTCGTCGGGAGCCGCGCCCGGCGCCTCGCGGAAGTGGAGGTTGGGGCAGATCGCGTCGTAGCCGAGTTCGGCGAATCGACGGACGATCTCCTTGGTGGCCCGGTCGTAACCGGGCATGTGGTGGATGACCACGACGCCGCCGCGCCGCTCGTCGCCCTGCGGGCGCGCCAGGTACGCCTCGATCTCGTCGCCGTCGTGGCCGCTGATCCGGACCGTTGTCGCGGTAAGGGAATTGCTCATAGAACACATAGTAAGCCTTGACTGAACAGTTTAAACTGTGGATTGTGACGAGGACCCATGACGATCCGGCGCGTCTCGCCGCCGAACTGCGCGCCTGCCTGGGGCCGCTGGTCCGCCGGCTTCGCCAGGTGCACCTGCAAGGCGAACTCACCCTGTCGCAGACCTCGGTGCTGGTACGGCTGGACCGCGAGGGCCCGGCGACAGCGAGCGAGCTGGCGGCCGGCGAGGGCATCCGCCCCCAGTCCATGGGCACGATCGTCTCCGCGCTGCGGGAACGGGGCCTGGTGGCCCGCGACCAGGACCCGGACGACGGCCGCCGGGTTGTCATATCGCTGACCGACGCGGGGCTGGAGGCGCTGCACGGGATCCGCCGGGAGAAGGCGCGGCGCCTGGCCCAGGCCATAACCGAGGAGCTGACCCCGGCCGAGCGTGAGCAGCTGTCCGCAGCGATCCCCCTCCTGGAAAGGCTCGGGCGTCGTGTCTGACCACACGGAGATACCCAAGATCCCCGGGGGCGTCGAGGCGGGAGCTCCTCCGGCGGACGGCGACACGACCGGACCGCTGCCCGACCGCTACAAGTGGGTCGCGCTGTCCAACACCACGCTGGGGATGTTCATGGCCACCGTGGACGCCTCGATCGTGATCATCTCCATGCCGGCGATCTTCCGTGGCATCCGCCTGGACCCCTTCGCGGCCGGGAACATCAGCTACCTGCTGTGGATGATCATGGGCTACATGATGGCCCGGGCCCGGCGCCGAGTCCGCCCGTCAGCAGCTCGGCGCCCTCGCCGCCGAGCGAGGCCGTGGGATGTTGGACGTGCCGTAACGGACCGTGCCTCGGGGTGAGGTTTCACGTTCACCTGCGCGCAAGTTCCATGGCTCCTTATAACGGCTAACCCGCGATTGCGGCGGCGATGGAGTACTTGCGCAAGGCGGGTGATGGTGTGCGCGTGACGCACGGACTGCGCGTGCTGTCGGTTTACGAGGGTTTCTTCTCCGGTGGAGCCCGCATTCTGCACAGCGATGTCGTACAGGGACTGCACGAGGGCGGTCAGCACCACCGGGTGCTGAGCATGCACGGCGAGGTGCATCGCGAGGCCACCCGGCAGCCGATGCAGGAGGACGCCTGCTACCGGTCGCTGACCGCGGCCGGGGTGGAGGTCACCTCCCTGGGCCGGAGCCTCGGCCCGGCCGACGACCCGGCGGTCTTCACCGGGCCGGAGCTGGCGGCGACGGCCAGGGCGACGGCGGCCGCCGACGTCATCCTGTCCCTGAAGGAACAGCCGCTCGGCCTGCTCAACCAGGCCGGGCTGCCGCGCAGACCCGTCGTGGTCTGCCTGCACCGCTCCGATCCGGAGAACCAGGGCCCCGCCCTGGACGAGCTGAAGGCCGCCGTCGCCGACGGCAGGATCGCGGCCTGCGTCTGCTGCGCCGAGTCCACCCGGGCCGCGTACCAGGCCGCCGGGATTCCGGCCGCGCTGCTGCACGTCATCCCGAATGGCGTGGACCTGCTGCGCTTCCGCCCCCACCCCGCCCGCCGGGCCGCGCTGCGGGCGTCGCTGGGCATTCCGGGGTCGGCGCCGGTGGTCGTCTTCGCCGCGCGTTACGCCGCGATGAAGGACGTACCGCTGTTCCTGCGGGCCGCCGGCGCGTGGCTGCGGCGGGAGCCCGCCGGGCACGTCCTGATGTGCGGGGCCGGCATGACCCCGGCCAACCCCGCGTTGGGCGCCGACATCGCGGCCGCGTTCGGCGGCGGGCCGGGGCTCCCCGACCGGCTGCACCTGCTCGGTGTGCGGTGCGACATGGAGTCCGTCTACGCGGCTGCCGACGTCGTGTCCCTGACGTCCGCCTCGGGGGAGGCGGCGCCGCTGTGCCTGATCGAGGGCATGATGTGCGGCGCCGTCCCGGTCGCCACCGACGTCGGTGACTGTGCGGTGATCGTGGCCGGGCACGGCATCGTCACCCCGCCCGACCCCGAGACGATCGCGCTGGCCTGGGCCGACGCCACGCGTCGCGGCACCGAGTTCGCCCCCGCGCTGGCGCGCAGCCGTGAGCGTTTCAGCCGTACGCGCATGATCGCCTCGTACGCCGCACTCATCGACCGCGTACACCGGGAGGCGAGGAGGGCACCCCTGCCGGAGGCGTATCCGGGCTGACTGAGGCTGACTGATCATCAGCTCCCTTACAGCGGCGGCCTGTCGCGATCGACGCCCGACCGGGACAATGGGCTCGGCAGTCCATCGAACCGGCTGCCGGGCGGCGCGGCCGGTCACTGAGGTCGGGGGAGGAACCGTGGCGAGACGCGCACGGGCGCAATGGGGGCTGGTACGGGAGAAAGCACTGTTGATCAGTGCGCTCCTGCTGGTCTCCGGCAGCTGGCTGTACATCGCGACGCTGGCCAAGGCCGGCCCCGGCGGCCCGACCTCGGAACAGTACTGGAACCTCATCGGCAACACCCTGGTCCAGGCCGGCGCGGTGGCGCTCATCCTGGACCTGATCAACCTCAAGCGCTACGCCACCCAGGAGATGGTGGGCGCACTCCTCTCCAACGAGGAGTATCTGAGCCGGCTCAGCACCCTGGAGCAGGAACGTCACCTCAAGCGCACCGTCCAGGCGCGCTTCCCCAACGACGGCGGCACGGTGCAGGCCGTGGAGTGGCTGGTGGCGACCCTGACCGCGCCGCCACGCAGCAGCTACCGGGCCGAGATCGAACTGTCCGACCAGCCCGCCGAGGAGCGGTTCTCCGACTCCGCGCCGCCCCTGCCGGACAGCGTGCTGCGCATCAAGGCGTCCTTCACCTACCGCACCGACGCCAACACCTCCCGCCGCCCGGTACGGATCAACGGCGACGGCGTGATCCACTCCCAGCTGATCCCCATCCCGGCCAATACCGAACTCACCCGCCGCTTCCGGGCCGGCCGGCTGCAGGAGGAGGACTGTCTGGTCTGGGTGCGGCATGTGCTGCAGCCGAGCATCAAGGTGGTGCTGCCCAGCCACTCCGTTCCGCTGCGGATCGAGCCCGACATCGGCGGCATCTCGCTCAGTGAGAGCTCCAACGGGACGCTGTGGCTGGAGTTCGACGTCACCTGCCAGCAGATGCTGATGCAGCCCGGGGAGCAGGCGTGGGTGACGTACACGCACCGGCAGCTGTGCAACCGGCAGGACAACTATGTGTGGCGGTCCTCCGCGCGGACCTACGACTTCTCCTTCCGGGCGATCGGCTTCCGGGAGTACCAGCTGATGCCGATCGCCAACCTGGCGTCGCAGTCGACGGTGAGCCAGCTCGACGTGCTGAACGACGAGATCCGCTGCTCGGGGATGATCCTTCCGGAGTCGATGTTCGCCTTCGCCTGGAGCCCGTGGTCCGAGGAGCAGATGGCGGGGCAACGGGCCGTAGGACACCGGGAATGGACGGCCCCGCTGCCCGGGCCGCCGATTCCGGAACCGCTGCCGGATTCGAACGGACGGGTCGACGGGCAGGGGGAGCCGGATGAGCTGGCCCAGCCCGATCCGGTGTGACGTCGGCCCGGCGGTCCGGGTGCCTCAGCCCTCCGAGGCGTACAGGTCGCGCCACTCCTCGCGGGGGCGCACCACCCGGTGGCTGCCGCCCTCCACCGCGATCTCCGGCGGCCGGCGGTTGGTGTTGTAGTTCGAGGCCATGACCATCCCGTACGCCCCCGCGTCCAGGAACGCCACCAGGTCTCCGGGGACCAGGTCCGGCAGCTGCGCGTCCTCCGAGAAGGTGTCGGTGGACTCGCACACCGGGCCCACCACCTCCGTCGGGCCCGCCGACGGCGCTTCCCGTACGGGCAGGATGCGGTGGACCGAGGTGCGGTACAGGGCCGGGCGGATGAAGTGGTGCATGCCGGTGTCGAGGACCAGCATCCTGCGGCCGGGGCGGTGCTTGCGGTACAGCACCCGGGCCACCAGCACCCCGGCGGGCCCGGCGATCGAGCGGCCGGGCTCCAGGAACAGCTCGAGGTCGTCGCGCCCGCGCAGCAGCGGGGCGAGGGCGGCGGCGAACTCCTCCGGCCCCGGCACGCTCTCGCCGCCGTGGTCGATGGGGAAGCCCCCGCCGATGTCCAGCCGGCGGAAACCGGCCAGGCCGGCCTGCTGCCCGTACTCCAGGACGTCCAGCAACACCTCGGTGGCCCGCACCATGCCCCCGGGCTCCGGCACCTGCGACCCGACGTGCATATGTACGCCGACGGGCTCGAGGTCCGGGTACCGGCCGGCGACGAAGGCGTCCACCAACTCCCGCGCCTCGTCGGTCGGCACGCCGAACTTGGCGCGCGCGCTGCCGGTCTGCATCGGCGCCAGCGTGGCCACGGTGACGGCGGGATTGATCCGCAGGCCCACCCGCACCCGGCGCCCCATTGCGGCGGCGGTGCGCTGCAGCGCGTCCAGTTCGTCGGCGGACTCCACGTTGACCAGCACGCCGTGGCGGACGGCGAGCAGCAGTTCCTCGTCGGTCTTGCCGACCCCCGCGAAGCTGGTACGGGCCGGGTCGGCGCCCACGTCCAGCACCCGGCTCAGTTCGCCGCCGCTGACCACGTCGAAGCCGGCGCCGAGCGCGGCCAGCCGGGCCAGGACGGCCTGGTTGGAGTTGGCCTTCACCGAGTAGGAGACCGACCCGCCGATCGGGGCGAAGGCCTGCTGGACCCGGACCAGGTTCGCCGCCATGGCGTCGAGCGAGTAGACGTAGGCGGGGGTACCGACACCGGCCACGACCTGGTCGAGTGGCAGCCCGTCCAGGCACAGGATGCCGTCGATGTAGCGCACCGGCGTGGTGTGAGCGCGTGAAAGGGTGGGTGAAGCGTCCACGGAGTCCCCTTCTCCCCTGGGAAGGTCGGGCTGAGCATCGGTTCGCCGACGATGATTGTGACAGTACGCCACATCGTAGGAGCCGAGAGGATGTTGAAGGCTTCTGCCCGCCGGGACACGCTTGAACTGGCCGGACGGCCCTGTCCCACCCCCCATGACAAAGGTCCCCCGGGCCGTCGTCCGGGGGACCTCCTGTCCTGCGCGGTGATCGTCAGCCGAGGGTCGCGATGGCCTCGTTGAAGATCTTCGACGCGCGCATGACCGCGGACGCCTTGGCGGCGTCCGGCCGGTAGTAGCCGCCGATGTCGGCCGGCGAGCCCTGGACCGCGATCAGCTCGTCGACGATGTTCTGCTCCTGCTCGGACAGCGTCTTGGCGAGACCCGCGAACGCCTCGGCCAGCTTCGCGTCCTCGGTCTGCCGGGCCAACTCCTGGGCCCAGTACAGCGCGAGATAGAAGTGGCTGCCGCGGTTGTCGATGCCTCCCAGGCGGCGGCTCGGCGACTTGTCCTCGTTGAGGAAGGTGGCCGTGGCGCGGTCGAGGGTGTCGGCGAGCACCTGGGCGCGCGCGTTGCCCGTGGTCTGCGCCAGGTGCTCGAAGCTGACCGCCAGCGCGAGGAACTCACCCAGGCTGTCCCAGCGCAGGTAGTTCTCCTTGACGAGCTGCTGGACGTGCTTCGGCGCGGAGCCGCCGGCGCCCGTCTCGAACAGGCCGCCACCGTTCATCAGCGGGACGACGGAGAGCATCTTGGCGCTCGTACCGAGCTCCAGGATCGGGAAGAGGTCGGTCAGGTAGTCACGCAGCACATTGCCGGTGACCGAGATCGTGTCCTCGCCCCGGCGGATGCGCTCGAGGGAGAACGCGGTCGCCTCGACCGGCGAGAGGATCTTGATGTCCAGGCCCTCGGTGTCGTGCTCGGCCAGGTACGTCTTGACCGTCTCGATGAGGACCGCGTCGTGCGCACGGCCCTCGTCCAGCCAGAAGACGGCCGGGTTGCCGGTCGCGCGGGCGCGGGTGACGGCGAGCTTGACCCAGTCCTGGATCGGCGCGTCCTTGGTCTGGCACATGCGGAAGATGTCGCCGGCGCCGACCGTCTGCTCCAGTACGACGGTGCCGCTGCCGTCGAGGACCCGCACTGTGCCCGTGGTGGGGATCTCGAAGGTCTTGTCGTGGCTGCCGTACTCCTCCGCCTTCTGCGCCATCAGGCCGACGTTGGGCACCGAGCCCATCGTGGACGGGTCGAAGGCGCCGTGCGCACGGCAGTCGTCGAGGACGACCTGGTAGACGCCGGAGTAGCTGCTGTCGGGGAGGACGGCGAGCGTGTCCGCCTCCTGGCCGTCCGGGCCCCACATGTGGCCGGAGGTGCGGATCATCGCCGGCATGGAGGCGTCGACGATGACGTCGCTCGGGACATGCAGGTTGGTGATGCCCTTGTCGGAGTCGACCATCGCGAGGGCGGGGCCCTCGGTGATCTCGGCCTCGAAGGACGCCTTGACGCTGTCGCCCTCGGGCAGCGACTCCAGGCCCTTGAGGATACCGCCGAGCCCGTCGTTCGGGGTCAGGCCGGCCGCGGCGAGGGTCTCGCCGTACTCCGCGAAGGTCTTCGGGAAGAAGGCCCGCACCACGTGGCCGAAGATGATCGGGTCGGAGACCTTCATCATCGTGGCCTTCAGGTGCACCGAGAACAGCACGCCCTCCGCCTTGGCCCGGCCGATCTGCGCGGTGAGGAACTCGCGCAGCGCCGCCACGCGCATCACGGACGCGTCCACGACCTCGCCCGCGAGCACCGGCACCGACTCGCGCAGGACGGTGGTGCTGCCGTCGTCCCCCGCCAGCTCGATGCGCAGCGAACCGGCCTCGGAGATGACGGCGGACTTCTCGGTGGAGCGGAAGTCGTCGGCGCCCATGGTGGCGACGTTGGTCTTCGAGTCGGCCGTCCACGCGCCCATCCGGTGCGGGTGCGCCTTGGCGTAGTTCTTGACCGACGCAGGGGCGCGGCGGTCGGAGTTGCCCTCGCGCAGGACCGGGTTGACGGCGCTGCCCTTGATCTTGTCGTAACGCGCGCGGACGTCCTTGTCCTCGTCGGACTTCGGGTCGTCCGGGTAGTCCGGCAGCGCGAAGCCCTGCTGCTGAAGCTCGGCGATGGCCGCCTTCAGCTGCGGGATCGAGGCCGAGATGTTCGGCAGCTTGATGATGTTCGCACCGGGCGTCTTGGCCAGCTCACCCAGCTCGGCGAGCGCGTCGTCGATCCGCTGGCTCTCATCGAGGTGCTCGGGGAAGCTGGCGATGATCCGCCCCGCCAGGGAGATGTCGCGGCTGTCGACGCTGACCCCCGCCGTTGAGGCGTACGCCTGGACCACTGGCAGGAAGGAATACGTCGCCAGGGCCGGGGCCTCGTCAGTGTGCGTGTAGATGATGGTCGAGTCAGTCACCGGTGCTCCGCTTCACGTCTACATCGTCTTGATATCAAGATATCTCTTGTTCGGCCCTCCCGGACACCCACCCCCGCATCAATGCCGGGAGGGAAGGCAAAGCCCCAGGTCAGTGACCTGGGGCTGAGCCAGGACCGGGCGGGTGGCGCCGACGGTCAGGCGCTGAGCAGGCGGTCGAAGAAGGACCGGTACTGCTGAAGGGCCAGGCGCAGATCCTCGGTGGCCACCTCCTCACCGCGGTGCCACTGGCCTTCCAGCCCGTGTTTGTGGTCGGCGAAGGTGGTGGCCAGCAGTTGCATGGCCTCTGCCACGAGCCCGTCCGCCGCGCGCACGGAGCTCTGGGGGTCGTCGACGAATCCCACCTGGATCTCCTGCCACTGCAGACGCAGGTCCTCGGCCTGCTTCGCCTCGAGGAGCGGCGCGGAGTCGGGCTCCGGCTTCGCATCCGGCTTCGACTCCGACTCCGACGCGGACGGCTCGCGCTCGCCGGCCGGGGTGTCCCTGAGGTCGGTCCTCGGTGCCACCCGGTCGGTGTCGGAGACGTCGGTCACGTCGTTCTTCGCGGGCTCCCGCGATGCTTCTGTCGCTCCTGTCTCGTCCTTCCTGTCTGCCTTCTCCCTCTCTCGTACCTCGTCCGTGTCGGTCCTTGCGATGTCCTCGGTGGACAGACCCTCTCGGGTGGGCCTGACTTCTCTGCGCATGGTCCTTTTCACCTCCGTTGCGCAGTCGCGCACTCAACGGCTCCCAGTAGACGAAGCCGTGCCGTCCTCCAGTAGCTCCTCGAACAGCGCGCGGTAGTGGACCATCGCGCTCCGGAGCTCTTCCGTCGAGGTGTCCCTGCTGCCGACGCGCCCGTTGATCTCATGGGCGATGCGGTAGTGCTCCAGCGTCTGGGCGTGTTCGACCGACAGGTCCCGCTTCTGCTGCTCGTAGCCCTCGGTCGGGTAGCCGCGCTCGCTCATCAGCGTGGTCACCAGCTGATCTGCTTCGCCCACGGCCTGGTCGGGGCCGTCCACGAAGTGCTCCTGCACGTTGATCCAGTCCCGTGCGTAGCGGTCCCGCACGGGCAACGGCAGTGGCCTGATCTCCAGGTCCTCGTGCCGCTGTTCCCTGGCGCTCAGGTCACGCTCCGCCGCTCGGCGGCTGCTTTCCGCCTCGACGGTGCGCTCGTACTCCGGGCCGAACCGCTCCTGCAGATGCCGGCGCCGGATCATGGTCCGCGCGGCCATCGCGGCCAGCGCCACGACGACCACGGCGGCCACGACGATGATGACGATGAGGGTTGTCGACATCACTCCTCCCTAGGTCTGACAAATTCCGTGTACCCCCACAAAACGGAACACAACATGGCGAAGGCATTTCATCCGGGTGGCGTCCGCGGCCACGGGTACGAGGTCGGCGCCCGGCATGAGGGCGCGGATGCGTGCGCCGGACTCGATGCCATGGCCGGGCGCCACACGGGGGCGGCGGCCCGCGCGATCGGCCACGGCGGTACCAGGCCGGTGGCGCGGGCCTCCGGCACGTACGCGGCAGGATGCTCCTATGGTTGTCAAGCCGCAGGAGCGAGGTTGGTTTGAGGGATTCGTTCTGTTGGTGTGGTCGTCAGGGCTCGGTAGACCTCGCGGGCGAC
>NZ_RJVR01000051.1 GCF_003999195.1 Streptomyces soli
GCAGCGGATACGACCTAGACACTCGCATCCTTGCAGGTCAGCGGCACCTTTCCGCTACCGGGGTGTCAGATCACCCAATTTCGCTGAATACCCAGGGCCGGTATTGCCTCTAGTCGCGTACTCCGCAGGTCACCCGATCGTGAAGATCGATCGGACAGACTCGATCGATCATCGGTCTGAATCGCAGCCTCGTCGCCTCGGTCAGTCCGACTCGGTCGGCATCGGACACTGCGAGGCTGCTTCGGCGAACCTTTTCAGCGACCTGCGAAGTACCGGTCTAGTAGGAGAATGGCCGCGGCGCGGGCCTGACGGGCGGGCTCAGGGGATCCCGCGATGGACGCCGTGGTGATGGCGCCCTCCGCCAGCAGGGCGAGGTGGACGGCCAGCTCCGGCGACCCGCCCGTAGCGGCCACCAGGCCGGCCAGGTACTCCTGGAACGCCTGCTTGTGGGCGCGGGTGACGTCGGCCACCACCGGAGAGGTGGATCCGAGCTCACCGAAGCAATTGACGAAGCCGCAGCCACGAAAGTCGTCTTCGCCGAACCACTGGTACAGCCAGTCGAAGACCGCCAGGACGCGCACTTCGGCGGGCCGGGTATCGACATAACCGGCCAGCGCCGCCCGCCAGCGTGCGTCCCGCCTGCGCAGATACGCCTCCACCAGGTCGCCCTTGGAGGGGAAGAGCTGATAAAGACGCTTGAGGGAGACCCCGGAGGCCGAGCGGATCTCGTCCATTCCCACCGCCTGCACTCCGCGGCCGTAGAACAGCTCCTCGGCCGTGTCCAGCACTCGTGCCCGCGCCGTCTCAAGGTCCAAGACTCTTCCCCCTTGCCCGAGAACCAACGTTCTCCTACAGTACAGCACAGAGCTGAGAACGATCGTTCTCCAAGTGAGGGAGAAGAGTGCCATGACCGACAAGAGGCCGCCCATACCGCCGTTCAGCGAGGAGACCGCCCTGCTCAAGGTGCAGGCCGCCGAGGACGCCTGGAACACCCGCGACCCCGAGACGATTGCCCTCGCCTACACCGAGGACTCCCAATGGCGCGACCGCGACGTGTTCCTCAACGGCCGCAAGGAGATCGCCGAGTTCCTGACCGACAAGTGGGAGCGCGAGCTGGACTACAAGCTGCGCAAGCAGTTGTGGGCCCACACCGGCAACAGGATCGCCGTGCGCTTCGAGTACGAGTACCACGACGCCGGCGGCCAGTGGTTCCGCGCTTACGGAAACGAGAACTGGGAATTCGATGAGAACGGCCTGATGCGCAAGCGCTATGCCAGCATCAACGACCTCCCCATCACCGCCGACGAACGCCGCATCGCGACCGCTGTCGAGGTCCCAGCCGAGCGGGGGCCCGCTCATACTGCGAGCGGCACAGCGCGGGGGTACGTGGCGGGGTGAACGGCCAGCACAGGGACGAGAGGGCCGGGGCGGGGATGCCTCGCCGGGGCCGTGGCGGGTCAGGGGCCGGTGGGGTGTACGGCCGGGATGTACGCGGTCGTCCAGGCCCCCACTTGGCATCCAGGACCGGTCCCCATGCCGCGCTTGGACTCGTCCCGGCACGTCCGTCGGTGCGGAAGGTCTCGCGGATCTCCCGGTCGTTGGCCTTGATCCGCTCGTCCAAGGTCAGGAGTTGGTGGTCCAGTGTGAACCGCCACCGCAGTGTGATGGCCCTTGCTGGCGTCGACGCCGGAAGACCGGGCGGCCCCTCCCCTCGAGTCGAGCCATCAACGGCAAATTCGCCATCAGCCACACCCGGTCCCCCCGGACCGCCAAACATTCTTAGAAGCCGTATTCCTATCGATCATGGATGCGGTTCTGATCGAACATCGGGCTTGGCCGGGTGATCTCCGGTCGCGGAGCGCATGAAGACAGGGCCTCCGGTGCAGCACGAGGGGTGTTGAGTCCAACCCGTGCGCCCCGGAGGCCCTGATGTCGCAGTTGTACGCGGTTACGTCCCTGGAGTTCAACTCGGCGCGCTCGGCGTGCGATTGCCTCGCTCACCGGTTCGGGAACGCGGCCGATCAGCCGGAGAGGGCCCCGGTCTACAACTCGGATATGACGGACGCCCAGTGGGCGGTGGTCCGTGACGAGATGCCGACACCGGGCTGGCTGGAGGGGAGGGGAGGCCGGCCGGAGGGCTACTGCCACCGGCAGATGATCGACGCGGTCTTCTACGTCACCGACAACGGCACGAAGTGGCGATCCCTGCCGGTGGACTTCCCGCCCTGGGACCGGGTCTACGCCTTCTCCCGCAGGTGGCGGAAGAACGATCTGCCCAAGGAACTGCACGACCGGCTGCGCGACAAGGTCCGCCTCGCCGAGGGCCGGGATGTGGAGCCGACCGCGGGGATCATCGACTCGCAGTCGGTGAAGGCGGCCGCCTCGGTGCCCGCCGCGTCACGCGGATACGACGGCGGGAAGAAGATCAACGGCAGGCGCCGGCACGTCATCACCGACTGTCTCGGCATGATCCTGATGGTCATGGTGACCGCCGCGAACGTCACCGACCGCCAGGCCGCCCGGATCATGCTGCCCGGGCTGCGGGAGAGGTTCCGCGAGCTCACCTTGGTGTGGGCCGACGGCGGATACACCGGCAGCCTCGTGGACTGGGCGAAGGAGAAACTGCAGCTCACCCTGCAGATCGTCAAGCGCAGTGACGACATGAAGGGCTTTGTGGTGCTGCCGCGCCGGTGGGTGGTGGAGAGGACATTGGGATGGCTGATGCGCTCGCGTCGCCTGGTCCGGGACTTCGAGACCCTGCCCGAAAGCAGCGAGGCGTTCATCTACTGGTCGCAGACCATGCTCATGAGCCGCCGCCTGGCCCGCACCACCCGCACCACTGTGCCTGTCAGTTCGCCGGTGACGACGCTCGCGGCTTGAACCTGCCCTCCGGAGTCCGCTCCACCCAATCCCTCTCGGCCAGCCGCTTCGCTCTCGAACGCACCCCTTCGATCTTCGCCGCTGTCAACTCCAGCCCCAGCCGGGCCGTCATCTCCTTCGCCTGCATGCCCTCCACGCCGAGTCCGGGCTCGGCCTCCAACAGCTCCACGATCTTCCGGTACTCCGACGACAGCGACTGAACCGTCATGCCCTCCCGCCGGTCCGGCACTCTCGACCGGGCGACCGGGGCCTTGCCCACCGCCGGCGGCGGCCGCTGACCAGGCACGTCCGGCGCCGGCACGTCTCTCACCTCCTCAGGAACGGCCAGGGCCTCGGACAGTTCTTCCCGCGCGATGACCCGGCGCTCCAGCACCATTTCGGCTTCACCGAGAGCGGCCAGGATCCGGTCCGCCTCCGCCTGAAGCTCCTCCACGGCCACCCGGGCCACCCGCTCCCGCTCCTCCAGCAAGCCCCTCACCGATGACACCGACCGCCTCCACACCGCCCTCGACGAACAGAACGGTCCAAGCCTCCCTCGGCAACACCGAAACCATGCCTGACCAGCGGAAAGTCAGCGATCACATCCGGAAAGACAACAGCTTCTTAGGGAATCACTCATGCCTGTAATTCGCTCGCTCAGGCGTGTGATCACCCCGAAGCGGCTCTCCCGGCGGATACGGAAGGAGCCTCGGCCGTTCGGGCCGGCGCTCCTCGCCCCGCTGCTGGTGATCGTGCCGGTCACGGTGGTGGACGTCCTCACCCCCCACCTGCAGTTCAACCGATTGTTCGGAGCGGCGCCGGCGCTGGCCGCCGCTATGTTCACCGTTACCGGCACGCTGGGCATCGGGCTGCTGGCCCTGACGGCCGACATAGTCCTCGCCGCCGTCGCCAACCACGACCTGGGCCAGACACCGGGCTATTTCACCCTGCTCGCAATTACTGCCATCACCCTGGCCGCCGCATACGGCAGCCGGGTACGGCAGCACCGGGAGCACACCCTCGCCGAGGTCCGCGCCGTGGCGGAGACCGTGCAGCGGGTGCTGCTGCGCCCGGTCCCGCCCCGTCTCGGACAGGTCGACATTGAGGTGCTCTACCAGGCCGTCGCCGCGCACGCCCGCATCGGCGGCGACTTCTACGAGGCGCTGCAGACCCCGCACGGGGTGCGGCTGATCATCGGCGACGTGCGCGGCAAGGGGCTTCCGGCCGTCGAGGTCGCCTCGGTCATGCTCAGCTCCTTCCGGGCGTCCGTGCACGACGCCCCCGACCTTCCGTCCCTGGCAGCCCGCCTCGAAGCCGGCATGAACCACTACGGCAAGGACGTCCCCAGCGATGAAGCGCTGGAGCGTTTCGTCACCATCCTGCTCGTCGAGATCCCCGCCGACGAACCCGTCGCGCGCCTGGTCAACTGCGGCCACCCCCCGCCGCTGCTCCTGCACGACGGGAAAGTGCGCGAGGTGGAACCCAGCGCGCCGTCACCACCCATCAACATGGCCGCCCTGCTCGGCGACCACTACCAGGTCGACACCATCCCCTTCGCCACCGGCGACCGCCTGCTGCTCTACACCGACGGCGTCAGCGAGACCCGCGACTCCACCGGGAGGTTCTACCCCCTCACGCACCGCGTCCGCCAATGGGCCTCCGCCCCGCCCCGCCAGCTCCTCGACCACCTCCACCAGGACCTGCGCGCTTACGTCTCCGGTACCCGCGACGACGACCTCGCCGCCCTGGCCGCCCACCGCGTTACACCGTGTGGCCAGGAAACGGCGGAACTCGATCGCGCTGTCCTACAGTGCATCGACGGTCTGTCCGCCATGTCGCCGCGAGGCAGCGCGGCCGGATACCCGATCAAGGAGGCGGCGGGCAGGAGGAGCCAGGGCCCGAACCGCTCAGGCACGTCCCGCCACGCGGAACCGGCGCGCACCTTCCACACGATCCCGTTCAGCACCACCCGGTCGTCCTGATGGGGCCGCCCCACACCGACCCGAGACGTGGCCACTTTCGAACAAGACCCGCACCACCGCGCACGGCCGCGACGAGATCCGCCGCATGAAGACGCCACCGTGGCCAGCCCGCCGTTCCGCTGAGCAGGCCCCGCAGACAAGCGGCTCTCCCAGCGGAGGCGGGAGAAGGCACGGCCGTCCGAGGCGGCGCTCCTCCCCGCTGCTGGTGATCGTGCTGGTCACGGTGGCGGACATCCTCACCCCCCCACCTGCAGTTCAACCGATTGCTCGGAGCGGCACCAGCGCTGACCGCCGCCAGTTCGGTGAAGCGAGTGCTGAAGGTGCCCAGCGACGAGCAGCCGACCGCGAAACACACCTCGATGACGCTGAGGTGGACACGACGCAGCAGCGCCATCGCGCGCTCGATACACCGCGCCATCAGGTAGCCGCACGGAGACTCGCCGTAGGCGAGCCGGAACCTCGCGACTGAGATGCCCGGCCAAAATGTGTACGCCGCGGGCGAGCGCCTCGCCGTCCAGCGACTGCGCATACTCCCAGCGCGCCCGCGCCGCACTCAGACGCCCCGAGGCCCGCCCGTGCGTGATCCGTCGCCCCGACCGCCCCTCACCTCCGGAACCCGGTAGGGCACGGTGGCCACCCCGGCACCGCTCCAACGGAAACGTTCGTTTGCGCTATCACCCCACCGATGTTGACTTCAAAGTAAAAACGAAAACGAACGTTTCTCTTTTAGGGGGTTGCCATGGGCCCGACACCGAGTGCTCCACCGCTCCCGACCCGCACCGACGTGCTGATCGTCGGCGCCGGTCCGGCCGGGCTGGCGCTGGCCGTGAGCCTGCGCGAACTGGGTGTGGAGCACGTCCTGATCGATCGTCACGACGGGCTTGCGCCTGGCAGCAAGGCGGCGGCCGTGCAACCGCGGGCGCTGGAGTATCTGGACCGGATCGGAGTGGCCGAGGCGCTGGTCCAGGCGGGCGCGCGCGGTCAGGGCTTTCGCCTGCGCGACCGCGAGAAGACGCTGCTGAGCGCGTCCTACGACCAGCTGGACACTCCCTATCCCTATGTGCTGCTTGTGGCGCAGCAGACCACGGAGGAGCACTTGCTGCGCCACCTGGAACAGCTGGGCGGCGCGGTGCGGCGCGGCCACAGGTTCCTCGGGTTCGCTGCCGACTTTCCTGGGGTCACGGCCACCGTCGCAGGGCCGGACGGTGCGCTGCACGCCATCTCGGCCCGCTATCTGGTGGGCTGCGACGGTGTCTATAGCGCGGTGCGGACCGCATCTGGGACCGCGTTCCCGGGCGAGGCGCCCGAGCAGGCTTTCGCCATCGCCGACGTACGCCTGAAACCGGGCGCCGAGGCCGCCGACGGGGCGTACACGACGTTTTTCCTGTCCGCCGGCCGGGATGCTGCTGCTGTCGCCGCTCGCGGGCGGCCTGCACCGCATCGTCACCCCCGCACCGTCCAGTTGGGACAAGCCCGGCCCGTCGGACGTGGAACACCTCCTGTCCGAGCGCGGCCCGCGTGGCGGCACCCGGGTCGAAGAAGTCGTGGCGGCCGCGACGTACCGCGCCCAGGAACGTGTCGCCGACCGGTTCCGCACGGGTCCGGTCTTCCTGGCCGGGGATGCGGCGCACACCCACAGCCCGGCCGGCGGCCAGGGCATGAACACCGGCATCCAGGACGCGGGCAACCTGGCCTGGAAGCTGTACGCCGTCCTGACCGGGCTCGCACCGGACGCACTGCTCGACAGCTACCACGCCGAGCGGCACCCGGTTGCCGTCGGACTGGTCTTGTTCACCAGCCAGTTCACGCGACTGGCCACTCTCCGCGAGCCGGGCGCGGCGCGACTCCGCAACGACGTCCTGGCCGTGGCCGCCACCGCCCCGGGCGCCACGGACTGGGTCGCCACCAAGCTTGCCCAGCTCGACATCGGCTATCCGGCCGATCTGGATCACGGCTCGCCCCGCGTCGGTACGCGGGTCTCGCCGACCACCGTTCCGTCCGCCGGTCTGCGCTGGATGCTTGCGCTACCGGGCGCCACGGCACAGGAAGCACCGGACAACGGCATGCTCGCCGTTGTCCACGTCCCGGACCTGCCGACCACCCTGCTGGTCCGCCCGGACGGCTACCTCGCCGCGCGTGACGTGCCCGCCGATCCAGCCGCGGTGGCCGACCGGGTCCCCCGCTACCTGCCCATCCCGACGAACTCGCTGCCTTGAGGGAACACAGCCATGTCCACGCTCATCCGCAATGTCGCGGTATTCAACGGCACCGAACTCCAGCCGCGGCACGATGTCCTGCTCGACGGGCCCGCCATCTCCGCGGTCGGCACCGGCTTGGCCGTCCCGGCCGGCGCCACGGTCGTCGACGGTACCGGCCGTACGCTGCTGCCCGGCCTGATCGACGCCCACACCCACGCCACCGGCCTCAGCCAGCTGCGTCAATCGCTGGTCTTCGGCGTCACCACCGAGCTCGACATGGGTGGCACCCCCGAACTCGCCCGCACACTGCGCGCCGCCGCGCGGGAACGGGACAATCTGGCCGACCTGCGCATCGCCACCACCGGCGCCACCGCCCCGCACGGCCACCCGACCCAGTTGGTCGAGCTCGGCATGATCGCGCCCTTCCCCACCATCGTCGGCCCGGCGGACACGGACGCGTTTGTGGAGCAGCGGGTGGCTGAGGGCGCCGACCATCTCAAGATCTTCATCGAGGACGGCACCGCGATGAGTACCCCGATGCCGACGATGTCCAGCGAGACGGTCGTCGCGCTCGTGCGGGCCGCTCATGCCCGTGATCTGAAGACGGCCGCGCACACGCTGACACGGGCCTCGGCGCGGCAGGCCATCGACTGCGGCATCGACGGCCTCGCCCACGCCCCGGCCGATGGCCGATCCGACGACGAGCTCATCGAGGCGGCCGTCCGGGCAGGGGTGTTCGTGGTACCGACGCTGGTCGCGCTGGCCGGCATGAGCGGCGTCCCGGCCGAGTTCGCACTCGCTGACGACCCAACCTTGCGGCCCTTCGCGGACCCGGAGTGGCTGCAAGGACTCGACCGCCTTCGCACAACCGACCCGCGGCAGCGCGTCGGACCGGTGACGATGGACGTACGACACGCGGCCGACGCGGCCGCCCGCATGCTCCACGCAGGGGTCCCCCTGCTGGCCGTCACGGACGGCACCAGCAGCACGACCCACCCCACCACCCACGGGATCAGCTACCACGGTGAACTCGCCATGCTCGTGCGGGCCGGGCTCTCCCCCACAGAAGCCCTGACCGCGGCCACCTCCGCGCCCGCCGACGCCTTCGGCCTCGACGACCGCGGCCGCATCGCCCCCGGCCTTCGCGCCGACGTGCTCCTGGTCGAGGGGAATCCGCTCGCCGACATCACCGCCCTGCGGGACATCACCGACCTGTGGCGCCGCGGCGTCCACGTCGACCGCACCGCCGACGTGTCCACGGAGGAGGAATGACCATGGCCACCCCGCAACCTCCCGCGCCCGGCGGCATTCACCACCTCAAGCTGCCCGTCAGCGACCTCGATCGCAGCGCCCGCTGGTACACCGAAGTCCTCGGCGCCCGCCGCCTGACCGAGCTGGACCACCGCCGACCCGACGGCACCCTGTACGCCGTCATCCTCGACGTTCCCGGCCTGGGCACGCTCCTCGAGCTACGCCTCGACCCGGCGACGGCCGCCGCGCTCGGCCGGTACGACTTCCTCACCCTGGCCGTCGACGACCGTGCCGCCCTCGATCGGTGGATCACGCACCTCGACGACCTCGACATCCTCCACTCACCACCGCTCGTCGCGCTCGTGGGCTGGCTGCTGGTGATCCCAGATCCGGACGGACTCCGACTGCGCCTGTACACGACACAACCGCACGGACTGGACGCATCCGAGGTCGACGTCGCCTCCCCGTGGCTCGGCACCGGCCCGGTCGCCACCTCGGCCGTCTGCGTGGTCGCCACAATCGGTGCGGTACCCGGTCGCGAGGACGAACTCGACGCCCATCTGCGCACCCTCGCCCAAGCCACCCGTCAGGAGGCCGGGTGCCTCGGGTACCGGGTACACCGGGCGCAGAACGACCCGGCCACCTTCGTCGTCTACGAGCAGTGGGCCGACCAGGCGGCACAGTCGGCACACCACGGCACCACTCACATGTCCGCCTTCCGCAAGAACACGGAAAACCTGGCCGACGGCCCGCCACACGCGGAACTGCTCGTTCCCCAGTCCTGAACCGTCCACGACCCGCCGGGCGCACGCAGCGCCCGGGTCACCTCGTGCCCAGCGCGACGCCCAACGCCGACAATCCGCCGGTCAGATGGGCCGCCGACACATTCGCGACCAGGTTCCGACCCACCAGGATCCCGGGCATCAAGCTCATCAACACGGTGGCGATCTGTGCGTCGTCCGCCTCGGCAGACAGCTGGCCTTCCTCGCGCCAGCGGGCGGACAACTCGACGAGCCGACCGTGCACGCTGAGATACAAGGACCGGCTGCGCTCCTCCAGTTCCGGCCTGCGCAGCGCCTCACCCCACGACTGGATCGCGATCCGCGTCAGGTCGTAGTCCGGATGCGACGTCCTGGACGCGACCTCGTCGCACATCGCCGTGACCACATCTGCCGGCGACGGCGTCGGATGCTGGTCGAGCAGGCGATCGAACAGGTCTCGGATGAGCCTCAGCGCCTCGTCGGCCGCGGCGTCGATCAGCTCGTCCTTGCTGCGGAAGTACCGGTAGACGGCACTCGATGACATCCCCGTCGCCGCGATGACGTCGTCCATCGACGTGGCATGGAAGCCGTTGCGGGAGAAGCAGCTCCAAGCGCTGGTGAGGATGTGGCGACGGCGCTCTTCCCGGCGCTCTTCACTCAAGCGGGGCATGCGCCCATCCTAAACGAAAACGCTTCTTTCCGTTAATCGAGCCCACCGACCCGGCAGTACACGGCGCACGCGGACCGCCCGAGGAGGGCGACGCCACCGCCGCGGAGGCGGCAAGCCACTCCCCCGCACCGGCCCCACCTCTGCGCCCGTGCGGACCGGGTGCGGACCGCCGAAGCGTGTAGGGTGCCAGAATTCACGCGTAGCTTCTGATCAGGCACTTTGCAGTTCCGGGCGATCATGGCAGTCTCGGACTGCATGGCGTTGCGCATGCTCTACCTGATCTTCCTGAGGCTCCTCGGACTGCTCCTGCTGCTCTCCCGCTCGCAGGACGCCAAGGACGTCGAGCTGCTCGCGCTGCGTCACGAGAACGCGGTGCTGCGCCGCCGGCTCGGCGCACGGCCGCGTCTCGCCTGGCCAGACCGCGCCGTGCTCGCAGCCCTCGCCCGGTACTTGCCATCCCACCTGCGCCGGCACCGCCTGGTCACCCCCACTACCCTGCTCACATGGCATCGCCGCCTGCTTCACTGGAAGTGGAAGCAGAAACCGCCGCACATCGGACGGCCGCCGATCTCCGAAGAGCTCACCGCCCTGATCCTGCGCCTCGCCCACGAAAACCCGACATGGGGCCATACCCGCATCCAGGGCGAGCTGCGGCGCCTCGGCCACTGCATCGGTGCCTCGACCATCCTCCCCCAGCCTCCGGCCGGGCGGTGCCCCCAGCATCCTGCGCAGCGCCGGCCTCGGCCCCGCACCCCGACGCAGCCCCCATGGAGGTCCCACCTGGCGCGAATTCCTGCGCGTCCAGGCCTCCGGCCTGCTGGCAGCGGACTTCTTCCACGTCGACACCGTGGTCATGAAGCGGCTGTACGTGTTCGCGGTCATGGAGATCGGCACCCGCACCGTGCACATCCTCGGCGTCACCGCCCACCCGACCGCGGCCTGGGCTACCCAGCTCGCCCGAAACCTACTGTCCGACCTCGGCGACCGCGCCTCCGGCTTCCGCTACCTGCTGCGCGACCGCGACAGCCGATACACCCAAGCATTCGACGCCGTCTTCACCACCGACGGCATCAAGCTTCTCAAGAGCGCGCCGCAGGCCCCAAGGATGAACGCCCACATCGAAAGGTTCATACGCACCGCCCGAGCCGAATGCACCGACCCGCTGCTCATCTACAACGAACAGCACCTGCGCCACGTCCTCGCCGAGTACGCCCAGCACTACAACTCCGGTCGACCTCACCGAGCCCTGCAACTTCGCGCCCCTGCCGACGACCCCGACGTCATCCCCTTCCCCACCCAGCGGATCCAACGCCACGACGTCCTCGGCGGACTCATCCACGAGTACCGCAACACTGCCTGATGAACATCACAAGAGCTGGCAAACACACAGGTCAGCACCCATACGGGACTTTTGGAACCCCACAGGGGTCACGGGGGAGTTTGCACGGAGCTTGGCCTCGAGCAGTGCCGCTCCCCCGCGCAGCGCGGCGACGTCGAGGACGTAGGCGGCGGCGGTGATGTGGGGGTCCGTGATCTGCACGGCGTAGCGGTCGGCCTTCGTGGGCTGTGCGTCCTCCAGGATGGTGCGCAGGTTGGTGATGCGGTGCGTCTGGCAGGGGTGGGGGTGGGTCAGGCGCATGAGCGTGCGGTACTGCTGATGACGGCCTTCGACTGGTCGTCGTCGAGGAGGCGGGCCAGGTAGCTGAGCAGCATCTCGGCGTCGGCGGGGGTGAACCGCATCAGCGTGGGAACCCGCGACCAGTCGCTCATAGCGCAAGCGCAGGGCATCGGGCGCGGCCGGGGCACCACCGCGAGAGTCACTGCATGTTTCAGATCCCGGGTGTCAGTTCCTGTTCTGCCCACACGATCTTGCCGCCGCCCGCTATGCAGCGCGTTCCCTGTCGGTGGGAGAACCGGTTGACGAGGAAGAGGCCGCGGCCGCTCTCGTCGGTGGTGCGGGGGTGGCACAGGCGCGGGAGGATGTTGCTGCTGTCGGAGACTTCGCAGGTCAGGAGCTGGTGCCGGATCAGGCGCAGGCGGATGAGGCCTGTGCCGTGGCGGATGGCGTTGGTGACCAGTTCGCTGACGATCAGCTCTGTGGCCGTCGCCAGGCGTTCCAGGCCCCATTTGGTCAGCTGGCGGGTGGCCAGGGACCGGGCGGTGCTGACGACGGCCGGGTCGGTGGGCAGGTCCCAGGAGACGACGTGGTTCGGGCTGAGTCTGCGGGTGCGGGCGAGGAGCAGGGTGACGTCGTCGTGCGGTGCCTGGGTGGGCAGGGCGTCGATGACGGCCGAGCACTGTGTTTCCAGTGGGAGGCTGGGTTGTGCCAGGACTGTGCTCAGGCGGTCCATCCCGGCGTCGATGTCCTGTCCGCGCGTTTCGATCAGGCCGTCGGTGTAGAGGGCGAGGACGCTCGCCTCGGGCAGGTTCAGCTCCACGGATTCGAACGAGGACAGTCCGAGGCCGAGGGGGGTTCCGGCGGGGAGGTCGGGGAACGTGATGTGGCCGTGCGGGTCGATGATCGCGGGCGGGGGGTGGCCGGCCCGTGCCATCGTGCACTGTCGTGTGACCGGGTCGTAGATCGCGTACAGGCAGGTGGCCCCCAGGACTGCGGTGGCCGGGCCCTGGGTGTCGCCGTCTTGCTCGGTGAGGCGGATGACCAGGTCGTCGAGTTGGGCGAGCAGTTCGTCGGGGGGCAGGTCCAGGTCGGCGAAGGCGTGAACGGCGGTGCGGAGCCTGCCCATGGTCGCGGCGGCGTTGATGCCGTGGCCGACCACGTCGCCGACGACCAGGGCCACCCGGGCGCCGGACAGCGGGATCACATCGAACCAGTCGCCGCCGGCGCCGTGGTGGATGTCGGCCGGCAGATAGCGTGAGGCCACCTCGACGGCCGGGCCGCCGGTCAGGCGCTGCGGGAGCAGGTTGCGCTGAAGGGCCAGGGCCGCAGCGCGTTCGCAGGTGTACCGGTTGGCGTTGTCCAGGCACAGCGCGGCCCGCGCGACGAGCTCCTCGGCCAGGACCAGGTCGTCCTCCTCGAACGGCACCGGGTTCTCTGTACGCATGAAGACCGCCACGCCCAGCACCGTGCCGCGCGCGTGGATCGGCACATACATCCAGGAGTGAATTCCGTACTCGTGGTGCTTCTCCTCCCGTGCCGGGTCCTGGTCGAACCACGTGCCGGGGGAGGTGTCTATGACCGGTTCCAGGTGGGACTCCCCGGTGGACAGCACGCGGGTGTGCGGCGAGGTCGGCGGGACGAAGACCACTTCCCCCCGCGCCCACAGGGCCTCCGGGGCCCCTTGGCGGATCGACGCCAGGCCCGCGCGACGGAAGACGGGGATGTGCTCGCCCATCGGGCGCAGCCGGGCCAGGGGCTCCTCGCCGAGCCGGACCGACTCCGCCAGGTCGACGGTGACGAAGTCGGCGAGGAATGGCACCGCGAGGTCGGCCAGTTCCTGCCCGGTGCGCATGACGTCCAAAGTGATGCCGATACGCGTGGCGGCCTCGCTCAGGATCGCCAGGTGTTCGCGTATCCGGTTCCGGACGGCGACATGCACCCGCATGGCGCACACGCCCAGCGCGTTGCCGTCGGCGTCGTCGAAGCGGAAGAAGGAGCCCGTGCACCGGCCACCCTCTGGCACCGCCGAGTACTCAACGTCGATCGCCGGAGTGCCGCTTTCCCGTACCTGACGCATCTCCGCCTCGAGTGCTTCGGCCCAGGCGCCGGGCATGGCCTCCGACAGCTGTTGGCCCAGCCGCACCTCGGGAGGGACGCCGTCGAGGAGTTCTGCGACGTCGTTGACCCAGGCGCAGCGTAGATCCGAGTCACGGACAACAATCCCGATCGGTGCGCGGGCCAGGAGCGACGACGGCCTCAATCCGTTCACCGCCGATGGGGAGACCGCGGCCATGTTGGTCACCGAGACGACCCAACGGGCGCTGCCGCCCTGCCCGGAAAGCCGGGAGACCCGCAGGCTCGCATCGAGCCTGTGGCCGTCGCGGTGGCGAACCCCCACAACGCCGGACCAGTCACTCGGACCCCCGCAGTGCTTTGCGAGGGCGGATGCCCCACACACCAGCACGACCCCGGCGGGTCGGCCCACCACCTCCGCAGGCGAGTAGCCGAGCAGCCGCCGGGCAGCCTGCGTCCACCCGACCACCGTCCCATCCGCGTCGACCATCGCGATCGGCGCGCCGACCACCTCGGAGGACCCCGCCACTGCGGCGGGCGTCCTTCCCTCGTTTACCACCATGGAAGAGATGTCCCCTGCTAGAGATATCACCTTTGCGGCGATTGCATGTCAAGAATACTAATAGTGTGATATATGCAAAATGAGCGCTTCAGCGGGCAGGGGGCGTCGTGGGCCTGCCCGCCGCCGACGAGGCGACCACGCTCGCAGCGATGACCGAGCTTGACCAGTAATGCGCGCCTCCGGCGTCGGTCCCGTGCGAGAAGACTTGCAACTCGCATTGGGCGCCGTCGCGCAGGTGTCACCATCACCAGAGCTGACACTGCTGAAAGTCTAGGTCCGTACTTCGCGGGTCCCCGTTTCAGGTCTGTGGCCAGCGGGTTTGTGTGACTTGGACGCCGAGGAGTTCGAGGAGGTGTAACAACGTGACCGCTGCCGCGATCTGCTGACCCCACTATGAAGATCAAGACTTACAGCTGCCGTGTCCGTCCACCCCGAACACGGACCGCGAAGCATCCCGAGCACCCGACTGCCCATCGAAGCCGACACTCTACGAGAACGACGCAGCCCTGGTGGCATAAGGTGGCCGACTTTCGGGGGCCCACAAGCTATGTCTCGAGCCGGAAATCACTCAGGTCGAGCGAGATCAGCAGCAGGTCGCGAATCGGTTTCAGGCCAGGCCCACGCACGTATGCACGGCGCTTGGTCGGAAAGCGGAACCCATCAGCCTCCACAATTTCGTTGACATACTGCGCCACCGGGACCCTACCTGCCACATCAAGGTGATAGTCGTGCCGGCGCAGGAGGAAATCGTCACCGAAGTAGAAATCCTGTTCTTGGCTATGGCTGGCGATTGCATCTGGAAACCGCGCGCGCAACCCGCGCCAGAGCTCCCCACCTTCTTGCCAAGGCGAGATTTCGGCGACCTCGAACCCCGGCATTGCCATCAAGAATGGTGTCGTGAGGTATGTCCATATCGTGTAGCCGCTGAAGTACGCACGGTGAAGCGGATCCCACACCGTCTCGAGAACGTGGCCAGCGAAAGAGGCCTTTGGAGCGGAGCGCTCGCTGACGGTGTCACCCGTGATGGTTTCGATCGCGACCCGGTCGGGCGTGAAAGCCATGCGCCAGTCCGGCTGGCCCCACGAGCTGATAAACGCAGTTTCCTCATGAAGCGTGACCGTCCTCTCCTGTGGGGGATCGTTTTCGAGGCCTTTCATCGGCTTCAAGCCCCCGCCGCCGAGGACCGTAGCGGTCACCTTGTTGAATGTTTTCCAGCGTTCAAGGCCGCCATGTGCGGCAATGGCCTGTGCAAGCAGATCGATCATGCGTTCCTCCTGTGAGCGAGTTGCAGAAATACGCCATGTTGTTTCTCCAACATCACCGAGGAGATCAAGATGTCAGAGCTTAAAGCGCGAGACTGGCTGGTTCTGATCGTATCCTCTACTGGCGCATCGCGCCCGGCATGCAATCTCGCGGTACGACTACTACTGAGGTTGAACTCGTGATGTCGCCTTCGGTTGTCAGGGGTTGATGGTCAGTCCGGTTTCTGTGAGGAGGGACTGGTCAGAGAACGGTGGATCTGACGGACAGTATTGGTCATTCGCCTCTGCTGATCAGCGGCGATAGCTGAACGTGCAATTCACTTCCACCGTTGCCGGTACACGCTCTTGGCGAGGCAGGGCCGGAGTGAAGACCAGAAGACCACAACTATTGCCAGACGGTTATTTAGAGCTAGAGGCCGCTTGGCCGTAGCTGTACAAGAACACAAGAACAGGGCCTGGAGGACCGCATCCATCGGCCGGGACGGGCACCTGGAGGCGTCGGCGGGCGCGGCGCGGCGCACGGGTCGAGCACGGCGGCGGCCCCGCAGCGAGGCCTGTACACAGCTCGGCACAAGCTCACGTACAGAGCGAAAAGGACGCCCGCAGTTACCTGGCCACCGACGCCGTCGACGAAGATGCGCCACCCCTTCGCTAGCCATGAGGCCCGTCCGTCCGGCGCCTCACCACGCGGTCAGTGCTGGAGTTCGGCAGGTACCGGCGCGTCGAGCTCGGTCAGCAATCCGGCCACCAGGGAGTCGAGGTGGAGGCCGACCTCGGTGATGGCCGGGTTGTCGTAGCTGGAGAACAGTGCGCTGGGCTGGTCGATCGCGAAATAGGTGTCACCGTCGGCGTCCGCATAGATGACGGTCCTCAGCGGTGCGTGCAGCATGGCCGACGGGTCGTGGCGGTGCATGCGCTCGGCGGTCGTGTGATTGCCCATCAGGTACTCGGTGCTTTTCCATCCGGACGGGGATCCGGCCATGGTGGCAGTGACATCGGCACGCCAATAGATCATGAATCCGAGCGGCGCGTTGATGTCGGCCAGTTCCAGGACCGCGTCCCAGGTGGCGAGTTGGGCGAACCGTGCGGCGTCGACGCGCGGCACCAGCTGCTCGTAGGCCTTCACGGCCTTGTCGTACTGCATGGGCAGAGGCACCAGAAGTCGGCGACTGGTGTGCTGGATCGTACGGGGAACGGTGGACATGCTGGGTTTTTCCTCTCCGACGCCGGAAATTTGAGTGACGCGCTATTCGACGCAGACGTCCTGGACATCGATCGTGATGGACGGCATGTTGAGATTGATCGTGCCGTCGGGATTCCGCCGGAAAACGCGGCGGCGGGTGGGCACCACGAGTCCACCGAAAGTCTCGTGGTGGCTCGTGTAATGACCAACCAGCGTGCTGCCGAGAATCTCGGTGACGTAGTCCATGCGGCGTTGCAGTCTTTTGTGGTCGAAATAGAAGACCTGCTCGGGATTGTGCGTCGCGATCGATTCCGGGAAGGTGACGCGGAGCCGGCGCCAGGTCTGCCCCGACTCGCGCCAGGGCTCGATCTCGCGGGCGGACACCCCCGGATAGGTGAACACGAACGGCGCGGTCAGGTAGTTCCAGAAGGCGTAGCCGACGAAATACCCCAGGTGCAGCACGTCCCAGGGAGTGGAGCGGACGTACCCCTTGAACGCCGCCCGCGCGTCGGTCCGTTGCTCGACCTGCTCCCCGTCCAGCGTCTCCAGCGTGACCCGCTCGGGGGCCACCTCGAACACCGACCGCAGATCGGGCCGGGTGAACGGGGTGAAGACGCTGCGCTCCACCTTGGTATCGATCTCGACGGTCTCCTGTACGAGTGCGTCGGGCCACCCCTTGATGGCCCAGATCGGGCCCCCGATCGACATCCGGGCGGTGACCTTGGTCAGACCGGACCAGAGGTCGAGACCGCCGTGCGCCTCAAGCACCTCTTCCAGCAATGGGTCCATTATTCGCTCCGGGATCTTGTCGGCCTCATTGGTCGGCAGAGTGGAAAGAGCAGTTCTGAGAGCAGTTCTGACAGCGATGGGATAGCGGTGCCGCCACGGTTCGGGTACGTTGCCCGCCGGTTTGAGGGTCCTGGGGCCAGCTTTGTCCCGGTGCTCTTCCACCGTGGCGCCGAGCGTCGCCGTCGCGGCGTGCACCACGGCGTTGCATTTCGTTTCGCCGGCCGCGAGGCTCGACGAGCGAGAGGTGCAGGGTGAGATCAGCCCCGCCCGACTGGCTTGTGATTCAGTACACAATCAGCATAGAGGGCTGACTTTCTCAATGCAAGTTGTACTCGCGTTCACCGACGCGTGGGAAGGCCTGCCGGGATTGTGCAGCCAGAACGTCGTCACGGTGCCCAATCGCCTGGTCCCGAAGAACACCGAGGCCTCGCCGACCGGATAGGGAAGCCCAGCAGAAGCGTCGAGCTCAGCGGGGAGAAGTCCGGGGAGCCGCGGAAGGGGAGGTCACGTCGGCGACGGGTGAAACGAGGTTCTTCTGTCTCGCTTCCTCTTCAGGGCAACCCTATTGGGTCCCTGTCCAGAAACCTCGGGGCACCTCAGCTCAGACGTCCGTAACGAAGCGCTCCAGCGTGAGCGGCCACTCCGCGCCGGTCCGGTCACCGCTGCCGGGCATCGCACCATCTGGTCGCTCAACGCGGAGTTTGAGTGTGGCCTCTGGAGAGGTGACTGTTTAGGGCCACGCGCGGGCTGTGGTGATGTGGTGCGGAGCGGTCACCGTGGTCCGGTAAGTTGATCTTGTGTCCTCCGCCCAGCCGTCGCCGCCCTCGTACGAGGAGTTGGCCGCGTTGGTCGTTGAGCTGAAGCTGTTGGTATCCGCGCAGGCGGAGCGGATCGCGGAGTTGGAGCGGCAGGTCGCATCGGACTCGCACAACTCCTCCAGGCCTCCGTCCAGTGACGGGCTGCGCAAGAAGCCCGCGCCGAAGTCGCTGCGGCAGCGCACCGGGCGCAAACCGGGCCGGGCCAAGGGCGACCCGGGCGGCCGACTGGAGCAGGTCGCCGACCCGGACGCGATACTCGATCACCATCCGGCCGCCTGCGGCCGATGCGGGGATGACCTGGCCGACGCCGTGAGCGCGGGGTATCGGGCCCGGCAGGTCTTCGATCTGCCGGAGATCGCTCCGGAGGTCACCGAGCACCGGCTGCATCTGGCGGTCTGCGGTTGCGGGCACACCACCGCGGCCACGGCTCCGGAGCACGTACCGGCGTCCGCCGTGTAGGGGGCCGGGGTGCGGGCGGCGATCTGCTATCTGTCGGCGTACCAGCACCTGCCGGCCAAGCGGCTGGCCGAGGCGATGGACTGCCTGTTCGGCCTACCGATCTCGACCGGCACCGTGCTGTCCGTCCTGGCCCGCGCCCATACCAGGCTGGCCGGCTTCGAGGAACAGGTCAAAGAGCATCTGGCCGCGGCCCCGGTCGCGCACGCCGATGAGTCGGGGGTGCGGGTGGCGGGGAAACTGCACTGGCTGCACGTGATGTGCACCCACCTGGTCACCTTCTACGGCATCCACGCCAAACGCGGCCGGGAGGCGATGGACGACCTCGGGGTGCTGCCCGCCTTCACCGGCACCCTGGTCACCGACGCCCTGGCCTCCTACACGATCTACGGCAACACCAAGGCGCTGTGCGGGGCCCACGTCCTGCGCGAGCTGATCGCCGTCACCGAGGACACCCGCCGCGACCCCGCCTGGGCGAACACGATGATCCAGACGCTCATCGAGGCCAAGGACGCGGTCGCCGACGCGGCAGCCGCCGGACACGACGCCCTGGCCCCCGCGACACTCTCCACATTCCAAGAGCGCTACCGCCAGGCCGCGTTGTGCGGCATCTCCGTCAACCCCTACTCCGGCATCGGACCGAAGTCCAAGGCCCGCGCGCTGGCCGAGCGGCTACGGGACCGCACCGAGGAGTACCAGCGCTACATGGTCGACTTCGCGGTCCCCTTCGACAACAACGCCGCCGAGCGCGACCTCAGAATGATCAAGGTGCAACAGAAGGTCTCCGGCTCCTGGCGCACCCTGACCGGCGCGAGACGCTTCGCCCGGATCCGCTCCTACATCTCCACCGTGCGCAAACACGGCATCAATCCCTTCACCGCCCTACGCGACCTCTTCGCCGAACGGCCATGGATGCTGCCCACAACCAGCTGAAACCCCTAAACAGTCACCTGGAGAGTGATGTCCCGATGCATGCATGGTCGTACTGCAGCGCGACCATGGCGATGTCGTCGTCGATTCCCTTCCCTCCTACGTGTGCAACCAAGCCGTCGATCACGTGCTGAAGCAGATCCTCCGGCTTCGAGCCCGGCCACGATGCAACGTGGGCGCCGAGGTCGTAGAACTGTCCGTCGGCATTGCGGGCTTCGATCGCGCCATCGGTGTACAGGAGGAGAGTGCCTTCGAAGAGGAGGGGGAATGTATCGACAGAGTAGTCTTCCGCGCGCAAGCTGTTGAGGCCCAGAGGGGGAGAGGGCCGCGCGGGTGATACGAGGCTGATTCCTTCCCGCCGGTTCAGGTACGGCGGGGGGTGCCCGCAATTGATCATTCGCACATTATCGCTGCCGTCTGGGATTTCGAGTATCAGTGCGGTGATGAAACGCTCCATGGCGTCGTGATCGACCAAGGCCGTTTCTTCGAAATGGTTCCTCACGCTGTTCTCGAGCTCGGCCACGAGTTCCGGCAAAGAGCAGATTTTGCGGGCAGTTCCGCGAAATGCCCCTAGTAGCGCTTCCGCATCCTCGACAGCTGGCAGACCCTTGCCCTTGACGTCACCGATCAGAATGCGTACGCCGTCCAGGGTTCTCACCGCCGCGTAGACGTCGCCGCCGATCAAGGCATGCGGTTGGGAGGCGTGGTATGCAGACCGGATGCGCAGGGAGCCAATGCGTGACGGTAGAGGGCGCAGCAGCACCCGCTGGATGGTCTCGGACACGGCACGCACTTCTGCGAGTTCCGCGACGCTTCGCTCCCGAAGGCTGCGGGAAGCGATGACGAATCCTGAAACGAGGAGGATCGCCACCACGTGCACCGCAGGATCAATCGTATTCAGCAGATTGTCGCGCGCGTCCAGTGCGAAGGAAGCCAGACAGGAGAGTGCCGCGACTGCGGCGGTCAATCGCGGTCCGGCCAGAGCGGCGGTCGTTGCGGGGACGACGACCATGAGCGACGCGAGGTGCTGGACTGCTGGCAGCAGAAGACCAGTGCCAACGAAAACAATGATCAACATCAGCGCCAGCGCGAGCGGTCCGTAACGATAGGTTACGAGCAGTCTCCACGACAGTTTCGGTTGCGTATGAGTTCCCGATATGGCAGTAACGCCGTCGCGCACGACGCCCATACATCACGCTCCTTCGGTGGGGACGCCGGCGTAGTTCTCCAGTCCGGGCCGGATGAGGGCGCCGCTGCGGCGCAGCGCTGTGATCTCCTCCCCCGGGTAACCGAGCTCGCCCAGCACGTCCTCGTTGTGTTCACCCTGGAAGGCGGGGACCCGCCGCCAATCAACGGGCGCCTGCAAGGTGTCACGTTCCTCAGCAATGCGCTGGACGGCGCCCATCAACGGGTGCAGCCCAACGCTGGCCTCCACGCAGCCGATCTTGGCGGACTCGCTGACTACGGTCAGGTCACAGGCAAGTGCCAATTCCGGACCGCCGCCCAGGCACGTGCCGTGTACGGCCGCGACGATGGGCAGCGGCAGGTCCTCCAAGGCCCGCAGAGTGTCCAGTAGGGGCCAGTCGAGGACGCTCTCGCCCTCGTCGGCCGCTGCCAGCATCTGGTCCAATCCCGCGCCGGCCGAGAAGTGTCGCAGGCCGCTGCGGAGCAGCACCGCACGGGCGCCGGAGGTGCCCGCCCAGGTCATGGCGTCGATGATGTACCGACAGAGCGCCGGGCCGAGGAGGTTGTGCGGGCGTTGACGCATCGTCAACACCTCCACCTCGCCTTCGAGCCGCCGCTCCACGGCCAGTCCGGCGGCCGGCAACGTGCCATTCCCTGCATTCGGCTCGCTGATCATCTTCTGTTTAGACATCCCTATCTGCTCTCTTGCCCACTTCCTCAACGAGGTGGGCCACGCGATTACGTGATGCAGCACTGGTGGGTCGCACAGGCGTTTGCCCGTGTTCCATCCCTGCGCAGAGCGCCAGCTGCATGGCCTCTGCCAACGCACGCTGACTTGCTTACTACAAGTCTACATATACGATCAATACCATACGATCATGACTTTTAATTCACAAGTTATAATGCCCGACTTTTCCGGACCTCGCCCCACAAGACCCGGGACCTTGATCACCTGACGGCCGCCACCAGCGTGGGCTTCGCCGCCGGCATGATCTGGCGGGTGGTGAAAGCTATGCTCGTGGCCCCGGACCCGAAGGCATCGGATCACCCAGTCACGACCGCAGCCCTCTTCGCGCTGCGCCTTCTCGCGTGACGGACGCAGCAACTCGCTGAGAAGATCACGAACCTCCCGCGCCAGATCACCGCAGTTATCAAAGAGCACACCCGCAGCTCCTCCAGTGCTGGGGCGTTTGGCCCGAACAGCCGCCGCCCTGCTGATCGCCGCCAGCGACCACCTGAGCAACTCCGCAACCAGGCACCCTTCGCCACTCCACAGAGTCGGCCCCATGGAGCATCGTCCGGCGAGTCCCCGCACAGACGAGACCGTGGTCGCCCGCAGGGTCGATCTACGCGACGACCTGCTGCGCCTGTCCCTGGTGGAGCCGCTCGTGAAGGACGGGATGGAGTACAACGCCGCCCTGACCTGGCAACTCCTCTAATGTCGCCCACCTTCCGCGCACCGGTGCTCCGGCACGGCGACGTCCCCCGGGCTCAGCGGGGGTGCACCACCCCGCCCACATGATGGAGGAGCCGTCCGAGCGTCCAGAGCTAGTCGCGTTGCGGCTGAAGCTGGGACGGCAAACTGGCGCGGACGAGAGGAGCCTGATCGGTCGGCGCAACAACGGACCGGGCAAAACAGGGGTAAACTTTCCTACGAAGGAAGGTACATGTGAGCAGACGGCAAACTGAACTCGGCGATGTCCCCTGCCCGATCGGCCGTGCCGCCGAAACAGTGGGCGAACGTTGGACGCTGTTGATCATGCGCAACGCCATGCTCGGGACGTCGCGCTTCGATGCGTGGCGCGCGGAGCTCGGCATAGCTGACAACATCCTCTCCAATCGCCTGGGGCGCCTTGTGGAAGCCGGCCTGCTGACCAAGGTGCCCTACCGCGACGGCGGCCGCACCCGGCACGAATACCGCCTCACCACGGCGGGCGCTGATATGTTGCCAGTGCTCAACGCCCTGGCCAATTGGGGCGTGAGTCACACCAGGCCCTCCGAACCGGTTGACCCCATGCGCGTGATCCACAGCGTCTGCGGCCAAGCCTTGACCAACGGCGAGTTTTGCGAGCGCTGCGGACGCCAGGCCCCGCGCAACGAGATCAGCTGGCTGCGGCCCTGGCGCTCTCCCGAGCCCTTCTCGATGGCCGACGCCGTACCGGATCCCACACCCTGAGATAACGATCAAGCGATGGCCCCATCCCGCGGCGAAGGCGAATTCGGCATACCTACACGCCGTACGCCCCTGGCGGCCTAACCGTTCCCGCAGCTCGGGGTAGCCGGATCATCGGCCGCAAAAACAACGGATATGGCGCTCACCTTCTCTGATCTGCCGGTCAGCCATATCCGGTGTTTTTGCGGCGGATGCTATGGGGACCCCAGCTCGCGGGGGCTCGCGGGGAGGTCTCCTAATAACCCGGCCGATACTGCTTCGGAGTCCGGCTGCCCGAAGCCGGATGGGACATCCACCAGGCCGTCGTGAAAGTCCCGGCCTCAGCCTGGACGCCGGCCGTCGAACCCGACGGCGACATCCGCGACGGCGCGTGGGTCGCCGAACTCGCCGGGGACGTGCTGGACGGCTGGCCAGGCGGGCTGCGGCTGATCGTCCGCAAAGAACGACCGCACCCCGGCGCCCAATTGCGCTTCACCGACGCCGACGGGATGCGGCTGACGTGCTTCGCCACCAACACCACCGGCACCCCGATCGCGGAGCTGGAGCTGCGCCACCGACAGCGAGGGCCGAGGACCACAATCCGCGCCGCCCGCGCCACCGGCCCCTGCACGACGCCGCACAAAACCAGGTCTGGCTGGAGATCGCCCTGGACCTGCCGGCCTGGATGCCGATGCTCGCTCTCACCGGCAGCGCCCGGCTGTGGGAGCCCCGCCGTCTGCGGCTGCGGCTGTTCTGCGCCGCCGCCCAGCTTGTCACCACCGGCTGCCGTCGCATCCTCCGCCTCGCGAAGCACTGGCCCTGGACCGGCGTCATCACAGACGCCCTCGCCGACTCGAAGCTCTACCGAACCCCGGCTGACCAGCAGCATTCCTTCCCTACGAGCAGCACCACCACAATCGGATCCGTGGAACCCGGCGCCCACCCAACGCGGCAGCCGGGCCCCAGCCCTGCCTGCCATCAGCCCAGACGACCGAAACGGCCCGTCAGCTGTCCTGACGAGCCATCACGAAAGGTTGAGGCTAGGCGGCCGCGTCTTCAAAAACTTTCACCATCTCTTTATCCAAAAGCTTGGGAACGTCTGATTTACTCGCTTCAGGAAATTTACCGAAGAAGGCAGTGACCTGGTCCATGTCGATGCGCGTTTCTTCACCGTCGCGCTGGGAGACACAGATACGCACCGGCGCTCCCAGGCCAGCGGCGGCCGTGTACTGGAACAGACCTCGAGCGATGACAGCGTTGCCGACCAGGTAGAACTTGGACTCGATAGGGATTCCAGCCAGCCTCATTACCGAGCCCTGCTCCATTTCCCAGAAGATGGAGAACTTGCTCGGCGCTGAGACCTCCTCGACATAGGCCTCCAACCCCTCGCGGTCTGCGTGCGTCACGTATTCCGCCAACTTTGAGGTCGAGAAGCGCTGCAATCTCGACTCGATGGCCTCAGTCACCTCGAAGAAGGACTTCTTCGAACGAATCGTGATAAGGACGCCGTCGAACTTGGTCAATGCGGTCTGAGCTGACATAATGTCTATTCCCTCTCCTGTTGAGTTGGGTTTTACGATCCGGGCGCTCGCTGCGTTGCGGGAATTTGGCTCGGCTAGACTCGCGTGTCGTTGATACGTCCTCGGCCCGGAGGACCATCGTCCGGAATCTCTTCGAACACAATCTGCTCGTCTGCGGGCACGGCGACGTGGCGCTCGGAGGGGATCACGTAGGCGCGGGCGAAAGAGGTGTCGATTCGCGCCTTGTGCAGGTGGCCGCCGATGACCCGGTCTCCTTGGACTGCCATCACGGCGTGGATGTGGGGCTTGCCCTCGACGATCTCGCCTGTGGCGGTCATCTCGGCGGGGAGCGGGTAACTGGAATAGGTGTGCGCGGTGGGGTCGCCGACGGGGTTGGTGGACACGGTGAAGCTGTCGATGGCGCCGATGAGGGCGACGATGGCGGCGTCGGTAATGCCTTGTTCGGCTGCTTGTTTGGTGATGGATTCAATGAGTTCGGCCTTGCGGACCTCTATGACATGCATGAGCACTCTCCCCGCTGTCGTGGTCGTAACTCGTTCGGGGACTACCTGTCCACGGTAGTCGGTGCGAACTCGACCTGCATGTGCAACTCGGCCTTTCCTGGACGTGCAGGCGGGAACCTGTCCGGGCGTTGCTGAGGGAGCCGAAAATCCCATCCATGGCCTGTGAGTGCTCACCTGCCGACGGCTACGGAACCGAACATTCCCCGGCTCCGTAGTTCCCATTAGCCTCGATCGTTCATGAGTCCTCGTCGGTTCCGGGTTGTCGACGCTGATCCGCCACACCACCAGGGCGATTGCAAAGTCTGATGATCTTGTGACGTTGCAGGTCGGTGGGGTGTGACCGGTACGACGAAGCTCCGTTGAGGTGAGAGAGGTCTCAAGT
>NZ_RJVR01000307.1 GCF_003999195.1 Streptomyces soli
GGTCCGCGCACCGGCTTGGGCGGTTCCGTCGCCGCCGCGAGCACCGGTGAGATCGCCGCGGGCGCGGCCCTCGCGGCCGGCGCCGCCGCCGGCGGCGGCCTGCTGGTGATCGGCGCGGCGCGCCGTCGCCGCAGCCGTATGGCCTGATCCGAGGCCCGGCCCCCAGCGGACTGCCGCCGCTCCTCCTCCGGCGGCGGCAGCCTGCAGGGGGGTAGTGGGCCTCCGGTTCGGGGCGAGAGGATTGCCGCGAGCGGTCCGGTGACCACGAGGAGGACGACGACACATGGCGGCAACCAGCGCGACCGAGGAGTTCCGGTCGGCCCGTGACTTCCTGCTGCGTCATCGCGAGGACTACGCCACGGCGTACGCGGGCTTCCACTGGCCCCGGCCCACGCACTTCAACTGGGCGCTCGACTGGTTCGACGTGATCGCCGAGGCCAATGACCGGCCCGCCCTCTGGATCGTCGAGGAGGACGGCACCGAGACCCGGCTGACCTTCGCCGAGCTGTCCGCCCGCTCCAATTGCGTCGCCAACTGGCTGCGCGCCCAGGGCGTCCGCCCCGGCGACCGCATCGTCGTCATGCTCGGCAACCAGGCCGAGCTGTGGGAGACCGCGCTCGCCGCGATGAAACTGCGTGCGGTCGTCATTCCCGCCACGCCCCTGCTCGGCCCGGCCGACCTCGCCGACCGCATCGAGCGCGGCGGGGCGCGGCAGGTGATCGTACGGTCGGGGGACACGGCCAAGTTCGACGACGTACCGGGGGACTACACCCGCATCGCGGTCGGCGGGGGCCCCGAGGGGTGGCTGCGGTACGAGGATGCCTACGGCAGCCCGCACGCGTACGAGCCCGACGGGCCGACCCCGGCCGACGAGCCGCTGATGCTGTACTTCACCTCGGGCACCACGGCCAAGCCGAAGCTGGTGCAGCACACCCATGTCTCTTATCCCGTCGGCCATTTGGCGACGATGTACTGGATCGGGCTGCGCCCCGGCGACGTCCACCTCAACATCTCCTCGCCCGGCTGGGCCAAGCACGCCTGGAGCAATCTCTTCGCGCCGTGGAACGCCGAGGCGACGGTCTTCATCCACAACTACACCCGCTTCGACGCGGCCCGCCTGATGGCCGAGATGGACCGCGCCGGCGTCACCAGCTTCTGCGCCCCGCCCACTGTCTGGCGGATGCTCATCCAGGCCGACCTGAGCGTGCTGCGCACCCCGCCGCGCGAGGCGGTGGCGGCCGGCGAGCCGCTCAACCCCGAGGTCATCGGGCACGTCCGCCGCTCCTGGGGCCTGACCGTCCGCGACGGCTTCGGCCAGACCGAGACTGCCGTCCAGGTCGCCAACAGCCCCGGCCAGCCGCTCAAGACCGGCTCCATGGGCCGCCCGACGCCCGGCTTCACCGTCGTGCTGCTCGACCCCCGTACCGGCGAGCCCTCCGACGAGGGTGAGATCAGCGTCAGCCTCGCGGGGCGCTCCGGCCGCCCGGTCGGCGTCATGACCGGCTACGTCGGCGACCCGGACCGTACCGCCGAGGCCATGGCCGGCGGCTACTACCGCACCGGCGACATCGGCTCGCGCGACACCGACGGCTACATCACCTATGTCGGTCGCTCCGACGACGTCTTCAAGGCCTCCGACTACAAGATCTCGCCCTTCGAGCTGGAGAGCGCCCTCCTCGAACACGAGGCCGTCGCCGAAGCCGCCGTCGTCCCCGCCCCCGATCCGCTGCGCCTCGCCGTCCCCAAGGCCTACGTCGTCCTCGCCGAGTGCTGGAAGCCGGACGCCGACACCGCCCGCGCCCTCTTCGCCCACTCGCGCGCTGTCCTCGCCCCCTACAAGCGCCTGCGCCGCCTGGAGTTCGCCGAACTGCCGAAGACCGTCTCCGGCAAGATCCGCCGCGTCGAACTGCGCGAGCGCACCGCTGCCGGCGACGTCACGGTGGAGTACCGCGAAGAGGACTTCCCGCAGTAGCGCGGGGCAGGCGTCAGCTATGACGAACGCAGACGTACTTGTCGTCGGCGGCGGCCCGACCGGGCTGCTGCTCGCGGGTGATCTCGCCACGGCGGGGATACGTACGACGCTGGTCGAGCGGCGCGCGGAGGAGTCGAACCTGACCCGGGCCTTCGCCGTGCATGCCAGGACCCTGGAGCAACTCGACGCCAGGGGCGTGGCGGACGCGCTGGTCAGCACCGGGACGGCGCTCGACAGCCTGCGGCTCTTCGGGGAGTTGGGGGTCGATCTGTCCCGGCTGCGGACCCGATTTCCGTATGTGCTGATCACCCCTCAGTACGAGACCGAGCGGCTCCTGGAGGACCGGGCGAAGGCGGCCGGCGCCGACCTGCTGCGCGGGACCGAGGTGCGCGGGCTGCGGCAGGACGCGGACGGCGTGGAGTTGGACACCGCCGACGGGCGGGTGCTCCGGGCACGCTACGCGGTGGGCTGCGACGGGGTGCACAGCACCGTACGGGAGTCGCTGGGCGTGGACTTCCCCGGTGAGTCGGTGGCGCGGTCGGTGATGCTGGCGGACGTACGGCTGACTGACGCCCCGCCGGATGTGCTGACGGTGGGGGCGGGCCGGGAGGGCTTCGCCTTCCTGGCGCCGTTCGGGGACGGCTGGTACCGGGCGATCGCGTGGAACCCGGACCGGCAGCTGCCCGACGACGCGCCCGTCGACTTCGAGGAACTGCGCGCGGTGGTCCGCCTGGTCCTCGGCACCGACCACGGCATGCACGACCCGCGCTGGATGTCCCGCTTCCACAGCGACGAACGCCAGGTCGCGGACTACCGCTGCGGCCGGGTCCTGCTGGCCGGCGACGCCGCGCACGTCCATTCCCCGGCGGGCGGCCAGGGCATGAACACCGGGCTGCAGGACGCCGCCAACCTCAGCTGGAAGCTCGCCGCCGTCATCGAGGGCCGGGCCGACGACGCGCTCCTCGACACGTACCAGGCCGAGCGCCACCCGGTGGGCCGCACGGTGTTGCGCATGTCCGGCGCCCTGACCCGGGCCGCGCTCGGGCAGTCCGCGCGCGCCCGCCTCTCCCGCCGCGTCCTGCCCGCCGTCGCGGGCCGGGTCCGGCCTCTGACCACGCGCGGTGCCCGCATGATCTCCGGCATCGGCATCCGCTACCCGTCGCCGCGCGGCTCGCACCCCCTCATCGGCCGCCGCCTGCCCGACCTGCGGGTTGACGGCGGCCGGCTGTACGAGGCGCTGCGCGGCGGCCGTTTCGTGCTCGTCGCCGACGACGCCCGGGCCCGCCGCGTCGCCGAGGACTGGGCGGGCCAGGTCCGCGCCACGGCGCCGGCCGGCCATCTGCGCACCGCGATCCTCGTCCGCCCGGACGGCTACGCCGCCTGGGCCGAGCATTCACCGGAGCCGGCGGCCGTGCGGGCCGCGCTGCGCGAGTGGTGCGGGTCTCAGCTCTTCGAGGCCAGGCAGAGCACGTACTTCGAGGAGCCGTACTCCTCGTAGTACGAGACCGTGCTGCGCGCGAAGGCCTTGCAGCCGGAGTCGTCCGTGGTGTCGTCGAGCTTGCCGACGATCTCGTAGTCCGCGTCGGACGAGGAGCAGTCGGTGACCGTCATGTTCGGGCTGCTGTAACTGCCGGAGTTGTGGACGCACTCGCCGACGGAGGCGTACTGGGGGTCGCTCTGCGCGCCGACCACGATCATCGTGGCGAAGAGCGCGAAGGCGGCGACAGGCACCAGCAGCATCAGCGTGGCCGGGCGGCGGAAGATCGGCTTGCCCGGGTCCATGGGCGTGCCGGGGCCGCCCGGGATCGGCTCCGGGAGGCGGTTGATCTTCGAACGCTGCCCGAGGTTGATGAGCATCGTGATCGGGTTGATGATCATCGACCCGATGCCCCACCAGCCCTGCCACATGCTCTTCGCGGTCATGTCCCGGTGCGCGGCTATGCCGCAGCGACGGCAGAACGGGCCGCGGAGCTTGAGGAAGCGCATCACGACGATGAAGCCCTGGTGGCCCCGGATCGTCGCCTCCACCGCCGGCACGGAACCGCACAAGCGACAGCTGGGGCCGTAACCCATGGGCGGCGCGGGCTGCGGGGCCGGCGGGGCGTACTGCTGCTGCCCGTACTGCTGCGGGTACGCGGGAGCGCCCGCGTGGGCAGCAGCGTGGGGTGTGTACTGCGGCGGCACGGGCTGCGCGTACGGGTTCTGTGGGACGGGTGGCTGAACGGGCGGTGTGGTCACGGAAGTTCCCCGTTGTCGATGTGATCTTCGGCTGATCCGAAGCCCGCACCTTAATGCCTCCCTTCTTGACGCTGCGCACGGGGCGGCCTATGTTCAGTACAGTTCCACATAACAGAAGTATGTTTCCGCATTACGGAAAGCTGGTGACCGAATGCCTCGTATGACCGCCGCCCGCGCGGCCGTGGAGATCCTGAAGCGCGAGGGCGTTGACACCGCGTTCGGGGTGCCCGGCGCCGCGATCAACCCTTTCTACGCCGCGCTGAAGGCGAGCGGCGGGATCGACCACACGCTGGCCCGGCATGTCGAGGGCGCGTCGCACATGGCCGAGGGGTACACGCGGACCAAGGCCGGCAACATCGGCGTGTGCATCGGCACCTCCGGCCCGGCCGGCACCGACATGATCACCGGCCTGTACTCGGCCATCGCCGACTCGATCCCGATCCTGTGCATCACCGGGCAGGCGCCGGTGGCCCGCCTCCACAAGGAGGACTTCCAGGCCGTCGACATCTCCTCGATCGCCCAGACGGTCACCAAAGCGGCGACCACCGTCCTGGAGGCCGCGCAGGTGCCGGGCGTCTTCCAGCAGGCCTTCCACCTGATGCGCTCCGGACGGCCCGGCCCGGTCCTGATCGACCTGCCGATCGACGTCCAGCTGACCGAGATCGACTTCGACCCGGATACGTACGAGCCGCTGCCGGTCTACAAGCCCGCCGCGACCCGCCCCCAGATCGAGAAGGCGCTCACGATGCTGGGCGCGTCCGAGCGCCCGCTGATCGTCGCCGGTGGCGGCATCATCAACGCCGACGCCTGCGAGCTGCTGGTCGAGTTCGCCGAGCTGACCGGCATCCCGGTGGTGCCGACCCTGATGGGCTGGGGCATCCTCCCCGACGACCACGCCCTCAACGCCGGCATGGTCGGCCTGCAGACCTCGCACCGCTACGGCAACGCCACCCTGCTCGCCTCGGACTTCGTCCTGGGCATCGGCAACCGCTGGGCCAACCGGCACACCGGCAACCTCGGCGTCTACACCGAGGGCCGCACCTTCGTGCACGTCGACATCGAGCCCACCCAGATCGGCCGGGTCTTCGCACCCGACTACGGCATCGCCTCCGACGCCAAGGCCGCCCTGGAACTCTTCGTCACGGTCGCCCGCGAGCTCAAGGCCGCAGGCCGCCTGCCGGACCGCTCGGAGTGGGCCGCGTCCACCCAGGAGCGCAAGGCCACCCTCCAGCGCCGTACGCACTTCGACAACGTGCCGCTCAAGCCGCAGCGCGTGTACGAGGAGATGAACCGCGCCTTCGGCCCCGAGACCCGGTACGTCACCACCATCGGGCTCTCGCAGATCGCCGGCGCCCAGATGCTGCACGTCTACCGGCCCCGGCACTGGATCAACTGCGGCCAGGCCGGTCCGCTCGGCTGGACCGTCCCGGCGGCGCTCGGGGTGGCCACCGCCGACCCCGAGGCCAGCGTGGTGGCCCTGTCCGGCGACTACGACTTCCAGTTCATGATCGAGGAACTGGCGGTCGGCGCGCAGCACCGGATCCCGTACGTCCACGTCCTGGTGAACAACTCCTACCTGGGCCTGATCCGCCAGGCCCAGATCGGCCTGGACATCAACTTCCAGGTCAACCTGGAGTTCGAGAACATCAACTCGCCCGAGCTGGGCGTCTACGGCGTCGACCACGTCAAGGTCGCTGAGGGCCTGGGCTGCAAGGCGATCCGGGTCACCGAGCCGGACCAACTGCTGCCGGCCTTCGAGGAGGCCAAGAAGCTCGCCGCCGAGTACCGCGTGCCGGTGGTTGTCGAGGCCATCCTGGAGCGGATCACCAACATCTCGATGAGCCCCAGCGGTGACATCGACAAGGTGGTCGAGTTCGAGGAGGTCGCGACCGAGCCGGGTCACGCCCCGACCTCGATCCTGCCGCTGGCCACCGACTAGAGCGCAGGCTCAGCAGGGCCTCAGAAGGGCCCGAACAGCCAGTTGCCGGGGGCTTCCGGATCCGTGCCGATGTAGTAGGCGCGGATGGCGGCCACCAGTTCCTCCGTGCTGAGTGTTCCGTCGCCGTCCGTATCCATCCGCTCGAACGCGGCTGCGATATCGGACGGCGGCGTGTTGAAGGCCCGTTGCAGGACCTCGAACTCCTCGCGCCGCACCTGGCCGTCGCCGTCGGTGTCGCACAGCTCGGCGACGGCCTCGGCGGCCGGATGGAAGACCGGGTCGAAGCCGGGGCCCTCGATGAAGGCCTTGGTCATGCCGTGCTCGTACTCCGCCGAGGAGATCCGGCCGTCGCGGTCGGTGTCGGCGTACGCCGCCAGCTCCGCCCAGACGGCCTCCAGCCGGGCCGCGACCGCCCTGCCCTTGGGGGATGTCGGGGACTGCCCGAAACCGTGGATCAGCCGCGCGCCGACCTCCTGGAAGTCGGCGCGCTCGGCATATCCGTTGTCGTCCGTGTCCAGGCGGCGGAAGGATGTGGCGAGCTTGCGCTTCAGAAGGGCCGTAGACATCGCTGCGTCCTGACGTAGTCGTAGTCCAGACGTATGGGGAAAGGGAACCTCTCGATCCTCTCCCGGGGCCGTCGGACGCGCGACCCGAGTGACTACGGAGCGTGACGCCTACGGGCGCGCCCGTGGATCGGACCTGATCAGCGAGTCCGCGGCGTCGTTGACCGGCTGCGGGGTGCCCGTCAGGTCCATGACGAACAGCGCTACACCCAGTTGGTCGGCGCGCATCCGGGCATCGTGGGCGTAGCCCGCCAGGGAGAAGAAGGCGCCGGCCGAGTCCTCGTTCAGGCAGTTCAGCCACAGGCACTCGATGTCGCGCAGCCCGGTCGGCCGGGTGGTCGGGTCGATCTGGGCGACGACGCCCTCCCCGCGCAGGTCCACACCGTTGGCGACGCGGTCGGAGGCGATCCGTACGCCGGCGTAGCCGAGCCACTTCAGATACTGCGCGGCGGCGGTGAGCGCGTCCCGCGCCGTACGGATCGTCACCGGGTTGAAAGGGGGACGCGCGTCGGTTGGGGCGAGCTCGGGGTCCGGGCCGGGGCCTGCCGGGTCAGTCGGCGGCGCGGCGGGGAACTGGGCCGGCGTACGGGCGGGCCCCTTGAGGGCCACGGTGTCCACCGGCAGCCGGATCACCGCGCCGCACTCGCACCCGAACTCGGGCTGCGGCCACTGGTCGTTGCGCCCGCAGTCCGGGCAGCGCATACCCACCCAGGAGTCGTCCCAGGAGCGGTGCCGCACCTGGACCGGGATCCCGCTGTGCAGCAGCGGCAGGGACAGCGGCGTACCGCAGGCGCAGGGGAAGACGGGGGACGAGTACGCGTGCGGCCGGCGGCAGGCCGGGCAGCGCACGGGCACGCTCTCTGCCATGGTCGGCTCTCCGGGGCACCGGTCGGATGTGTGCGGCACCATGTTCTCGCATGCGGGGCCTGCTGCACACAGAAAGACGCCTGCGGCGTGACGTCCTACCCCTCAGAAGTCCGTCACGCCGCAGGCGAGTTCACCGGTGATCCGTTGTCGGATCAGTCCTCGCGCAGGGCGCGGACCGCCTCCTCGACGCGCTTGCCGTAGCCGGCGTCGGCGGCGTGGAAGCGGGAGAGGTTCTTCTCAACCACGTCGTCCCGGGTGACCCGGGAGAGGTTGTCGACGACGGGTGCGCCCGACTCGGTCGTCAGCGTCGGCTTCGGCATGGGTGACGAGGGAGACCTTCCGTGCGGCTCTGATGTTCAACGCCGCCCTCGCGGGCGGGTGGTGGTATTCCGGGCGGCGGCGCCGTTGGCGCGACAGGACAGGTCAGGACACCGCCGCCCGGAAGTCTGGGTGTTACGCCTCGACGCCTGAGAGGCGGGCGACGCCGCGCAGCAGGGCGGAGTGGTCCAGGCCGCCGTCGCCCTGGGCGCGCAGGGAGGCCACGAGGTTCGCCACGACCGCACCGACCGGGAGGGCGGCACCGACGTTGCGGGCGGCGTCGGTGACGATGCCCATGTCCTTGTGGTGGAGGTCGATCCGGAAGCCGGGGGCGAAGTCGCGGGTCAGGAAGTTCTGCTTCTTGCGGGTGAGGACCGTGGAGCCGGCGAGGCCGCCGTTGAGGACCTCCAGAGCGGCTTCGAGGTCCACGCCGGACTTCTCCAGGAAAATCACGGCCTCGGCGCACGCCTGGATGTTGACGGCGACGATCAGCTGGTTGGCCGCCTTCACCGTCTGGCCGGACCCGTGCGGCCCGCACAGGATGATGGTCTTGCCCAGCGCCTCGAGGATCGGCTTGGCCTCGTCGAAGTCGGCATGCTCGCCGCCCACCATGATGGACAGTACGGCCTCGATGGCACCGGCCTCGCCGCCGGAGACGGGGGCGTCCAGGACGCGGATGCCCTTCTCGGCTCCGGCCTTCGCCAGGTCGACGGAAGTCTGCGGGGTGATCGAGGACATGTCGATCAGCAGGGCGCCGGACTTGGTGTTCTCCAGGATGCCGTCCTCGCCGTAGGCGATCGCCTCGACGTGCGGGGAGGCGGGGACCATCGTGATGACGACGTCGGCGTCCTTGACCGCCGCGGCGATCGAGGCGGCCGCGGTGCCGCCGTTCGCGGCGAGGCGGTCGAGCTTGTCCTGCTCCAGGGTGTAGCCGGTGACGTCGTACCCGGCCTTGATGAGGTTCTCGGCCATGGGGGAGCCCATGATGCCGAGGCCGATCCAGGCGATCTTGGGAAGTGCGGTGCTCATGATGTCCTCTCGAAGTCAGTTGTCGGCGAGCCAGCGGAAGGAGGCCGGGCTGCCGTCGGGGCCCGGCTTGTACTCCAGGCCGACCCAGCCGTCGTAACCCGCCTTGCGCAGGCGGCCGATCAGCTCGGTGAGCGGCAGCGTGCCCGTGCCGGGTGCGCCGCGGCCGGGGTTGTCGGCGATCTGGACGTGGCCGGTCTTGTCGGCGTAGCGGTCGATGACCTCGGGCAGGTCCTCGCCGTTCATCGACAGGTGGTAGAGGTCGAGCAGGAACTTCGCATTGCCGAGGCCGGACAGGGCGTTGACCTTGTCGACGACGTCGATCGCGGCAGGGGCGCTCACCAGCGGGTACAGCGGCGACTCGGGCTGGTTGAGGGCCTCGATGAGCAGCACCGCGCCGATCCGGTCGGCGGCCCGCGCGGCGATCACCAGGTTCTCCAGGGCGAGCCGGTCCTGCTCCTCCTCGGACACGCCCTCGACCCGGTTGCCGTACAGGGCGTTGAGCGCCTTGCAGCCGACGGAGGCGGCGAAGTCGGCCGCCACGTCGATGTTGGCGCGGAAGCGGTCGGACTCCTCTCCGGGGATGGACAGCGCGCCCCGGTCGGGGCCGGGGAGCTGCCCGGCGTAGAGGTTCAGGCCGACCAGCTGCGTACCGGCGTCGGTCAACGCGTCGCGCAAGGCATCGAGTTCGGACTTCGCCGGAACGGGGGCGTCGATCCAGGGCCACCACAGCTCAACGGCGGTGAAGCCGGCCGCTGCGGCGGCCGCGGGGCGCTCCAGGAGCGGGAGTTCCGTAAAGAGGATCGAGAGGTTCACATCGAAGCGCGTGTCGTCGAGGCTCATCCGGGGCGCTCCTTCCGTATTGCGGAAACAATATTCTGCTTAACGGAAGACTGAATGAGTCCGGCGGTCGTTGTCAAGGGGGTGGGTGTGACTCCGACCTGCGCGGCTACCGTGGGGACATGGTGCGACTGAGATTGGAATTCACGACCGAGCCGTTCGACCTGGACGAGGCCCCACGGCACGCGCTCGTCGCGCGCGAGGTCGTGCAGACGGCGGACCTGGACGCCGTCGACGTCGGCCCGTTCGGCAACACCGCCGAGGGCAGTGTCGACCAGGTGGTGGCTGTCGTGGGGGACGTGCTGCGGCGGAGCCTGGACGCGGGGGCCACGCGGGTCTCGCTGCAGGTCAACGTTATCGGGGAGGGCGGTCGGTGAGCGGGGTCGGAGATCACCCCTTCAGTGCGGCGGTCAAGCCGCTCGTCGACGCGATGGGCGCTGAGCTGGTCGCCGTCGGTGAGGCGCGCGGCGACGACGTCGTACTCAGCTGGGACGGCGAGGAGGTCGTGGCCGTACGGCTGCCGCACCTCGCGGACTCGCTGGACCACATCCTGGCGGACCTGCGACGCCGGCACGGCAGGGCGCTGTCGGAGCTGGACCGCAAGGACAAGCAGACGGTCGTACGGATCCTGGAGGAGCGGGGCGCGTTCTCGGTCCGGCACGGGGTCGAAACGGTCGCCTCCGCGCTCGGCGTCAGCCGGTTCACCGTCTACAACTACCTGAACAGGGAGAACGCGGCCAAGGAGCGGGAGTGACCGGCTGACAGCGGGTGCTGACCGCTGTACCGACGGCCATATGGCCGCAATGTAACCGAGAGTTTTCAACAAAGTGTTGACGTGGCGCGCCGGGCGCTCGTAGCTTGCGGATGTGACTTCCAGCGCTACGCCGGGCCTGTCCCGGTTCAACTCGGCCGACCAGCCGGAGGCGGCCCGGCTGCTGCAGGAGGTGTGCGGCAGCCGGAGATGGGGCGCGACAGTTGCCGCGGGCCGCCCGTACGACAGCCTTGACGCACTCCTCGGCACCAGTGACGCCGCCATGGCGGCGCTGACCGCCGACGACCTCGCCGAGGCGATGGCCGGGCACCCGCCGATCGGCCGCCCCCGGCCCGGCGACCCGACCTCGGCGCGTGAGCAGAGCGGAGTGCAGGATTCCCTGCGCGAGGAACTGCTCGAACTCAACCTCGCGTACCAGGACCGGCACGGACACGTCTTCCTGATCTGCGCCACCGGACGCACCGGCGACGAGATGCTCGCTGCTCTCAAAGAGCGGATCGGCAACGACGCGGACACCGAACGCGAGATCGTCCGCACCGAACTGGGGAAGATCAACCGTATTCGCCTGGCCAGGCTCGTCGAAGAGGACCCGTCATGACGTCCGTGTCCACGCACATCCTGGACACCAGCATCGGCCGCCCCGCCGAGGCCGTGGCCGTCGAGCTGGCGATCCGCAGCGGCGGCGCCGACGCCCCTTGGGCACCGCACGGCGCGTCCAGGACCGACGCCGACGGGCGCTGCAAGGACCTGCCGGAGCTGCCGGAAGGCACCACACACGTACGGCTGCGGTTCGAGACCGAGCCGTATTTCACCAACCAGAAGCAAGCCGAGGAACAGCAGGACGCCCCCCGCGTAAGGGACAGCGGAGCCGGAGCTTTCTTCCCGGAGGTGGCGATCGTCTTCGCCGTCGAACCGGGCGAGCACTATCACGTACCGCTGCTGCTCAACCCGTTCGGCTACTCCGTATACCGAGGGAGCTAGCACCGATGCCCACCTATCTCGGCCAGAACCAGTACGGCAAGGCGGAAAACCGCGTCGTCAGGATCACCCGCGACGGCGCGACCCACCACATCAAGGACCTCAACGTCTCCGTCGCCCTCTCCGGCGACATGGACGATGTCCACTACTCCGGCAGCAACGCCAGCGTCCTGCCGACCGACACCACCAAGAACACCGTCTTCGCCTTCGCCAAGGAATACGGCATCGAGTCGGCCGAGGCCTTCGGCATCCACCTCGCCCGGCACTTCGTCACCAGCCAAGAGCCGATCAAGCAGGCCCGCATCCGCATCGAGGAGTACACCTGGGAGCGGATCCCGGCCTCCGACGCCAACTCCCGCCTCGTCGGAGCGGACGAGGTCAGGCACTCCTTCGTACGCAAGGGCCAGGAGACCCGGATCAGCGAGATCACCTTCGACGGCGACAGCTGGCAGGTCATCTCCGGTCTCACCGGCCTGGTGGTCATGAACTCCACCAACTCCGAGTTCTGGGGCTACGTCAAGGATAAGTACACGACCCTCAAGGAAGCCCACGACCGGATCCTCGCCACCGAGGTCAACGCCCGCTGGCGCTTCAACTGGACCCACGACGACCAGCGCGCGCCGCAGTGGGAGCACTCGTACGAGCAGGTCCGCAAGCACCTCCTCGAGGCCTTCTCCGAGACGTACTCCCTGTCTCTTCAGCAGACCCTCTACGCCATGGGCTCGCGGGTCATCAACAGCCGCTCCGAGATCGACGAGGTCCGCCTCTCCCTCCCCAACAAGCACCACTTCCTGGTGGATCTGAGCCCCTTCGACCTCAAGAACGACAACGAGGTCTACTTCGCGGCCGACCGCCCCTACGGCCTCATCGAGGGCACCGTCCTGCGCGACGGCGTCGAGGCCCGCATCCCGGTCACGGACTGAAAGGCGCGCCGATCATGACTGCACCGACAGAGCGCATCGTCATCGAGAACTGTTCGATCGCGACGGTCGACGCCAACGACACCGAGTACGCGACCGGACATGTGGTCGTCGCCGGCAACCGCATCGAGTCGGTGGGCGCCGGCCCGGCCCCGGCGGGACTCGAGGGCGTCGTACGAAGGGTCGACGGCACCGGGCATCTGCTGACCCCCGGCCTGATCAACACCCACCACCACTTCTACCAGTGGATCACCCGGGGCCTGGCCACCGACCACAACCTCTTCAACTGGCTGGTCATCCTCTACCCGACCTGGGCGCGCATCGACGAGCAGATGACCTACGCCGCCGCGCAGGGCTCCCTCGGCATGATGGCCCGCGGCGGCGTCACCACCGCCATGGACCACCACTACGTCTTCCCGCAGGGCACGGGCGACCTGTCCGGGTCCATCATCCGCGCCGCAGCCGAGATGGGCGTACGTTTCACCCTCGCCCGGGGCTCCATGGACCGCGGCACCTCGGACGGCGGTCTGCCGCCGGACTTCGCCGTCGAGACGCTGGAGGGCGCGCTCGCCGCTACCGAGGCGACGATCGACCAGCACCACGACGCCTCCTTCGACTCCATGACCCAGATCGCGGTCGCCCCCTGCTCGCCGTTCTCCGTCTCCACCGAACTGATGAGGCAGGGCGCGGAGCTGGCGCGCAGGAAGGGCGTACGCCTGCACACCCACGGCAGCGAGACCATGGAGGAGGAGCAGTTCTGCAAGGAGCTGTTCGGCATGGGCCCGACCGACTACTTCGAGTCGACCGGGTGGCTCGGTGAGGACGTGTGGATGGCGCACTGCGTCCACATGAACGACTCCGACATCGCCGCCTTCGCCCGTACGAAGACCGGCGTCGCCCACTGCCCGTCCTCCAACGCCCGCCTCGCCGCCGGCATCGCCCGCGTCCCCGACATGCTCGCCGCCGGCGTCCCTGTCGGCCTCGGCGTCGACGGCACCGCCTCCAACGAGTCCGGCGAACTGCACACCGAACTGCGCAACGCCCTGCTCATCAACCGCCTCGGCGCCCACCGCGAAGCCGCGCTCAACGCCCGCCAGGCGCTGCGCCTGGGGACCTACGGCGGCGCGCAGGTGCTGGGCCGTTCGCAGCAGATCGGCTCCATCGAGCCGGGCAAGCTCGCCGACTTGGTGCTGTGGAAGCTGGACACCATCGCCCACGCCTCCATCGCCGACCCCGTCACGGCGCTGGTCTTCGGCGCCGCGGCCCCGGTCACCCTCTCGCTCGTCAACGGCCGCGCGGTCGTCGAGTCCGGCCGCCTCACCACGGCCGACGAGGACGCCATCGCCCGCTCCACCCGCGCCGAGGCACAGCGCCTCGCCCGGATCGCCGGCCTGGCCTAGCCCTCCCACGTACAGCCGGTCGGGGGAGGGACGGCCCTCCGACCGGTGCTGGTGCCTGCCCTGACGCAGGTTTCGGCAGACGCAGCCCCCGGTCCGAATCCGGGGGCGGCCTCGTATCGGCCGGCAGTACCAGCCGGCCGATACCGCTGCAGCGGCTGAGGACGGTCGGCGTCAGCCGACCAACTGCTCGTACGCGGGCAGCGTGAGGAAGTCGACGTACGTCTCGTCGAGGGCGGTCCTGAGCAGCAGGTCGTGGGCCTGCTGCCATGCGCCGGCCGCGAAGGCGTCGTCGCCCACCTCGGCGCGGATGGCGGCGAGTTCATCGGCAGCGAGGCGGCGGACCAGATCGGCCGTCGCCTTGTCGCCGTTGTCGGCGAAGACGACGCCGGCGTTGATCCACTGCCAGATCTGGGAGCGGGAGATCTCGGCGGTGGCGGCGTCCTCCATGAGGTTGAAGATGGCGACGGCGCCCATGCCGCGCAGCCAGGCCTCGATGTAGCGGATGCCGACCTGGACGGCGTTGCGCAGGCCCTCGTACGTGGGCTTGGCCTCGAGGGAGTCGATGGCGAGCAGCTCGTGGGCCTCGACGTGGACATCCTCGCGGAGCCGGTCCTTCTGGTTGGGCCGGTCGCCGAGGACGGCGTCGAAGGAGGCGCGGGCGATGGGGACGAGGTCGGGGTGGGCGACCCAGGAGCCGTCGAAGCCGTCGGCGGCCTCGCGGTCCTTGTCGGTCTTGACCTTCTCGAAGGCGACCGCGTTGACGTCGGCGTCGCGCCGGGAGGGGATGAAGGCGGCCATGCCACCGATGGCGTGCGCGCCGCGCTTGTGGCACGTACGGACCAGCAGCTCGGTGTAGGCCCGCATGAAGGGGGCGGTCATGGTCACCGCGTTGCGGTCCGGGAGGACGAACTTCTCGCCCGCGTCACGGAAGTTCTTGACGATGGAGAACAGGTAGTCCCAGCGTCCCGCGTTCAACCCGCTGGCGTGGTCGCGGAGTTCGTAGAGGATCTCCTCCATCTCGAAGGCGGCGGTGATCGTCTCGATCAGGACGGTGGCGCGGACGGTGCCCTGCGGCACGCCGATGTAGTCCTGAGCGAAGACGAACACGTCGTTCCACAGCCGCGCTTCGAGGTGCGACTCGGTCTTCGGGAGGTAGAAGTACGGGCCCTTGCCCTTGGCGAGCAGCCGCTTCGCGTTGTGGAAGAAGTACAGGCCGAAGTCGACCAGACCGCCGGGGACAGGCTCGCCGTCGACGGTGAGGTGGCGCTCGTCGAGGTGCCAGCCGCGGGGGCGGGCGACGACGGTGGCGAGCTCGGCGTCGGGACGCAGGGCGTAGGTCTTGCCCTCGGGGGAGGTGAAGTCGATGCGGCGCTCGTAGGCGTCGATGAGGTTGACCTGGCCGCCGATGACGTTCTGCCACGTGGGGGCGGAGGCGTCCTCGAAGTCGGCGAGCCAGATCTTGGCGCCGGAGTTGAGGGCGTTGATGGTCATCTTGCGGTCGGTGGGGCCGGTGATCTCGACGCGGCGGTCGTTGAGCGCGGCCGGGGACTCGGCGACCTGCCAGTCTCCCGCGCGGACATGTGCGGTGTCCGCGAGGAAGTCCAGGGTGCCGGTGCGGGCGATCTCGTCGCGGCGCTCCTTGCGGCGGGTGAGCAATTCGGCCCGGCGCGGTGCGAAGCGGCGGTGGAGCTCGGCGACGAAGGCCAGCGCCTCCGTGGTCAGCACCTCCTCCGATCGTTCGACAGGGGGTGCGGTGTCGGCGACGACGGCTGCCATGAGGCTGACTCTCCTTGCCTGGAGGCCTGGCACTGAGTGCCGAGGTCCGGGGTGTTTCTGCTGCGTGGAGCATAATTTCTGCATTGCGGAAGTTCAATATTTTGTGGCACTGGGTGCACCGGCCTCGCCGGTGGCCCGTAGAAGCCGCAGGTCGTCCGGGGTGTCGATATCGGACGGGTCGGCGACGTCCCCGCACTCGACGAGCGTGATCTCCGGCTCGTGCCGCTTCAGATAAGCGCGTGCCCCCTGGTCGCCCAGCGCATTCGCCGCCACGCCCCGCCAGTGCTCCGCGCCGAGGAGCACCGGATGCCCCCGCTTCCCGTCGTACGCGGCTGCCGCCAGGCTCGCCGGGGACCGGTAGGCGGCCGCCACCCGGGCCACCGCCGCGGCGCCGATACCCGGCTGGTCGACCAGGGCCACGACGACCGCCTGGGCCCCGCCGTCGGTGTCGGTGCCCACCAGGGACTCCAGGCCGGTGCGCAGCGAGGACCCCATTCCCTCGGCCCAGTCCGGGTTGACGGTCACCTTGCAGCCGCTGAGGTCCGCCCGTTCGCGTACGGCCTCGGCCGCCGCGCCCAGCACGATGTGCACGGGCCCGCAGCCGCCCTCGCGCAGGACGCGTGCCGCGTGCTCGACCAGCGGCCGGCCGCCGTACTCCAGGAGCGCCTTGGGCCGGCCGCCGAGGCGCCGGCCGCCCCCGGCCGCCAGCAGAAGCCCGGCGATATGTTCCGTCATGCTCCCTGCATACCAGGGAATGCTGCGGATATGACCGTTCTCATCGCTGTCCGCCACGGCGAGAGCGCCGCCAATGCCGACCCGGCCGTTCTCACGTCCGTCCTTGACGGCCGCCGCGACGACGCCGACATCCCCCTCACCCCGCGCGGACGCGAGCAGTCCGTGCGGCTCGGGCGTGAGCTGCTGGGCCTCGATCCCGTCGAGCGGGTGCTCAGCTCTCCGTACCGGCGGTGCCGCGAGACGGTCCGTATCGCCGCTGCGGAGTTCGCGCGGGCGGGCCGGGCGCTGCCTGCCGTCGAGTACGAGGAGGGGCTGCGCGACCGCGACGTGGTCAGCGGTGAACGGCCGGCCGAAGTGGCGCTGCGGGTGCGGAAGGTACTGGGCGGCCTCGACGAGCGGCGTGTGGTGCTGTTCGTCGTACATGACGCGGTCGTGCTGACGCTGCGTCAACTGGTGGATGGCGTGCCGTCGTACGAGCCGGTGGGGAATGCATCGATTACCCGCCTGACCGTCGCCAACCCGAACTTTGGCCAAGGAAGTTGAAACGGGTTTCGCTCTCTGTATAGCGAGCCGTGCTCTGTGTCGCGTTTACTGTCCTCCCCGCGCTCCGCGAGGGAGCCGGACGGTTGTGCGAACGGCAGGGGGCATGGCTGTGGGGAATATTCTGTGGTGAAGGGCCGGAGCGGCGTGAGTGCTGCGCTTTACGACGGGGGGAGCGTGGACCCCAGAGTCGAGGCGCTGCGCGCCTCCGTGGCCCGGCTCAACCGTGAACTCGCCGGGCACCGGGCGGAGTTACCGGACCGGGGCATCGCCGAACAGGAACTCGTCGTTCTGGCGGCGGAAACGGCCGCCGGCGCCCCGGAGAACGAGCGGCTGCGGCGCTCGCTCCTGGTCATCGCCGGTGCGCTCGGCTCCGTGAGTGCGCTGGGGAGCGCGCTCACCGAGGTCCGCCGCGCGATCGAACTCTTCGGGGGGCCGCCGCTGAGTAACGACTAGGGCCTGTCGGCCGGACAGGTCCTGGGCCTTTCCGGGCCCGGGGAGTCCTCCCCCCGCGTTGGGACGCGGGGGGAGGACTGTCGTAAGGGGCGTCGTAAGGCAGTAGTCAGGCAGTGCCGTTGCTGGCCAGGGCCACCGACAGCTGCCTCGCCACGTCCTGCAGGATGGGCACGATCTTGTCCGTCGCGGCCTCGGTGACCCGGCCGGCCGGGCCGGAGATGGAGATCGCGGCGGCCGTCGGCGAGTCCGGCACGGTCACCGCCAGGCAGCGGACCCCTATCTCCTGCTCGTTGTCGTCGAGGGCGTAGCCCAGCCCGCGGATCCGCTCCAGCTCCGCCAGGAAGGCGTCGGGCTCGGTGATCGTCTTCTCGGTCGCGGCGGGCATCCCGGTGCGGGCGAGCAGCGCCCGCACCTCCTGCGGCGGCACGTGCGCGAGCAGCGCTTTGCCGACGCCCGTCGAGTGCGGCAGGACGCGCCGCCCGACCTCGGTGAACATCCGCATGGAGTGCCGCGAGGGCACCTGTGCGACGTAGACCACCTCGTCGCCGTCGAGCAGCGCCATGTTCGCCGTCTCGCCGGTCGCCTCGACCAGCTCCGCGAGGTAGGGCCGGGCCCAGGTGCCGAGCAGCCGGGCGGCGCTCTCGCCGAGCCGGATGAGGCGCGGGCCGAGGGCGTAGCGGCGGTTGGCCTGCTGGCGTACGTAGCCGCAGTCGACCAGGGTCCGCATCAGGCGGTGGATGGTGGGCAGGGGCAGGCCGCTGCTGGTGGACAGCTCGCTCAGGCCGACCTCGCCGCCGGCGTCGGCCATCCGCTCCAGCAGGTCGAAGGCGCGTTCAAGGGACTGCACGCCCCCGGCGCGGTCTGACGACACATGCGTTCCTTTCCAGGCGGATGGTGGTAAGCGGGCAGCCTATCGGCCGCCGCGACGCGTGCTCCGCGATCTCCGCTGGGTGCTCTGCTGTAGGTACCTACGGCAGGTGTTGCGAAAATCGTATTTCGCCTGGTGGAATCAGCCAAGTGGCCTTGACGGGGTATCGCACCCCACGGAAAATTCAACAGAACGTTGAAGAGAGGGAGGCCGCGCATGCCCGACGCAGTCGACACCGTCCTGCGCTCGACCCGGGTGATCACGCCGGAGGGGACCCGCCCGGCGGCGGTCGCGGTCACCGGCGGCAGGATCAGCGCCGTATGGCCGTACGAGACCGAGGTCCCGGCCGGCGCGCGGCTCGTGGAGCTCGGTGACGACGCGCTGCTGCCCGGCCTGGTCGACACCCACGTCCATATCAACGACCCGGGCCGCACCGAGTGGGAGGGCTTCGAGACCGCCACCCGTGCGGCGGCGGCCGGCGGCGTCACGACGCTGATCGACATGCCGCTCAACAGCATTCCGCCGACCACCACCACCGAGCACCTGGACATCAAGCGGGACACCGCACGCAGCAAGGTCCACATCGACGTCGGCTTCTGGGGCGGGGCGGTGCCCGGCAACGTCAAGGACCTGAAACCGCTGCACGACGCCGGGGTCTTCGGCTTCAAGTGCTTCCTGCTGCACTCCGGTGTGGACGAGTTCCCGCAGCTCCGCCCCGGTGAGTTGGAGGAGGCGATGACGGAGATCGCCCGCTTCGACGGCCTGCTCATCGTGCACGCCGAGGACCCGCACCTCATCGACGGCGCGCCCCAGCCCGAGGGCCGCAAATACGCCGACTTCCTCGCCTCCCGCCCCCGGGACGCCGAGAACACCGCCATCGACGGGCTGATCGCGCTCGCCAAGCGGCTGGACTGCAGGGTGCACGTACTGCACCTGTCCTCCGCCGAGGCGCTGCCGCTGGTCGCCGCCGCCAAGCGCGAGGGCGTACGGCTCACGGTGGAGAGCTGCCCGCACTACCTGACGCTCACGGCGGAGGAGGTTCCGGACGGCGCGACGGAGTTCAAGTGCTGCCCGCCGATCCGTGAGGCCGTCAACCAGGACGCGCTGTGGCAGGGGCTGATCGACGGCACGATCGACTGCGTGGTCTCCGACCACTCGCCGTCCACCGCCGACCTCAAGCACTTCGACACCGGCGACTTCGGTCAGGCCTGGGGCGGCATCTCCTCCCTCCAGCTCGGCCTGCCGGCCATCTGGACCGCGGCCCGCCGCCGCGGCCGCACCCTGGACGACGTGGTGCGCTGGATGGCCCAGGCCCCGGCCGCCCTCGCCGGCCTCACAGGCACCAAGGGCGCCATCGCGCCCGGGTATGACGCCGACTTCGCCGTCCTCGCCCCCGACGAGACCTTCACCGTGGACCCCGCCGAGCTTCACCACCGCAACCGGGTCACCGCCTACGCGGGCCGCACCCTGCAGGGCGTCGTACGCGCCACCTGGCTGCGCGGGCAGCAGATCGCCGACCACGGCACACCGACCTACCCCTCCGGCCAGTTGATCGAAAGGGAGACCAGGTGATCCAGATCGCCCGCTTCACCGGCGACGCCCAGCCCTACCCCGGAGGGGACCCGTACGCGGACTACCGCAGCGCGGAACTTCCCTTCACCGACCTCGTGGACCTCGCCGACCGGCGCCTCGGTGCCGGCGTCATCGCGGCCAACGACGAGTTCTTCGCCGAGCGCGAGAATCTGCTCGTGCCTGAGCGGGCCGAGTTCCGGCCGGAGTACTTCGGCCACAAGGGCCAGATCATGGACGGCTGGGAGACCCGCCGCCGCCGGGGCACCGACAGCGACACCCCGCACCCGGTCGACGCCGACCACGACTGGGCCCTGGTCCGGCTCGCCGCGCCCGGCGTCATCCGGGGCATCGTCATCGACACCGCCCACTTCCGGGGCAACTACCCGCAGCAGGTCGCCGTCGAGGCCACGTCGGCGCCGCTGTCCGCCTCTCCGGAGGAAGTGGCCGGCACCGACTGGACCGAGATCGTGCCCCGTACGGCCATCGGCGGCCACGCCGCCAACGGCTTCGAGGTCACCACTGCCCGCCGCTTCACCCACCTGCGCCTCAAGCAGTTCCCGGACGGTGGCATCGCCCGGCTGCGCGTACACGGCGAGGTCGTGCCCGACCCGGCCTGGCTGGCCGCGCTCGGCACCTTCGACCTCGTCGCGCTGGAGAACGGCGGCGCGGCGGAGGACGTGTCCGACCGCTTCTACTCCTCGCCGGCCAATCCGATTCTGCCGGGCAAGTCCCGTCGGATGGGCGACGGCTGGGAGACCCGCCGCCGCCGCGACAAGGGCAACGACTGGGTCCGCTACCGCCTCGCCGAGCAGGGCGTGATCCGCGCGGTCGAGATCGACACCGGTTACTACAAGGGCAACGCCGCGGGCTGGGTCGCCCTCTCCGGCCGCGACGGCGCGACCGGTGACTGGTTCGAGATTCTGCCCCGCACCCGCCTCCAGCCCGACACCGTCCACCGCTTCCTCGTCGACGCCTCCGCCGTCACCCACATCCGCATCGACACCTTCCCCGACGGCGGCATCGCCCGCCTCCGCCTCCACGGCTCCCTCACCCCCGCCGGCGCCGCCCGCCTCGCCGCCCGCTGGGAGGAACTGGCCTAGGCCTCACTCCGTACGGGCTGCCCGCCCGTACCGGCGCTCGAAGCGCTCCACACGGCCCGCGGTGTCCATCACGCGGGTCGTGCCGGTGTAGAAGGGATGGCTCGCAGAGGAGATCTCGACATCGACGACGGGGTAGGTGCTGCCGTCCTCCCACTCGACCGTCTTGTCGTTGGTCATGGTCGAGCGCGTGAGGAAGGAGAAGTTCCCGGCGCGGTCGCGAAAAACGACGGGCCGGTAGGCGGGGTGGATGTCAGGTTTCATGCCGATCACCATAGCGTAATGAAAGTCGTTTCCATGTAGGGTGAGGGCTCCCCGAGCGAAGGAGCCAGCCGTGGCCGTGCCCAAGCGCAAGATGTCGCGCAGCAACACCCGCCACCGCCGCGCCCAGTGGAAGGCCGCGGTGCCGGACCTCGTACCGGTCTTCTTCGACGGCACCGAACACCGCGTGCCGCGGCACCTGGTGCGGGCGTACGAGCGCGGGCTGATCGCGCCCCGCGGGTGAGCGGAACCGAATCCTCCCCGTCGGTCGTTGGAGCGGCATGACCCTGAAGCAACAAATCGTCGGCACTGCCATGCAGATGGCCGTGTGCACCCTGGAGCCCGGCCAGACCGTCTACTGCGAGGCCGGGAAGTTCCTGTTCAAGACATCGAACGTGACGATGGACACCCGGCTGGGCAGTGGCGGGTCCGGCGGCCAGCAGGGCCAGGGCGGCGGCGGTTCGGGTGGCGGCATGGGTGGCATGCTGCGGCAGGCGATGGGCACCGCGATGCAGGTCGGCCAGCGGGTGCTGGCGGGAGAGAGCATCGCCTTCCAGTACTTCACGTCCACCGGCGGCGAGGGCACCGTCGGCTTCGCGGGCGTACTGCCCGGCGAGATGCGGGCCCTGGAGCTGGACGGGTCGCGGGCCTGGTTCGCGGAGAAGGACGCCTTCGTCGCCGCCGAGTCGACCGTCGACTTCGGCATTGCCTTTCAGGGCGGCCGGCAGGGCATGAGCGGCGGCGAGGGCTTCATCCTCGAGAAGTTCACCGGCCGCGGCACCGTCATCATCGCCGGCGCCGGCAACTTCATCGACCTCAACCCCGCCGACTTCGGCGGCCGCATCGAGGTCGACACCGGCTGCATCGTCGCCTTCGAGGAGGGCATCCAGTACGGAGTCCAGCGCATCGGCGGCCTCAACCGCCAGGGCCTCATGAACGCCGTCTTCGGCGGCGAGGGCCTGTCGCTGGCCACCCTGGAGGGCAACGGCCGCGTCATTCTCCAGTCCATGACGATCGAGGGACTCGCCAACGCCCTCAAGAAGGCCCAGGGCGGCGACAAGCAGGGCCCCACCGGCGGGCTGTTCTCCACCCACGCCGGCTGACCGGAGCGTATGGCCTTGCCCCCGCCGCTCCTGCACTCGGCACCATGAAGGGACTGCTGCTGCGGCTCTCGGCGCTCGACGCCGACGCGGCCGCCGCGCTGCGGGTGATCGCCCACTTCGAGGTGCTGCTGACCGGCCGCCTCGACGCGGAGTCCCTCGTACGGTCCACGGCGGGCCTCGCCGAGTGCCCCGCCGGACTCGAGCTGGACGGCCGGACCGTGAGGTTCGGCCCGTCCGCCGCCTTCTGCCGCACCGACACTCTCCGCCAGGCCGCCGCCGAGCTCCACCTCCACCACAGCACCGTCGCCGTCCGCCTCGCCCAGGTCGAATCCGCCCTCGGCTGGCACCTCACCGACCCCCGCGACCGCTTCCGCGCCCAGCTCGCGCTGCATGCCATGCGGCTTGCCGCGTGGCGGCTGGGGCCGCCTGTGCGGGGGCGCGGTGCGGCCTGCGCCGGGGCGCGTTCGGTTCGTCTTTGGGTCGGGGGGTGGGGGCGGGGTGGGTCCTATGAGACAGCGCTGCAGTCGATTTGTGGCCGGCGCCGCGTGGTCGCCCGCCCTGTTCCTCGCCAGCTCGGAACTGGGCGTTCTGCGTAGCCTTGGCGTCTCTACGGACCCACCCCGCCCCACCCCCTCCCCGCCGTATGGCGGCCAACGGCCCGTGGGGTTTTCTCCTGTCCCTCCTACCGGAGGGCTCGGGCCAGCACGGCCAGCGCTTCGGCGCTTTCGCGTTGGGAGACTTCGGCGTGCGGGATCATGCTGGAGCCGTGGAAGGTGCCGGGGAAGAGGTGGAGTTCGACGGTGACGCCGGCGGAGAGGAGGGCGCGGGCGTAGTCGATGCCTTCGTCGCGGAGGGGGTCGAACTGCATGACGGAGATGTACGCGGGGGGCAGGCCGGCGAGGTCTGTTGCGGTGGCGCGGGCGGGGGCGGCGTAGAGGGGGACGTCGGGGGTGCCGGGCATGCCGGCGCCCAGGTAGGCGTCCCAGCTGATGACGGCGTTGGGGCGGTTCCAGAGCGGGGTGTCGGTGAAGGCCTGCATGCTCGGGGTGTCCAGGCGGTCGTCGAGCTCGGGGACGGCGAGGTACTGGAAGTGGATCGCGGGGCCGCCCCGGTCGCGGGCGAGGAGGGCGAGGCCGGCCGCGAGGCCGCCGCCGGCGCTGCTGCCGAAGAGGGCGATGCGGTCGGGATCGATGCCCAGGTCGGTCGCGTTCTTGGCCGCCCAGGACAGACCCGCGTAGCAGTCCTCGAGACCGGCCGGGTAGGGGTGCTCAGGGGCCAGCCGGTAATCGACCGAGAAGACGGCCGCCCGCAACTCGCGGCTGAGCAGCAGATTGTGGCCGTGGCCGATGTCGGGGGCGCCCATCATGAAGCCGCCGCCGTGGATGTCGTAGACCAGCGGGAGCGGTCCGGCGACGCCCTGCGGGCGGTAGGTGCGCAGCACCACGTCGGGTGCGCCATCGGGCCCCGGGACGTGGATCTCGTCCACGTCGACGCCGGTGGTGTCCATGCCGGCATTGAGGGCGGCAACGATCGCTTCCATCTCGGCCCTGGCTCCGGCGAGGTCGGAGACATCGGCGTTGGGCATCATCGCCAGGGCCGGGATCAGCTCGGGATCGAGCGGGTAGGTCGTCATGGCGTCCCTCCGATACGGACGCTCCGTCGCGTCCTTGCCGTAACGGTGCCACGACGCATCCGCGCAGGTCACCCGACGGGCGTCGGGGAATGCGCCGTCCCCGCCCGACAGCCGTGCGGGCGCCGGGCGGGGAGGGGCGTAGGTCACTTCAGGTCGGAGTGGACCGCACGGGCGACGCGCTCGATGGTGGCGATGCCGTAGTCCATGGACTTGTCGTCGTGGGAGAGGACGACGATTCCGTAGTCGTGGCCGTTGCCGGTGAAGGCGCCGATGCTGTGCACCCGCCACTTGTGGGTGGTCCGGGAGAGCCAGCCGTTCTTCACGTGGACCGTGGCGTTGCTGGGGGCGCCGGCCGGGACGCCCCAGCGCTGGCTGGAGACGACCTTGTTCATCAGGCCCAGCTCGTAGGTGCGCGAGCCCTTGGTCAGTACGGAATTCGAGGACGTCAGCAGCTTGAGGAGCTTGACCTCGTCGTCGGCGGTGATCTGGGTGAGGCCCCAGTAGCCGTTCGACCCGGGCGTGGTGTGGGTCATCTTCGCCAGGTCGAGGAAGTGCTGGACGCCCTTGACCTTGACCTGATTCCACAGGGTGGTGGTGGCGTCGTTGTCCGACTTCGTGATCATGGCCGTGGCCAGCGTCTTCTCACGCGTGGTCAGTACGCGGCCCGCCTCCTGGGCCTGGCGGAGCAGCGCGCCGAGCACTGTCGCCTTCACCACGCTCGCGGAGTCGTACGCAGCGCCCGAGCGGTAGGTGCAGGAGGTGCCGGTGGTCCGGTCGTACAGGGCGACCGACACGGTGCTGCTGCGGCCCTTGAGCGCCGCCGTGATGTCGGCTTTCAGCTCCTTGGCCAACCCGGCCTTCGTCGAGGTACACGCCACCGTGGGGGTGGCCGCGTCCGCGGGGACCGCCGCCGCGACCACGGCGAGCAGTGAGCCGGCGGCGGTGGCCGCCAGCACAGAGGGTATTCGCATCAAGGAGCCATCCCGTTCAGTCATGTCTTGGCCAATGCCTATGAACGGGACACTTCAGCAGAGAAATTGGTTGTCCGGCTAGACCGGCCGGCCCCGGTCTTCGTCACATGTGACGTGCGTCAGGAAAAAGGTCGTACGGAGGGCTCCACGGCCGCTTGCTGCGGGAGGTCTGACGGTTTGGTATGAACGGCGCATGGAGACGGAAAACGATGTCGCGACCGACATACGGGCGCTGGTCGCCGACCTGCTGCCGGTGCTGGCGCCGCACGCCATGCTGGACGCCGACAGTGGACGGCTGGTGCTGCCGGTTGGTGACGCCCACGCCGACATCTCGCTGGACGCGATCACGGCGGCCTGCGCCGCTCTGCCGCAGCAGGCGTGGCCGGGGCGAGTGGAGGCCTGGCTCGCCGCCAAGGCGGCCCAGGTCACGGCGGCCCTGGCGGAGCGCGACCGGCTCGGCCCGCTGGAGGAACGGCTGCGCGTCCAGGTCACCCCGAGGCTGCCCGAGGCCGAGCGGCAGCAGCTGATGTGCACCCCGTACGAGGACCTGCTCGACATCGTCATCATGCTCGACGGCCGCGGCCGCCTCACTCGCGAGCGCGCCGACCAGCTCGTCATCCACGACCCCGGCAGCCACGCCCTCGCCAACACCCTGCGCGACGAACTGCCGTCCTTCACCGTCACCGACGACGACCATCAGGTCAGGAGCATCAGCAAGCCCGGCAGCCCGTACGTCACCAGCGCCCTGCCGGCCCTGGAGCGGTTCCTGCCCGGCCCGTGCCCGTACGGGGTGCTGGTGGCGCTGCCCCGCTTCAGCGAGGTGCTGCTCAGCCCGGTCCGGCCCGGGGAAGTCGACGGGGCGGCCCGCGCGCTCCTGGAACGCGCCCGCGTCGGCTTCTGTACTGCTGACGACCCGTGCGACGACCGGTTGTTCTGGTGGGCGAACGAGAGCCTGTACGCCGTCGACTTCGGCCGCTTCACCGGCCGCGTGAAGGTGCCCGGCCCGCTGCGTGCGCTGCTCAGCCGGCCGCGTCGGCCCGCAGGTGAACACGCGTAGAATTATTGATGTGGACATGTAAATGGCTGATTATGGTGGCCTCTGCTCCGGGTCGCCAACGCCGGGCTCGTCCACGCGCGGCGCGCGCCGCATCGTGACCGGCCAGGCGACGGACGAGGACTACTACACGTCCGACCACTACGCGACGTTCGACCTGATCGACTTCACCTGCTGAGCCCAGTTCCTCCCGCCTCCGGGGCGCGGCCGCCGTCCACGGCGGTCGCGCCCTTCCTGCCAGGTGCCGAACCTATGCCGCCGATCGAATGGCGCATCATGCTCGGCCATATCATCGGTCCGCGACGCTTGCGGATCCAACGACTCTGGCGAGTTCGCGAGTTCGCCCTGCTTGATGCGCTCGAAGAGGTCATTGACCTCGGCTTCGCTATAGCGCACACGGCTGCCATTCCTTCGATGACCTGGTTGAGCCTCGGCCGCGTTGCCTCATGGTCCGCCGTCCGTACGGCTGTGAGGGCTGCGGCAACACCTGACCGGCCGGGCACGCGGTTCGTCGTCTGGCGGGCGAGGTGACAACGAGGATCGAGACGATCCTCGCCGTGATCGCAGTGGGGCAACCCGTGGTGCCTGCTGCTCACGCCGAAGGAGCTCCGGGGGGAGTCCCCGGCTTCGCGCGCGGCTGACGTGACGGCGCCCCGTCCCGCTGGGCGCGTCAGTGTGGCGCATGGCATGCAGCCAGTTGCGTACGTAACGGGACAAGATGACCAGGCAAAATTACCTAATCTTTGTTCTTGTGGGTTCATATCATTCCTTATTGTGACTTAGGTCACGCCAAGGTAGGGCATCGCTGCGGAAGGTACCGAAGTGGCGGCGCAGTACGGAGCGCCGTCCCCCGTGGCCACCGAGACGGGTGTGCCCGCAGCGGAAAACAAGAACACCGAGACGGCCTGGGCGGCCCGCTGCTCATCCAGGACCAGCACCTTTTCGAGAGCTCGCCCGCGTCAGCCGCGGGCGGGTGGGCCACGCCCGCGCACCGCCGCCCAGGGCATCACCGTGACGCCTTCCCGCACTTCTCCGCGGCGCGGTCGGCCCGGGCATCGTTCACGACACGGACAGAGCAACACCACGCACATCGCCGGTCTCGTACGAGGAGGGAAATACATGAGTGACAACATGGCGTCCACCCCCGAGGACGGGTGGAGCGGTGAAGGGTGTCCGGCGGGTTTCTTTGCGCGGCGGTCGTTCCTTCAGGGTTCGCTCGCCGCCGGTCTCGCGGGTGCGGCGGCCGGGAAGCTGCTGGGCAGCGATACGGCCCAGGCCGCCGCGCTGAGCGACGGCAAGAAGGGCACCAAGGCGGTACCGTTCCACGGCTACCACCAGGCAGGCATCACCACTCCTCCACAGCCGAGCGGGACCTTCATATCCTTCGACGTCACCGCCAAAAACCGCAAGGCACTGGCGGAATTGTTCCGCACGCTGACCGAGCGTGCCCGCTTCCTCACTGCGGGCGGCACGCCGCCGAGGACGCCCCCGAATTCACCGCCATCGGACGACAGCATCCTGGGACCCGAGGTCGTGCCGGACAATCTGACCATCACCGTCGGCGTCGGCGCGAGCCTCTTCGACGGCCGCTACGGATTGGGCCCGAACAAGCCTGCCCAGCTCGTCACTATGAAGCCCTTCGCCCACGACGACCTGGACCCCGCGATGTCCCAGGGCGACATGCTGGTACAGATCTGCGCTGATCACCGCGACACGACGGTGCACGCAACGCTCGATATCCTCGCCCACACGAGCGGCTCGATGAAGGAGCGCTGGCGCATCGAGTGCCAGCGCAACCCGCCGCGCCCCAGCGGCACCCCGCGGGACTGGTTCGGCTTCAAAGACGGCATCAGCAACCCGACCAGCTCCCAGATGAACCAGATCGTCTGGACGCAGCCGCACACCACCGAGCCTGCCTGGGCGGCGGGCGGTACCTACCAGGCACTGCGGATCGTCCATTTCAAGATCGAAAAGTGGCAGAAGTTGCCCCTTGACCAGCAGGAGCGGGTCTTCGGCCGCCGCAAGGCCACCGGCGCCCCCATGTACGCCTCGGGCCCGAACGCCTCGCAGAACTTTGACCCCATTTACACCAACGACCCGCAGGGACTGATCACCCCGCTGAACTCGCATATCCGCCTCGCCAACCCCCAGACCCCGCAGACCGCGGCGACCAGCACCATCCTGCGCCGCAGCTACGACTACGACCGCAGCATCAACGTGCAGGGGGGCCTGGACCTGGGACACGCGTTCTGCTGCTTCCAACG
>NZ_RJVR01000304.1 GCF_003999195.1 Streptomyces soli
CGGCGCCCTCGCGCACGGCCTCGGCCGGCTGCTCGCCGACGCCGGGCTGCGCCGCCGCCTCGGCTTGGCCGGGCGTGACCGGGTGCTGGCCCGCTTCACCTGGCGGCAGGCCGCCATCGGCACCGCCGAGCACTACCGCGCCGCGATCGCCGCCCAGAGCGGCGCCGGTCAGGCCCCCGGAATTTCTGCCGTACGCCCCGCTGCCCCCATCGCCGGATAAGAGAGAGCCCTCCGTGCTGACCGTCGACTTCTCCCGCTTCCCGCTCGCCCCCGGCGACCGGGTGCTCGACCTGGGCTGCGGCGCCGGCCGCCACGCCTTCGAGTGCTACCGGCGCGGTGCCAACGTGGTCGCCCTCGACCAGAACGGCGACGAGATCCGCGAGGTCGCCAGGTGGTTCGCGGCCATGAAGGAGGCCGGCGAGGCCCCGGCCTCCGCCAGCGCGATCGCGATGGAGGGGAACGCGCTCCAACTCCCCTTCCCCGACGACAGCTTCGACCGGGTGATCATCTCCGAGGTCATGGAGCACATCCACGACGACAAGGGCGTCCTCGCCGAAATGGTGCGCGTCCTCAAGCCCGGCGGCCTCATCGCCATCACCGTGCCCCGCTACGGCCCCGAGAAGATCTGCTGGGCCCTCTCCGACGCCTACCACGAGGTCGAGGGCGGCCACATCCGCATCTACCGCGCCGACGAACTGCTCGGCCGGATCCGCGAGGCCGGGCTGCGCCCGTACGGCACGCATCACGCGCACGGCCTGCACTCCCCGTACTGGTGGATCAAGTGCGCGGTCGGCGTCGACAACGATCAGGCGCTGCCGGTGAAGCTGTATCACAAGCTCCTGGTCTGGGACATCATGAAGAAGCCACTGGCCACCAGGCTCGCCGAGCAGGCCCTGAACCCCTTGATCGGGAAGAGCTTCGTGGCCTACGCGACCAAGCCGCACGCGCCGGTCGCGCCCGAGGTGGACGCGTGAGCTCTCCCGGGCGCACCGAGCACCTCACCCTCCCCGGGGTGCTCACCGCCGAACAGGCCGCCCAGACCGTCGCCGGGATCGCCGCTGTCCAGCGCCCCGACGGAGCCATCCCCTGGTTCGCCGGCGGTCACCTCGACCCCTGGGACCACGTCGAGGCCGCCATGGCCCTGGACGCCGCCGGCGAGCACGAGCGGGCCGAGGCCGCCTACCGCTGGCTGGCCGCACGGCAGAACCAGGACGGCTCCTGGTATGCCTCCTACCTCTACGCGGACGGCGCCGAGGGCGAGCCCGGCGACCGCGGCAGCGAGACCAACTTCGTCGCGTACATAGCGGTCGGCGTGTGGCACCACTACATGTCCACCGGCGACGACACCTTCCTGGACAGCATGTGGCCGACCCTCTACGCCGCCGTCGAGTACGTCCTCGCACTGCAGCTGCCCGGCGGCCAGATCGCCTGGAAGCGCGACACCGACGGCAGCCACCCGGACGAGGCACTGCTCACCGGCTCCTCCTCCATCTACCAGGCGCTGCGCTGCGCCCTGGCCGTCGCCGAGCACCGCGAGGACCCGCAGCCCGACTGGGAGTTGGCGGCCGGGGCGCTCGGTCACGCCGTACGCCGGCACCCGGAGCTGTTCCTGGACAAGGACCGCTACTCGATGGACTGGTACTACCCGGTCCTCGGCGGCGCCCTGCGCGGCGCGGCGGCCCTGGAGCGCATCGACGGCGGCTGGAACCGCTTCGTCGTGCCGGGCCTGGGCGTGAGGTGCGTCGTACCCAACCCGTGGGTCACCGGCGGCGAGAGCGCCGAACTGGCCCTCGCGCTCTGGGCGATGGGGGAGTCCGACCGCGCGGTACGGATCCTCGCCGACATCCAGCACCTGCGCGCGGACGACGGTATGTACTGGACAGGCTACGAGTTCAAGGACCGGGCCATATGGCCTCAGGAGCGCACCACCTGGACGGCGGGCGCGATGCTGCTCGCCGTGGCCGCGCTGGGCGGCGACGAGGCGACCACCGCCGTCTTCGGCGGTGACCGCCTCCCGGTCGGGTTGGAGCCGGACACCAGTGCGACGGGCTGCTGCTCCTGAGAGCCAGCAGGCATAAGAGGCCGCGCGAATAGGTGGGGCGGCGTCGCGTGCCGATGGGCGGCGCCTGGCGGCTTTGTCGTCGGTCGACGACGTCCCCCAGCCTGGCGGCTGGGTGGGGGTCCTCCCCCTGGCTTCGCCGGGGGCACCCCCACCGGCCGAAGGCTGGTGGGGGTCCCCCCGGACGGAGTCCGGGGGAGAGTGCCCCCACCGCCTTGCCAGACTTGCCCCTCGCCCCGCTCCTTCACCCACCCCACCTATTCGCGCGGCCTCTAAACCCTGTTGACCCGACCTGCGATGGCATGGCCGAGGAGGAGATAGACCACGGCCGGGAGGCCGTAGTCCAGCAGCACACGCTGCCAGTCCCGGCTCACGCGGAAGAGGTTGTGGGCCCAGCCGCCAAGCCAGAACGCCACGTTATGGATCCAGTTGACGAGGTCGTTCGCGCGATTGGCGTCGAGCAACCACAGCAGGATCCACAGTAGAAGGAAGAACGCCGCGACATCGGCAACGATCGCGATGATCGTCGCGGCGGGATTGCCGCCGTATCGTCTGGACATGTAGAGCGGGTTGCCCGGATGGGCGATTCGAAACCCCTCTCGAGTGGCCGGGTCGGCGGAGCCGGGTGACGATGCGGATGTCTGTGCCTCGCACCAGCCCCCTGGAGAACAGTCATGCCCCTGCGCCGCACCGTCACCGCGATCCTGCTCGCAGGCGCCCTCTTCGTGCTGCCCGCGTGCAGCGGTAACGCCTCGTCAGACATCTCTGCGGGCGGCGCGAGCCCGACCTCCTCGGTGGCGAAGCAGAGGCTGGCCAAGACCCGCTTCGTGGCCAACGCCGGACTGGCGGCGGGAGCCACGTACCAGTGGATCGTCAAGCCCTACCGCAACGGTAAGTTCAAGAAGGGCGCGAACGGCCGGACCGTCGCCCTCGTGAAGGCGGGGCTCGCGGGCACCTTCGCGTACAACCGGCTGAAGCACGCGATGAACAACGCGAAGGGCGACCCCACACTGTCCAAGCTGGTCGTGCCGCTGTCCGGCGCCATCGACTCCCTCAAGGACCTGCCGGCCAAGCTGCGCAACGGCGAGTCGACGGACAGCGTGGTCAACAACTTCCAGGACACCATCAGCAGCGTGAAGACGGCGGGCAAGGACGCGGGGGCCACGGTGACGGACAAGGTGCCGTCGCTGTCCCAGCTCAATGGTGGTTGAGCTCGGCGAGTACGCGCAGCGTCTCCGGGTCGGGCGCGGTCACCAGCAGATCCGTGACCGGCCATCCCGCCACAGGTCGAGCCGTTCGGGGGGCGGCTGGGCCGGACTCCGTCCGGTGGCCGGGGGTGAGGCAATGGCCCCCGCCGTGAAAGGGCGAGGGCCGTGGGGGTGGCGGGGTCGTTGGGTCAGCCGCGCTGGATGCCGTTTGTGTCCGGGAGGACGCCGCGGCGGCCGTCCTGGGTCTGGGCGATGAGAGCGGGGCCGCGCTGGTCGACCGCGAGGTACCAGGTGCCGGGGGCGAGCTCGGCGATGGGGGTGGGGGAGCCGTCCTCGGGGAAGAGGGGGCGGGCCACCGGGACGGCGAACCAGAAGGCGGTGAACTCGGGGGCGGTG
>NZ_RJVR01000006.1 GCF_003999195.1 Streptomyces soli
TGTTCTGGGTGTCGCCGCCGGTCTGCGACGGGGTGTTCTGGGTGTCGCCGCCGGTCTGCGACGGGGTGTTCTGGGTGTCGCCGCCGGTCTGCGACGGGTTCTGGGTGTTGCCGCCGCCACCGACCTGCAACGGGCTCTGGGTGTTGCCGCCGCCACCGACCTGCAACGGGCTCTGGGTGTTGCCGCCGCCACCGACCTGCAACGGGCTCTGAATGATGTTGCCTTGGCCTCCACTTATTGTGTTGTTGATAATGCTTGTTGTGTTGTTCGTTACTTGGTTCACTACGGAGGATGGCAAGCCGAGCCTTTGCGCTTCTGCTTGTGCTGCCCGTCCCCCTATTGCGGCTGCCTGCTCCCTGGAAACGCCATTGCGCACTGCCTGCTGTGCTGCTGCTGTCCCTTTTGCAGTTGCTTCAGCGGCAGATGTCGTTGCGCCTGAGCCTGATCCCGGCCACCCGCACTGAATGGTGCCTACAGAAACCGGACCACCGCCAGTAATGCTGGTCCGAATGCCGCCATTCGGGCCCGCTGAGACGCGAGAACGGGATATGCCATCACGCGTGACGTCATATGTACGGTATGGAGCGAAGCCGTTACCACGTATCACCCCACTTTGTAGACTGCATGCCGCCACAGGGACTGCGGTCGGAAGAGCGGAAGCCGGGGAGGTTGAAATAAGGGTAACGGTTGACCCGGCGGACACCACCGCTGCTATCGCGGCCGCCAAAATTCCTTTTCGCATCGAAATTCCCTCCTCCTGCAGGGGCGGGTCCGATTCGCTCGTCCCATACAATCGGATAGTCAACCCAGGCCAGGGAAAGAGGCACTGCGCGCTACAAACCCGCAGCATTGGACCCCTGGAAACTTGCATGGCCGACGAAGCGGCTCAATCTCAATCTCGATACTCGTCTCACGCGTCGAATGAGTCAAATCGAATCGCGGGCTAAAAAATATCTAACCGCCCTGCTTGTCACTAGAAAGACCCACACTGAGATCCGAACGAGCCTCAGAGCCTCCATTGATCCGGTTACCGCCAAGTTACTTCAACGGCAAAAGATCACCGCAATTCACGTATAAACTATGGACGGCCTTTGTGGTTGGAATTAGCGACACCCGTGTCCCGACTCGGCTCCCGGTCGGCGACTTGACCTCCGACCGGGAGCCGAGACGTCGAGTTGCAGGGTCAGCGCGACGATCGGCCCTAGGTCACCCCAGGTCACCCGAGCTTCTTAAGCTGGGGTTCTGTCCACTCCCCAGCCCGCCTGGCTGGGTGGGCGTACTACGAACTCAAGCCTCTGTGACACCAAACAAAGGGCCCCGCCTCCCGGACGGGGGTACCGGGAGGCGGGGCAGGGGCAGGGTCAGACGGCTCTTCGCGTTACGCGGTGGTGAGTCTGACCAGCAGGTCGGCGACCATGCCCAGGCCAAGGGCGTTGGCGCCCTTGATGAGCACGACGTCGCCGGGTTGAAGCGATTTGTTGACCTGCTCGGCCAGCGGCACAGCGGGATTGGCCATCTCGGCGCTGACTCCGCTGGCACGGATGGTGTCGAGCATGGCCTCGACCTGCGGGCCGCCGACGAGGACGATGTGCTGGATGCCGCTGCGGGCGATACGGTCGGCGATCCTTTTGTGCCAGGCGGCGGCGTCATCGCCGAGTTCGGCCATCTCGCCGATCACCGCGACCTGCCGGCGGCGGGGGCCGGCAATGTCGCCCAGGGCTGCGATGGCGGCCTGCACGGCTTCGGGAGAGGCGTTGAACGAGTCGTTGATGACGGTGACAGCGTCGGGGCGGGTGGTGACCTGCATGCGATTGCCGGAGGTGATCTCGGCCTGTTCCAGCCCTTGGAGGACCGTGGTGAGGGGTACGCCGGCCGCCAGGGCAGTGGCTGCTGCGGCGAGAGCGTTGGTGGCGTTGTGGCGGCCGTGGATGCGCAGCTGCACGCTACCGGACTCGCCGCGGTAGGCGAGGGTGATACGGGGACGGCCCTGGTCGTCGAGCGTGATCTCGGTGGCCCTGACGGTGCTGTCTTCGCGTGTGCCGAAGGTGAGGACGTGTCCACGGGTGCGAGCTGCCATGGCCCTCACAAGGGGGTCGTCGCCGTTCAAGACGGCGACGCCGTCGCTCGGCAGGGCCTGGACGATTTCGGCTTTGGCGTCGGCGATGGCCTCGCGGCTGCCGAACTCGCCGATGTGCGCGGAGCCGACACCGAGCACGGTGGCGATGGTGGGACGGGCGATCTGGCACAGGGAGGCGATGTGTCCTTGGCCGCGGGCGCCCATCTCCAGCAGCAGGTAGGCGGTATTCTCCTCGACCCTGCTGACGGTGACGGGGAAGCCGATCTCATTGTTGAAGCTCTTCTGGGTCGCGACGGTAGGTCCGTCCAGGGTGAGGATCGCCGCGAGGATGTCCTTGGTGGTGGTCTTGCCTGCCGATCCCGTCACGCCGATCACGGTGCCGGTGAAGGCGGCCGCCACCTGCGCGGCAAGGCCGGCCATTGCTGTCAGCACGTCCGGCACGAGTAACGCCGGCACACCAACCGGGCGGGTGGCGAGCACTGCGGTGGCGCCGGCGGCGACAGCCTGGGCGGCGTAGTCATGTCCGTCGGTGTGACGGCCGGGCAGGCAGGCGAACAGGCCGCCGGGGGCGATGTCGCGGGAGTCGAACGAGAGCGGCGCGGTGACCATGGCGTCGGCGTCGGTGATCCGGTCGAGCGTGGCAGCGGTGGCGGCGGCGAGATGGCCGAGGGACAGGGGGATCATCAGGTGGTCTTTTCGGTGGAAGGGCCGAGGACGACGCCGCGGCCGGCGTAGAACCGGTCGAGGCTGGACCACGGCACGTGGTGGAACTGCTGGGAGCGGTCTGGCAGGCCGGAGGGGTTGTGAAGCACGACGGCTTCAGGGCTGGCGCCGACGGCCAGGACCAGATGGCCGCCGCGGTGCGGCGGAGCCGGGTCGAGAGTGCGGATGGTCTTGTGGACGCTGAGCAATACGACCTGGCCAGCGGCGATCTCGGCGTGCACCTCCTGGGCGGGAAGGTCCGGGCGTGACCGGGCGTGCAGGCCGAACCGTGTGCGCGCCCAGTCTGCGAAGGGTGCGTAGATCAGGCCCTTCACCTCATCGCCGGTACGTACGTAGGCGCCTGCCTCCAGGGCCTCGCGGACGAGCGGCACCGACGGGGGCACGTCGCGCCCGAGCCAGTCGAGCGTCATCCGCAGACAGGCCATGCCGCACACCCGTGGGGCCCAGAAGGCGTACTCCTCGCGACTGTCGGCGCCGGACTTCTGCCACAGCGGATCTTCAGCCGCACTGGTGCCCGAGATGAACTGGGGTACCAGCGCGGCCGATTCCCACTGGCTGTAGTACGGCACCTTGTGGGTGATCACGGATGTCATGGCGACAGTCTGCCGCCCGCAGCGCACTACGGTACGTATGACGCCTTCGTGAACGCCGTCATCAGCACGTGGCGGATGAGATCGTCATACGAGAGTCCGGCCGCGCCGGCCGCTGTCGCCAGGTTCCCGCGTTCCGACAGGCCGGGGACAGTGTTGATCTCCAGGACCGGTCGGCGTCCGCTGGGGTGCAGCAGGAAATCCACCCGCGACACACCGTGCGCTCCGACGGCGCGGTGTACCCGTAAGGCGGTCTGCTGCAGCATGGTGGTGACCATGCCGGGCAGGTCCGCAGGGCAGACCTCACGGCGCTCACCAGGGTTGTGCTTCGCCTCGTAGTCGTAGAACTGCCGGTCGGTGAACGCGGTGTGCACCGGCAACGGGGTGAGCTGGCCACCGATTTCCAGCACGCCCACTGTTGCGGGCGTGCCCTCCAGGTACTCCTCGATGATGAATCGCTCGTACTGGCTCCCGGTGCGCAGCAGGCCGGCAAGTTCTTCCTCGTCGTTGGCGATGCCGGCAGCAAGGCTTCCTCCGCCCGCGGCCGGTTTGACGAAGACCGGCCAGCCCAGCGTCAGGTGAGCAGTGGACGCGGTGGTCTCCATGGAATGGCTGGGGTGCGGGGTGACCCACCGCGGCGTGTCGATGGTCTGCGCCAGGAGAATCTGTTTGACGCGGTCCTTGTCCATGCCGATGGCGGACGCCTGCACACCAGAGCCGGTGTAGGGAATGCCGAGGGTGTCCAATGTGCCCTGGATCTTGCCGTCTTCGCCGCCGAGGCCGTGGCAGGCCAGCAGCGCGACATCGATGCGGCTTCGCAGCGCGGTCAGGTCCAGGCCGCGTAAATCGATCAGCTCAACGCTCAGGTTGCCGAGGATGTCGGCCTGCCGGGACAGTGACTTCGCTGCGGCCTCGGCACTGGCCACCGACCCGGGACGCTCAGGCGAGTCACCCCCGTAGATAACGCCGATGCGTAGGTCCTTGGGAAGTTCGGGCGTTGCAGAGGTACCTATCAACGTGGCCGTCAACGCGGTTCTCCTTCCATTTGAACGGGCTGGCGATCAGATCGCGCACCGTGTCCCGTCCTGTGCGAGTGGTACCTGCCTGGCCGCATCGGGGGAGCCGCTCGTGACGCGGCCAGGCAGGAGCTTCAAAGGCGCCCTCCGGAGGGTGAGGGCCTTCCCCCGGGGGTGGATGTCAGATCCAGTGGGTGAGCGTGTGCAGGCATTGGTCGCCGGTGAAGACGACGACCGGCGGTATGAACACGGACGACGCTGCGATGCACAGGGCTGCGGAGTGCCGCCGGGCGGTGCGAGCCAGCCGTAACGCTCGGTCGAGTAGGCGCATAGGGGGTTCCAGTGGTCAGGCCGCACCTGTCCTGTAGAAGCGGCAGATGGAACCGGCCCGGCAGGGTGCACGGGGACAACACGCTGCCGGGCCGGAGCTTCAAGACGCGGGCAGCCGGGGAACAGTGGCCCACACGGTCTTGCCGACCGGATCGCGGTCACGCGCCCCGAAGTCGGCGGCGACTACCCGCACGAGCATCAGGCCGCGCCCGCTCTCGGCGTCGCTCGGCACGATCATCGGCCGGGGGTGCTGGCGGCTGGGGTCGGACACCTCCAGCAGCAGCTCGTCGCCGTCGTCGGTGATGTGCACGTGCACCAGGTGCTGGGTGTCGCAGTGCCGGATCGCGTTGGTGACCAGCTCGCTGGTGATCAGGACAGCGGTGTCCACCGTGTCCTCGGGCACGCCCCAGCCGTTCAGGGTCCGGCCGACCTGGCGGCGGGCGATGTACACCGTCTTGGGAAACGGCGTGAACCACATTTCCCACGTCTGGATGGGCTGCACTAGCTGCAGCGGCCTGGTCATGACGCCGCCTGCTGTCCGCTGGCGTTCATCAGGCCCGCCAGCGCGCCGCACAGCGCCTCGGCGTCCTCAGCGGTCAGGACCAGCAAGGACTCGACAACGCAGACACGCTCCCCGATCCGGCGCAGCCGGACAGGAATCGCGATGCGCCCGGCTTGGGTGAGTTCCGGGACGCCGGGGGCACGCTCGACGCGCCATGCCCGTAACGTTCCATAAGGGAGGTGACGTTTCGTCATACCGTCACCGTAGAAGCACAGTTAGTGAACGACCCTGAGGAATAATCCGGGCTGACGGTAAGTCAGGGAAGAACGATCTTCACGCGGTCATGCCGATGTGCTGCGCCACGATCCTCAAGTCCTGCCGCCACATGGGCTTTTCCCGCTTGAGGAGATCTGCGACCGCCTCGCGGACCAGCGGGGAGAAGCCCACCTCTTCGGGTGACTGGCCGGTGATCCGCTTGAGCATGTAGACCGTGGCGAAGTCGTCGCGCTGGATGCGGTTGCAGTTCATGACCTCGATCAGGTACCTGGTGCGCCGCTCCAGCGGCAGCTCCGGGTTGTCCTCGACGCTGTCCGCCACCCGCAGCGCCTCCACCGTGTCGCCTTCCTCGGCACGCAGGTGCACCGCGTGCATGGCCACATTGGTGGGCCCGAAGCTGGTGTGCCAGTCGTTGCGGTCCCGGCCCAGACGCGCCGCTACCCGCTCGGCGCCCCGGTATAGGTCCCACGCCACCGGCCCCTGGTGGTCGCGCACCGCGGCGACAGCCGCCGACAGGTGCAGCGCCCCGTACGCCGACAGGTACTCCTTCGAGGCGTCCTCGCCGGGCCTGCAGCTGGCGATGGTCTCCCGCGCCAGGGCCACACTGTCCGCGACATCCCCCAACGAGGTGAGCACACACGCCAGGCCCCAGGTGGCCGCAGCAAGCAGCGCCGGGTCCCCCACCTGGTCCGCCAAGCCCACACCCCGGTCGGCGGCGATACGGGCCTGCACCGGCTCGCCGACACGGCGCAACCAGACCTGCGCCAGCCCGAACACGGAGATCAGCAACGCCACCGCCTGCCGCTCCTGCTCCTCACCACCGGCGTCGCGTACCGCCGCGTAGCCCTGCCGCAGCAGGTTCGGCAGCCGGCCGCCGACATCGGCGTACCGGTCATGGGTCTGCGTCTCGTACACCCGCCACGCGTCATCAACAGCCGCCCGGTACTCGTCCACAGGCACCTCACCGATCCCGGACGGCAGCAGCGACGACGGCAGCGCCAACGTACGGCGGATCGCGGGGACGGCCTCGTGCTCGGTCTGCGGCCCCGACACGGCACCGCTCAGGACACCGCCGGTCAGGTCGGTCAGGTCGCGGACGTTCAGCACCCGCGCGAGGTCGATCAGCACCGACAGACGATCAATGGGCAGCACGCCCTTCTCGATCTTGTAGGCCCAGTTCTCCGACTTGCCGACCAGCTCACCCATGGCCTTCTGCGACAAGCCCTGACGCTCGCGGTAGTACCGAATACGGGCGCCGATACCGAAGTTGTGCTCGACGGTCATGACCTGACGTCCCCTCACGCTCGTGGCATGCGTTGCAACCCTCCGCAGCCAGGGTACGGCCCGGCTCGGGGAAGGCGGGAGCTGTCAACCGGCCGCACACCCCCCTGGTATAGCGTGCCCACACCTGCACCCGGGGGTGCGACGCCACACTCGTACGGAGCCAGCCATGACCTACCGCGGCCTGATTCTCGACTTCGGAGGTGTCCTCACCATCCGGATGCGGCTCAACGGCGAAGCTTTCGAGCGCAGCGAGGGCCTGACACCCGGCGCCTACTTCCACGCGCTGGACGAGCACCCCGACGGGGTGGCGATCTACAAGGCGCTGGAGGTCGGCGAAGCCACGCAGGAGCAGTGGAACCAGGTCATCGGCGGCATCCTCGGCATAGACCCCACCGACCTGATGCGCCGCGCCCTGGCGAACCTGCCCCTGGAGCCCCGCATGGTCCAGGCCGCGCGCCGCGCCCGCGCCGCCGGCATCAAGGTCGCGATGCTCTCCAACAGCTTCGGCATCACCCCCTACAACCCGTATAAGGCGCTGGGCATGTGGGACGGCGAGTGGGACGCGATCGTACTGTCCGAGCAGGTCGGTGTGCGCAAGCCCGATCCGGGCATTTACCAGCATACCCTGGATGCTCTCCAACTGGCTGGCGAGGAGTGCGTGTTCGTCGACGACCACGCGGAGAACCTGCCGCCCGCCCAAGCCTTGGGCATCCGCACCATCCACCACACCGATGCCGTCGCCACGGTGACACAACTGGACGCGCTGCTCAGCTGCGCCACCCCGGCGACCTGATCACACCGCGGCGACGTCGGGGCGCGGCCCGACCCCCCTGGTGCACCGCGGGTGGGAGGCGGGCCACGCGGCAGCATGCCGGTGGCCTTGTCGGTGTCCTTGTGGCTGGCCCAGCCGCATGCGGCCCCGTCGAAGACCTGCACCCCCTGCGCGCCGGCCTGCCACGCCCCGTTGAGGGTGCCCGAGTTGTAGGCCACGGCGCTCATGGCCAGCGCCGCCGACTCCGCCCACGCCCTCACCGGCACGTACAGAAGAGCACCTACGCCAGCTGGTGCTGGGCAGCGAACCAGTCGGCGAGAGCCGTTTCCTTTTGAGGCCGTTTCCCAGCTCTCTACCGAAATGCTGAGCATCCGTAGCCAGTTACCACGCAGGGCCGGTGGTCGCCGAATTGCCGCTCAGCGCCCTCATAATCACCGCCTCGCTCATGTCCATCGCTAAGTGGTCGGCTCCGGAAATCCTTCGGGGGGTTGACGTTGGAGTCCAAGCAGTGTTGGGCAGTTGTCAGGGCTCAACCGGCATCGTTTCAACGGGCGGCTGATCACAGGTCTGACGTCTTGCTGAGGTTGGGCTCGGCGCAGGGGTCACGCCTCAGAATGTTGCAGGTACGCTCCGCTGGTGTCGAAGAGGCAGAAGAAGAAGTACCGCTCTGCGGCCCGCGCCGCTGGCGCGGGCATCGTTGTCGAGAAGGCGCCCCGGGCGGCGGTTCCGGCCGAGACAGCCCGTCGTCGCCTACACGTGGGTTCTGCTGTTCTCGGCGGGGCCGTAGGGGGCGCCATCGTTGTACCTGCGCTCTTGGAGCGATTCGGGGTAATGCGCTCCGGTGCGTGGGTGCCCGCCATGTTCGCGGGGTTGGCTTTGGCGCTGGGAATTCCGCTCCTGTACACGTCGTTTCGCTCGGTACGTCACGGCCCTGGTCAGCTTCTCACTGCTCGGACTGTCACGGGCAACCGCACGGTCGATCTGAGCAATCTGACGCAGATACGTCGAGTTCGCGTCCCCAGCAAGGCCAACGTCGCTCGGCTAGTCCAAGATCGTCTATGATCTCGATCTTGTGCCGAAGGATCACATAGCTGGTGAGACGTACCCGGAGCGGATCCGGATGGG
>NZ_RJVR01000300.1 GCF_003999195.1 Streptomyces soli
CCGGTTACATTCCGAACCCGGAAGCTAAGCCTTTCAGCGCCGATGGTACTGCAGGGGGGACCCTGTGGGAGAGTAGGACGCCGCCGAACAAATTTTGAAAGAGAAGCCCCCAGGCTCAGTCTGGGGGCTTCTTTGCGTTCTAGTGCAATTCGCGGAACAGCGTCAGCCATTGGTCAGGGCGGACGAATCCCACGGCGAGGTCGCGGGCAATGCCGGCCTCTGCGAACGCCTTTTTCACTTGCACCGCCGCGCCCGCGGACCGTAGCGAGGCGTACAAAGAACCCCCGATGCCGCTGAAGCCCAGCCTGACCAGCCTGTCATACGCGGCCATGTCCCCCGGCGCGACCAGAGGTGTGCTGCGCCAGACCAGCCGGAGGACGGCGGAGTCGACGCTGGGCACGGGGCGGAAGCTTCGACGGTGCACGGAGCCAGCGAGCTGCCAGGTGAAGGTCGGCCAGGTGCGAATGGTGAGCAGCGTCCAACGGCCGTACGCGCCAGCGCGCTTGCGGGCGAATTCGCGCTGGGTGAGGAGCGTGGCGCTGGTGAGGTGTGGGGAGCGGAGACAGCAATCCACGATGGGGGAGGTGACGGAGTAGGGGATGTTGCCGACCACGGCGAGGGGCTCGTGTGGGGTCCGTGCGTGGAGGAAGTCCTGGCGGAGGACGTCGATGGTGCTGTGGTGACGGGTGCGGGTGGTGAGCTTTGCGGCGTGGAAGGGATCGATTTCGTAGGCGATGACCTTTCGGCAGTGACGGGCGAGCGTCAGCGTCATCGCTCCGGTGCCCGCGCCTGGTTGGAGGACGAGGTCGTGGGGGGAGAGACGCGCTGATTCAACGATGCGCCGGACAGCGTCGGTGTCGACGAGGAAGTTCCGGGAGAGCTCACGGCGAGGGCGGTTTCGCCATGGGAAGGGTGCCCCTTCGGTCCGAGATGTATGGGTCTCGGAGTCCCGGGGCGCGCCAAGGAGGGTGAGGGTGTGTTCTCAGTGGGCCCGGGCCGGGCCCGTGCGGGGACGCCTCACGGCGATGAACGCCTTGGTGATGCCAAAGATGGACATGGGCGTGAAGATAGGTGCCCCCACCGCTGCCCCGGCAATCGGTTTTCAGAGGCGCCCGGCGGCTTTGAGGGCCAGGTAGGCGTCGGCCAGGGCGGGGGCGATGTCGGCCGGATGGGCGTCGATGACGGTGACGCCGTGGCGGGAGAGGCGCTGGGCGGTGCGGAGGCGTTCGTTGCGGGCCTGTTCGGCGGCAGCGGCGGCGTAGACGGCGTCGACGGTGCCGCGGCCTTCCGCGAGTTCCTGGATGCGGGGGTCGGCGACGGAGGCGATGAGGACTTCGTGCCGGCGGGAGAGCTGGGGGAGGACCGGGAGGAGGCCTTCCTCGATGGGGGCGGCGTCGAGGCCGGTGAGGAGTACGACGAGGGAGCGGTGCGGCGCGCGCTGGAGGACGGTGGCGACGAGGCCGGGGGCGTCGGACTCGATGAGCTCGGGTTCGAGGGGGGCCATGGCGTTGACGAGGGCGGAGAGGATGTCTTTCGCATGGTGGCCCTGGACCGAGGCGCGGATGCGGCGGTCGTACGCGAGCAGGTCGACGCGGTCGCCGGCGCGGGCGGCGAGGACGGCGAGCAGGAGGGCAGCGTCCATGGCGGCGTCGAGGCGCGGGGCGTCGCCGACGCGTCCGGCGGAGGTGCGGCCGGTGTCGAGGACGATGAGGATGTGGCGGTCGCGTTCGGGGCGCCAGGTTCGTACGGCGACGGAGCCTCGGCGGGCGGTGGCGCGCCAGTCGATGGAGCGGGTGTCGTCGCCGGGGATGTACTCCCTGAGGGAGTCGAACTCGGTGCCCTGACCGCGGACCAGGAGTGAGGTGCGGCCGTCGAGTTCGCGGAGCCGTGCCAGCCGGGAGGGGAGGTGCTTGCGGCTGGTGAAGGGCGGCAGGACGCGTACGGTCCAGGGGACTCGGTGTGAGCCCTGGCGGCCGGCCAGGCCGAGGGGGCCGAGGGACCGGACCGTGATGCGGTCGGCTGTGCGGTCGCCACGGCGGGTGGGGTGCAGGCGGGTCGTGACGCGGCGGCGTTCGCCGGCCGGGATCGTGAGCCGGTGCCGGGAGGCGGCCACTTCGGTGCCGGGTTGCCAGCTGCTGGGGGGCCAGGCGTCGCGCAGGCGGGCGCGGAGCAAGCGGTTGGCGGGGTTGGTGATGGTGAGGTGGACTTCGACCGCGTCACCCTGGCGCACCGAGGTGTCCCCAGTTCGGGTGATAAGGAGCTTTCGTACTGGCGCGGCGAGCGCGAGGTCGTACAGAATTCCGAATAGCAGGATTCCCTCGACGGCGAGGATGCCGCTCCATCCGGGGAGCAGCAGTCCGACGACGAGGGCGCCGATCGCGGCGAGTAGGGCGGTGCGTCCGGTGAGGGCCATGGGTCGGATGCCGGGTCAGCGGGGGACGGGGACGCGGGACAGGACCGAGGTGATGACGGAGTCCGTCGTCACGCCTTCCATCTCCGCCTCGGGCCGCAGCTGGACGCGGTGCCGGAGTGTGGGCAGGGCGAGGGCTTTGACGTCGTCGGGGATGACGTAGTCGCGGCCGGTGAGCCAGGCCCAGGCGCGGGAGGTGGCGAGCAGGGCGGTGGCTCCACGGGGGGAGACACCGAGGCTGAGGGAGGGGGATTCACGGGTGGCTCGGCAGATATCGACGATGTAGCCGGTGATGTCGGACGAGACGGAGGTCTTGGCGACGGCGGCACGCGCGGATTCCAGCTCGGCGGGGCCGGCGACGGGGCGCAGGCCTGCGGAGTGCAGGTCGCGCGGGTTGAAGCCCTCGGCGTGGCGGGTGAGGACGTCGATCTCGGTGTCGCGGGAGGGCAGCGGGAGGATCAGCTTAAGTAGGAAGCGGTCGAGCTGGGCCTCGGGCAGCGGGTAGGTGCCCTCGTACTCGACGGGGTTCTGGGTGGCGGCGACGAGGAAGGGGTCGGGCAGTGGACGGGGGGTGCCGTCGACCGAGACCTGGCGTTCTTCCATCGCTTCGAGCAGGGAGGCCTGGGTTTTGGGCGGGGTGCGGTTGATCTCGTCGGCGAGGAGGAGGTTGGTGAAGACGGGGCCGGGCTGGAAGGAGAACTCGGCGGTGCGGGCGTCGTAGACCAGCGAGCCGGTGATGTCGCCGGGCATCAGGTCGGGGGTGAACTGGACGCGCTTGGTCTCCAGTTGGAGGGAGGCGGCCAGTGCGCGGACGAGGAGGGTCTTGGCCACTCCGGGGACGCCTTCGAGGAGGACGTGTCCTCGGCAGAGCAGGGCCACCACCAGTCCGGTGACGGCCGGGTCCTGGCCGACGACGGCCTTGGCGATTTCTGTGCGCAGGGCCTCCAGGGAGGCGCGGGCGCTGTCGGCGGTCGGGGCGCTCACGGGTTGGCGTACCTCTCTTTGGCAAGGATGGAGCGTTCAAGGGCGTCGAGGTCGTCCGCGAGTCGCAGCAGGGCGGCGTCGTCGGACGGCGGCGGACCGTGGAGGAGGGTCCGGACGTCGATCGTCGGGTCGGGCATGAGTGCGCTGACGGCGGGTGCCAGGGCGTCGGGTTCGTCGGCCTGCGAGGGCGGGATCCCGACGAGCGGGGCGAGCCGGCGCCGGGTGGCGGCGCGAAGTGCTTCGGCGGCTCGGCCGCGGGCGCGGGCCCTGCGGTAGAGGCGGGCGCGGCCTTCGGTGGCCTCGGCGGCGCGTACGGCGACGGGCAGGCGTTCGGCGACGACGGGGCCGAGGCGGCGGGCCCGCCAGAGGGCGGCGATCAGAGCAGCGACGAAGAGTTGGAGGAGTGCCCAGTCCCAGCCGCTGGGGACGAGGTCGAGGAAGCTCTGCTGCCCGCCGTCGAGGGCGGTGGTGTCGTTCAGGGAGGGGAGGTACCAGACGAGCTTCGGGTGGGCGCCGAGGAGTTGGAGCGCGAGGGAGGCGTTGCCCTGCTGGTCGAGGTACTCGTTCTGGAGCGGGTCGTAGGCGCCGAGGACGACGGTGTCGCCGCCGTTGCCGGCCGGGAGGCGCACCAGGGTGGGGTGGGTGCCGCTGAGGTAGCAGGAGTCGGCGTTCGCGGCGGAGACCGTGTAGGCGATGCCTCCGGTGGTGGCGTTGCCGGCTCGGCGGGCGGCAGGCAGACCGCAGCCGGGGCTGCGGACGCGTACGGAGGCGGTGTTGAGCGCGTCGACCCCCGGAGCGAGGGTGCCGATGGAGGCGGGGGTGGGTGAGAGGAGCACGGTACGGCCGCCGGAGCGCTCGGTGGCCTTGTGGAGGGCGGATTGCTGATGGCCGGTCAACAGATCGGGTACGGCGACGAGGAGGGTGGTGTCGGGGCCGGCCGCGGCGGCGGCCTGGTCGGTGGTGGTCACGACCTTGGTGGTGACGCCCTGGCCGGCGAGGAGCTGGGCGACGGCGCGGCTGCCCCAGGGGTCGGGGGAGGCCGGGTCGAGGGCGTTGTGGTTCTGGTCGGACTGCATGACGGCGTAGGCGTAGATGGCGCCGAAAACGAGGAGGGCGAGCAGGGCCGCCAACAGGGCGCGGGAACGGGTCCACAGCTGGCGGGCGGTGGGCGAGTTCGCGGTCGGTGGTGTCGGACCGCCGGCTGGCTCGGCAGGTGTGTTGGTCTCGGGAGGGGAGGTGGTGGTCATGCGCGGGCGCCCCCGGGCGCGGGGGCGGCTTCGGCGAACCGCGGTTTGCTGCGCTCCAGTTCGGCGTCGAGGTCGCGCAGGGCGGCGTAGGCCTGTTGGGTGGCGGCGCGGCCGCCGTAGGTCACGTCGTCGAAGGTGCGGGCGGCGTCGCGCAGCGGGGCGGCGTGGGCGGGGAGCAGTTGGCCGGCCTCGGCGGCGGCCTCGTCGGCGGTGCGGCCGGGGCGGGGATCGAGCACGGTGCGTTCCTCCAGGGAGCGCACGATGGCGCGCAGACGTTCCTGGACGGCCGGAGTCCACTGGCCCAGGCGGGCGAAGTGCTCGGCGGCGGAGCGGTGTTCGGCGGCGGTGCGCGGGGCGTCGGCGAAGAGCCCCGCGGAGGGCAGCGTGGCTGTACGGAGCTTGCCGAGGCGCAGCCGCAGGGCGACCAGCAGCCCGATGACCAGAGCGATGACGACCACGAGGCCGACGCCGCCTCCGGGGGTGACCCCGGAGGCGGCGGAGAAGAGGTCGTCGATCTTCTGCCAGATCCAGTTCAGGGCGCGATGGAACAGGCTCGGGTCGTTCTGGTGGTAGATCGGCTTGGACAGCTCGTGCCGCGCGGCCTCCCGGGCGGGACCGCTCGGGACGGTGACCGGTACGTCCCCCGTCACCGGCGTCAGCCCCCGTTGGCGGTGCTGTCGGCAGGGGTCTCTCCGTAGCCGGGGACGCCTGCGGCGCGGGCGAGTTCGATGTCCAGGGCTTCGCGGCGGATGCGCTGGTCCATGTAGAGGAGGGCGGTGACGCCGGCGCTGATCGGGAAGGTGATGGTCGAACCGATCACGGCCCCGATGCCGATGATGATGAGCGAGGCCCAGCTGTAGCCGGAGTCTCCGGAGACGAGGGAGGACAGGCCGCCGCTGCCGGTCACGCCGGCGACGAGGACGAAGGGAATCTGGACGACCGACGACACCATGTAGACCAGGAAGGCGGAGAGCAGTTGGATGCCGAACATCCGCCACCACGAGCCGCGCACGAGCTTGGCGGAGCGGGCCATGGCCTTGAAGACGCCCTGCTTCTCCAGCATCAGCGCCGGGGAGGACAGGGTGTAGCGGACCAGCAGCCACGCGATGACGACGAAGGACGCGATGGCACCCAGGAACCCGAGGGCGATTCCGGCCCCGGTGGAGCCGGCGACGGCGACCAGGATGCCCGGGAGGATGCCCACGGCCAGGATGCCGACGGCGATGACCATGAGCAGGGTGGTCAGGCCGAGCAGCCGCAGCAGCTGGGGTCGGGCGTCGGTCCAGGCCTCGCGGGTGGTCACCGGGCGGCCCAGCACGGCGCGGCTGATCACCATGGTGAGCATCGCCGTCGCGATCACGACGCCCAGCAGGGTGATGAGCAGCGTGAGGGCGCTGCCGGCGACGGCACCGCTCAGGGCGCTGGCGATGTCGTTGGCGCTGGGGTTGGGGTTGTTGTCCAGGGCGCTCAGGCTCGAGTTGTCGGCGAGGACGAAGCCCTGCAGGAGGATCGAGGCGGTCTCGGTGACCAGAGCGACGACGAGGGAGACACCGAGCACGGTGCGCCAGTGGGCGCGCATGGTGGAGACCGCGCCGTCCAGGATCTCGCCGACGCCCAGCGGGCGCAGCGGGATCACGCCGGGCTTGGGGGACGGCGGCCGGCCCCAGTTCGGCTGCTGCCAGCCCTGCGGTTGGCCCCAGCCGGTGCCTGCGGGCGGAGGCGGGGGTGGCGGGGCGGCGGGGCCCGAGCCGGTTTGGCCGGGGGCGGACCACTGTCCGGCCGGGGGCTGCTGCTTGGACCACTTCGAGGGCGCAGAATCCTGGGGCGTGCCGGGGCCGTTCTCACGGTCCGGTTCGCCGGAGGGGGATCCGGGCGAGGCCCAGCCCGGAGAGTCGTTCATCATCGCTCCTTCGTTACTGCGCTTCCCGGTCCTTTAACGGTGGGACGGTGGCCATCGTGCCATGGGGTGTGCCGTGCCGTACCTGGGGATGCGTACTGCATGTGGCGCAGGGCAGGGTCCGCCTCGTGGTGCCGCGCCGGGACGGCCCGGTGGCGGGGTGAGAACGCTGTAAATGCGAGTGCTGTCGCGGCAGACTGAGCAGATGGGTGATCAGTTCGTGGAAACTCTGGCCAATGATCCAACGCCGGCGCTGCGTTGGGAGGAACCTCCGGAAGGTCCCGTGCTCGTGCTCCTCGACCAGACCCGGCTGCCGGCCGAGGAGGTGGAGCTGGTCTGCACCGATGTGCCGGCGCTGGTGGAGGCGATCCGCACGCTGGCGGTGCGCGGGGCTCCGCTGCTCGGTATAGCGGGGGCGTACGGGGTCGCGCTGGCGGCCGTACGCGGTTATGACGTGGACGACGCCGCCGAGACGCTGGCGTACGCCCGGCCGACCGCGGTCAACCTGGCTTACGGGGTGCGGCGGGCCGCCGACGCTTATCATGCGGCCCTCACCGACGGCGCCGACACCGAGCGGGCCGCGGCGGCCGCCCTCGCCGAGGCGCGGGCGCTGCACGCGGAGGACGCCGAGGCGAGCGCCGCGATGGCCCGGCGGGGGCTGGAGCTGCTGACGGAGCTGCTGCCCGGCGGCGGCTACCAGGTCCTCACGCACTGCAACACCGGCGCCCTGGTCTCCGGCGGCGAGGGCACTGCCCTGGCCGTGGCGCTCGCCGCCCACCGCGCGGGCGAGCTGCGCCGGCTGTGGGTGGACGAGACCCGCCCGCTGCTCCAGGGCGCCCGCCTCACCGCCTACGAGGCCGCCCGCACCGGCATGGCGTACACGCTCCTCACCGACAACGCGGCGGGCTCGCTCTTCGCCGCAGGCGAGGTCCACGCGGTCCTCATCGGCGCGGACCGCATAGCCGCCGACGGCTCCGTCGCCAACAAGGTCGGCAGCTATCCACTGGCTGTGCTCGCCCGGTATCACAATGTGCCCTTCATCGTGGTCGCGCCGACCACCACCGTTGACCTGGGGACCCCCGACGGGGTCTCGATCGAGGTGGAGCAGCGCTCCGGTCACGAGGTGACGGAATCGGCCGGAAACCCGGTGGCACCGCTTGGCACCCAGGCGTACAACCCTGCGTTCGACATCACACCTGCGGGTTTGATAACGGCGATTGTTACCGAAAACGGCGTGGTTTCGCCGGTTACGCCCGGTGATCTCGCCGCTTTGTGTTCACCTCGTGCTCCAGGTCACGATCAGGTAATGGGATGATGGTGCGTATGAAGGGACGTGTCCTGGTCGTCGACGACGACACCGCACTGGCAGAGATGCTTGGCATCGTGCTGCGCGGCGAAGGTTTTGAGCCGTCGTTCGTGGCCGACGGTGACAAGGCGCTTGCCGCTTTCCGGGAGACCAAGCCCGATCTGGTTCTCCTCGACCTCATGCTCCCCGGACGCGACGGCATCGACGTATGCCGCCAGATCCGGGCCGAGTCAGGGGTACCCATCGTCATGCTCACCGCCAAGAGCGACACGGTCGATGTCGTGGTGGGCCTGGAATCCGGGGCTGATGACTATGTCATCAAGCCGTTCAAGCCGAAGGAGCTGGTGGCCCGGGTACGTGCCCGGCTGCGCCGTGCCGAGGAACCGACACCCGAGCAGCTCGCCATCGGCGACCTGGTCATCGACGTCGCTGGCCACTCGGTCAAGCGCGAGGGGCAGCCGATCGCGCTGACCCCGCTGGAGTTCGACCTACTGGTGGCGCTGGCCCGCAAGCCGTGGCAGGTCTTCACCCGTGAGGTGCTGCTGGAGCAGGTGTGGGGCTATCGGCACGCCGCCGACACCCGCCTGGTCAACGTGCACGTCCAGCGGCTCCGCTCCAAGGTCGAGAAGGACCCCGAGCGTCCCGAGATCGTGGTGACGGTCCGTGGCGTGGGCTACAAGGCGGGTCCGGGCTGACATGGCGGTGCCGTACGGGCGCGAGCGACTGGAGGGCTTCCGCGGCGGGAGTCCGTGGCGTGGGCTGCCTCCGGTGCTCCGCTCGTGCGTGCGCTGGGGGCGCCGCCCGCTGGAGCCCGCGCTGCGGCTGTGGCGGCGCAACATCCAGCTCCGGGTGGTGGCCACCACCTTGCTGATGTCGCTGGGTGTGGTGCTGCTGCTGGGCGTGGTCGTCATCGGCCAGGTCAAGAACGGGCTGCTCGACGCCAAGCGGCAGGCCGCCCAGAGCCAGGCCATCGGCGGGTTCGGCGTGGCGAAGGAGAAGGCGGGCAACACCTCCGACTCCTCCGGCACCAGCACGGCCACCCGCGGCCAGACCGACGCCGGCGCCTGGCTGACTGCCCTGGTCGAACAGCTCGCCAGCGGCGGCCAGGGCGCGTACTCGGTCGTCGCGCTCAGTTCCGACGCTCAGCCCACCAGTGACGGCGGCGACAGCGCGGGCACCCGCGGCCCGCGCGCCTCAGGCTCGGTCCTGCCCGAGGACAGCGTGCCGACGCAGCTGCGCGCCGCCCTGGACAGCAGCACCAAGGTGCAGTGGGAGTACACGACCCTGCTGCGGGAGAACCAGAGCGAGGGCCAGGCGGCACTCGCCGTCGGCCAGCGGATGGAAGACCCCAACGGGCATCCGTACCAGCTGTACTACCTCTTCCCCTTCGACCAGGAGGAGAAGACCCTCAACCTGGTCAAGGGCACCCTGGCGACCGCCGGGATCTTCGTGGTCGTGCTGCTCGGCGCCATCGCGTGGATGGTCGTCCGGCAGGTGGTCACGCCCGTCCGGATGGCCGCCGGGATCTCCGAGCGGCTCGCGGCCGGGCGGCTCCAGGAGCGGATGAAGGTCAGCGGCGAGGACGACATCGCCCGGCTCGGCGAGTCCTTCAACAAAATGGCGCAGACCCTCCAGGTCAAGATCCAGCAGCTGGAGGACCTGTCGCGGATGCAACGCCGTTTCGTCTCCGACGTCTCGCACGAGCTGCGCACCCCCCTGACCACCGTCCGTATGGCCGCCGACGTCATCCACGACGCCCGCGAGGACTTCGACCCGGCGACCTCCCGCTCCGCCGAGCTGCTGCAGACCCAGCTGGACCGCTTCGAGTCGCTGCTGTCCGACCTGCTGGAGATCAGCCGCTTCGACGCGGGCGCGGCCGAGCTGGCCGCCGAGCCGATCGACCTGCGGGACGTCGTACGCAGGGTGGTCGAGGCGGCCGAGCCGCTGTCCGAGCGCAAGGGCAGCCGGGTCGTCGTGCGCGGCGACGAGCAGCCGGTGATCGCCGAGGTGGACGCCCGGCGGGTCGAGCGGGTGCTGCGCAATCTCGTGGTCAACGCCGTCGAGCACGGCGAGGGCAACGACGTGGTCGTACGGCTGGCCTCGGCGGGCGGCGCGGTCGCAGTCTCCGTACGGGACTACGGGGTCGGGCTCAAGCCCGGCGAGGCCACCCGGGTCTTCAACCGCTTCTGGCGTGCCGACCCGGCCCGCGCCCGCACCACCGGCGGCACCGGCCTCGGCCTGTCCATCGCGGTCGAGGACGCGAGGTTGCACGGCGGCTGGCTGCAGGCCTGGGGCGAACCGGGCGGCGGCTCGCAGTTCCGGCTGACCCTGCCGCGTACGGCCGGCGAGAGCCTGCGCGGCTCGCCGATCGCCCTGGAACCGGAGGACTCCCGGCGCAACCGCGTCCTCAGGACCCCCGTGCCGCCGCCCGCACCGGTGGCGACCGTGGCCCGGGCGGTGGCCACGCGCGACTCCGGACCGGCGCTGCCCGGCCCCCGTATCGCTCCTGCCATCCCGTCCATCCCGCCGATGCCGGTCGCCCCGCACCGCCCGCCCGCGGCTGACCCGGCGGCACTGCCAGGCAGCGGCGCGCGGGTCGTCGGGCACGGGGCCGGCACGGTCGGTGCGAGGAACAGCAGCACCGGCACAAACACCGCCTCCGGCAGCGGCACGGTCGACGAGGCGCGGGAGGACCAGCACTGATGCGGGCGATGGGGGGCGGCCCTCGGGGCCTAAGTGGCCTTCGTGACCTTCGTGACCTTCGTGACCTTCGTGACCTTCGAAGCATGCGTGGCCTTCTGGGCATTCGTGGCCCGTTCAGGGCCGGCGTGCTGCTGGGCTGCCTCGCGCTGCTCGCGGGGTGCGCCTCCATGCCCAGTAGCGGCGAGGTGCGCAAGGTCGACGGCGCGCAGCATGACGACGCGGACACGCAGGTGCGGGTCTACGGCGTCAAGCCGCAGAAGGGCGAGAGCGCCACGCAGATCGTCAGCGGCTTCCTCGAGGCGACGACCAGCAGCGAGGTGAACTACGACACCGCGCGCGAATATCTGGCGAAGGACCTCAAGAAGACCTGGAACCCCAACGCCCGGATCACCGTCCTGTCCGGCGGCCCCCTGCAGAGCCTCGAATCCGGCGGGACCGACCGGACCGACACCAGCCAGCACTACGCCACCGTCAGTCTGGCCGGCACGGCTGTCGCCGCCGTGGACAGCAAGCACGCCTACCGGGCCGTAGACACGCAGTACCGCAAGGAGATCCACCTCTCCAAGGAGAACGGCGAGTGGCGGATCGACGACGTGCCCAACGGGCTGGTCCTCAGCGCAGCCGACTTCCAGCGGCTCTACCGCTCCGTCGACATCTACTTCTACGCCTCGCTGGGACCGGATGCCGTCGCCGCCGGCACGCGCCGTGACGTGCTGGTCGCCGACCCGGTCTACCTGCGTCGTACGCAGATAAACCTGCTGCAGTCCACGGTCAGTTCGCTGCTGTCCGGACCCACGGACTGGCTGGATCCGGTGGTCGGCTCCGCCTTCCCTCCCGGCACGACGGTCAAGGACCTGTCCCTCGACGACTCGCAGCATCTGACGGTCAAGCTCAGCAAGACGGTCGGCGGCACCGGCCAGGACTGCCGGCTGATGGCCGCGCAGCTCATGAACACCGTGCAGGGCGTGGCGACCTCGCCGGTCGCATCGGTGGAGCTGCAGGGTCCCGACGGCGCGGCCACGTGCAGCCTGTCGCAGCAACAGGCCGCCGCATACGCCCCCGACCAGGTGGCCGGGGCGCCCACGCAGCCGTACTTCATCGACACCCAGCACCGGCTCGTCAGCCTCTCCGGCAGCGCGAGCACGGCGGAACGGGTGGCGGGACCGCTCGGCGCGGGCCAGGTGAACCTGGGCTCGGTCGCCGTACGGCGTGACGAGGCCTACGCGGCGGGCGTGAAGGCCGACGGCAGCGCGCTGTACGTCACCCGGCTCGCGGCGGACGCCGGGCTGGGCCAGCCGGTGATCAAGAGTTCCGGGCAGGGCAAGGAGAACGGCCTCAGCGCGCCCAGCTGGGACGGCTACGGCGGCCTGTGGGTCGCCGACCGCAACCCGGCCAAGCCCCGGCTGCTGATGCTGCCCGACGGCGCGGACAGCCCTGTCGAGGTGGCGGTGCCCGACCTCGGGAAGGGGCGGATCGAGTCGCTGCGGGTGGCCGCCGACGGCGTACGGATCGCCATGCTGGTGACGGAGAACGGCCGTACGATGCTGCGGCTCGGCCGGATCGAGCGAAGCGGCACGCAGCAACACCCGCAGCTCACGGTCACCGCACTGCGGCTGGTCACCCCGCACCTGGAGGACGTCAAGGCCGCATCCTGGGCCGGGGTCAGCCGGCTGGTGGTGGTCGGCCAGGAGTCGGGCGGCGTGGAGCAGATCCAGTACGTCGACGTCGACGGCTCGGCCTCCGACACGACGACGCTGCCCGGCATCAGCGGTGTCGCGTCGGTCGCCGCGTCCGAAAGTCCGGACAAGCCGCTGCTCGCGGAGCTGGGCGACGGGATCTTCCGGCTTCCGACGGACGCCAACTGGAAGCAGGTCAGCCCCAAGGGCAGCTCGCCGGTCTATCCGGGCTGAGCGGCGGCCCGCGCCGCCTGCGACGCGTGCGTTCGAGTTATCCACAGGCGGGTTATCCACAAGTGCGCCGACGGCCCTGGCGGGGAGTGCCCGATGGGGGCAACCTTGGACATATGCGGGGGTTGTGGCGGGAGCTGGTGGGGGTGGTGTTACCGGCGGAGTGCGCGGGGTGCGGGGAGGCGCGGACGGGGTTGTGCGAGGAGTGCAGGGCGGCGCTCGGGAGAGGAGCGGCGCGGGCGAGGCCGGATCCGGAGCCGGTGGGACTGCCCGATGTGTACGCGGCAGCGGCGTATGCCGACGAGGTACGGGCAGTGCTGATCGCCCACAAGGAGCGCGGGGCGCTGGGGCTTGCGCGGCCGCTGGGGGCGGCGTTGGCGGGGGCGGTGCGCTCCGCGGCGGTGAGGCAGGGCGGCGGGGAGGTGCTGCTGGTGCCGGTGCCGTCTTCGAGGCGGGCGGTGGCGGCGCGGGGGCATGACGCGGCCCGGCGGATCGCCAGGGCGGCGGCCCGGGAGCTGCGGGGCGGAGGCCGCCGGGTACGGGTGGCGGCGGTGGTGCGGCAGGGGCGCGTGGTGGCCGACCAGTCGGGGCTGAGCGCCCGTGAGCGGCTGGCGAACCTCGGGGGAGCCCTGGTGGTTGTTCCCGGTGCCGGGAGGCTGCTGGAGGCGGCGCCGGTGGTCCTGGTGGACGACCTGATGACGACCGGTGCGTCACTGGTGGCGGCGGCCGCGGCGGTGCGGGCAGCGGGAGGAATGGTGGCCGGTGCGGCGGTAATCGCGGCGCCGGCGACGGCCCTCGTGAGCCGTGCAGGTCAGGGGGAAACGGAACTCGGAAGTCAGGGTCATCGTTGCAGCTAGTACAAGCGGGGGTCACCCGAATGGAGGTATCGAGCCTCTGGGGGTGCCGACCTCCGTCCTCCGGGTCTATGTTCGGTTGTGAGGAACAGTTCACCCCGAATTCAGGGGGTGTAGATCTTCCTCACGGGGGAGGAGGAGGTGAAAGTCGCGGCTTCGCCGCCCGGAAGCCTCCGGAGCGCGCGGAGCGGCAGCTAGCACAGCGCCGGGTGGGACCTGGTGCCCGCCGGCCTCAGCGCAAGGGATGCGCCCCGTCCGACCGGGGCGATCCGGAACGGAGTTCTGCGTGGACATCGTCGTCAAGGGCCGCAAGACCGAGGTGCCCGAGCGGTTCCGGAAACACGTGACTGAGAAGCTGGAGAAGATCCAGAAGCTCGACGGCAAGGTGATCAGCCTGGACGTCGAGGTGTCCAAGGAGCCGAACCCCCGGCAGGCAGACCGCTGCGACCGCGTGGAGATTACCATGCTCACGCGCGGACCCGTGGTCCGGGCCGAGGCTGCGGCGGCCGACCCGTACGCGGCACTGGACATCGCCGTGAGCAAGCTTGAGGCACGGCTGCGCAAGGCGGCCGACAAGCGCAGGGTGCACCGTGGCGGCAGCCGTACTCCGACCAGTGTTGCCGAGGCCACAGCAGGGCTGACCGCCCCGCTGGAGTTCAACGGCAGCCGGCCCGCCGCCTCGACGTCCGGTGATGTGCCCACCACCAGGATGGGATCCGTGGAGGTCCAGGGCGAAGGCCCGATGGTGGTACGGGAGAAGACGCACGCGGCAGCACCTATGGCGCTCGACCAGGCGCTCTACGAAATGGAGCTGGTCGGGCATGACTTCTATCTGTTCATCGACTCCGACACAGGAGTGGCGAGTGTCGTCTACCGGCGGCACGGATACGACTACGGCGTCATTCACCTCAAGGCCGACCTCTCCGCCGAGGAGGCGCCCTCCGGTGCGGGCGGTGCCCTGCGCCGGTGAATGAGCGTCGCAAGCGGCGCCAACCGCGGCGCCCCCGGGCCTGACACGACCTCGCCCGGGGGCGCCGCCCTGCCTGGGCATGGAATCATGGGGCGGGCAGCCAACGTACGGGCCGCGTAGTCCGGTTGGCCAGGCACGGAAATGTGCAGCTAACCACGGGCGCCGACCCGAGGGGGAGGAACCGATGGCGGACAGCTTCGAGCCCGCGGTGGTCGGCGAAACAGGCCCGGACACCGGCAGGCCGGGCGCGCCGCGCCAGGAGCCGATCAGGGTCCTGGTCGTCGATGACCACGCCCTGTTCCGGCGAGGCCTGGAGATCGTGCTGGCTCAGGAGGAGGACATCCAGGTCGTCGGCGAGGCCGGCGACGGGGCGGAGGCGGTGGACAAGGCGGCGGATCTGCTGCCCGACATCGTCCTGATGGACGTACGGATGCCCAAACGCGGCGGCATCGAGGCCTGCACCTCCATCAAGGAGGTGGCACCCAGCGCCAAGATCATCATGCTGACGATAAGCGACGAGGAAGCCGACCTCTACGAGGCCATCAAGGCGGGCGCGACCGGCTACCTGCTCAAGGAGATCTCCACGGACGAGGTCGCCACCGCGATCCGCGCCGTGGCGGACGGGCAGTCGCAGATCAGCCCCTCGATGGCGTCCAAGCTGCTCACCGAGTTCAAGTCGATGATCCAGCGCACGGACGAGCGGCGCCTCGTCCCCGCCCCGAAGCTCACCGACCGCGAGCTGGAGGTCCTGAAGCTGGTGGCCACGGGCCTGAACAACCGGGACATCGCCAAGCAGCTCTTCATCAGCGAGAACACCGTCAAGAACCACGTGCGGAACATCCTGGAGAAGCTCCAGCTGCACTCCAGGATGGAGGCCGTGGTCTACGCGATGCGCGAGAAGATCCTGGAGATCAGGTAAGGGCGGCCGCCAGCGCGGCGGCGAGCTTCGGGTCGCCGAGGCGTTCGAGACGCACGGAGTCGCAGCCGACCCACTCGGCGGCCTCCCTGAGGGCCGCCGCCATGGGCTCGACCGCCTTGGGTCCGTCCAGGGAGACCTGACGCGCGATGAGCGTGGTGCCCTCGCGCGCGGGGTCGGCCCGGCCCACGAGGTGGCCGCCGGCCAGCAGCGGCATGGCGAAGTAGCCGTGTATCCGCTTGGGCTTGGGGACGTACGCCTCGAGGCGGTGGGTGAAGCCGAAGATCCGCTGGGTGCGGGGCCGGTCCCAGACGAGGGAGTCGAAAGGCGACAGCAGGGTGGTGCGGTGGCGGCCGCGCGGGGCGGTGGCGAGGGCGGCCGGGTCCGCCCAGGCGGCCTTGCCCCAGCCCTCGACCTCGACCGGGACGAGGCCGGAGTCGGCGACCACGGCGACCACCTGATCGCCCTTGAGGCGGTGGTAGTCGGCCAGATCGGCCCGCGTGGCGACACCCATCGCCGCGCCGGCCTGGGCGACCAGACGGCGCATGCACTCGGCGTCGTCGATGTCGTCGTGCAGCAGGGCGTCGGGGACGGCGCGCTCGGCGAGGTCGTAGACCCGCTTCCAGCCGCGCCGCTCGGTGCAGACGACCTCCCCGGTGTCGAGCAGCCACTCGACGGCGATCTTGGTCTCGGACCAGTCCCACCAGGGGCCGCCGTTCTTGGCGCCGCCCAACTCCGTTGAGGTCAGCGGCCCGTCGGCCTTGAGCCGGTCCCGTACGGCCGCGCACGAGCGGTCGGCGTCCGCCATCACATGCCAGCGGTGCCCGCGCGCCCGCCGCGCCCGGCGGCGGAAGGCGAAGTGCGGCCACTCCTCGATCGGGAGGATGCAGGCGGCGTGCGACCAGTACTCGAAAGCGTGATTCTCGGTCCAGTACGCCTCCTCCACCGCCGGACGGCCGACGGCGCCCAGCCGCGCGTACGGAATCAGCTCATGGGAGCGTGCCAGCACCGAGATCGTGTCGAGCTGTACCGCGCCCAGGTGCCGCAACACGCCCCGCACGCCGCCGCGCCGGTCGGGGGAGCCCAGGAATCCCTGCGCGCGCAGCGCGATCCGGCGGGCGTCGTCGGCGGACAGGGAGACAGGTGTCGTCATGCCGGTCAGCGTATGGCGCGGTACTGACAATCGGGCCTCAGCCAATTCAGGCCCCAGTAATCATCAGGCCCAGCAATCATCAGGGCCCCGCAATCACGCCTTCGGCAGCGGCAGGTGCGGGGTCGCGGACGTCAGCCCCAGGTCGCTCGGCAGAAGCGAGCCCCACCAGATGTCCCGCCTGGTGCCCTCGAAGACGAGCTTGGCGCGCATCGTGCCCTCCATCCGGAAGCCGGTCTTCAGGGCGACGGCCCGTGAGCCCTCGTTGCCCGCCTCGGCGCCCCACTCCATCCGCTCGACGCCCAGATCCTCGAAGCCCCAGCGCACCACGGCCCGCGCCGCCTCCACCGTGTAGCCGAGGCCGCGCAGCTCCTTGACCGTCCAGTAGCCCAGCTCGGCCTGCCGCTGCGGCGCGGAGAGCTCCAGCCTCACCAGCCCCATGGCCCCCACCAGCTGCCCGCCGTCCTTGGTGGTGACGGCGAAGTTGTACATGGTGTCGTCCCGCCAGCCGTCCGGGCAGATCTGGCCCACGAACCCTTCGGCGTGCTCGTACGTATAAGGAGAGGGCACCGACGTCCAGCGCGGGATCTCGGGATCCTGGCAGGCGGTGTGCACGGCCCCGGCGTCGCCGGTGGTGAAGGGGCGGAGCAGCAGGCGCTCCGTCGTGAGGGTTATCGGCTCCATGCCCCGCAGTATCACCGAAATCGGGTGAGAACCGCCCGGTGTGCTGACGGGACCTCCCGAGTGGCTGGTGTCCTCGCTTACGATGGCCGTTGCAGCGGGGCATGACCTGCTGTGCCCAGCGCGAAGTGTGTGCCAGGCCCGACCGGCAAGGAGCCAACCTACGTGTCCGTCCTCAACAAGATCCTGCGTGCAGGCGAAGGCAAGATCCTGCGCAAGCTGCACCGCATCGCGGACCAGGTCAATTCCATCGAAGAGGATTTTGTCAACCTCTCCGACGCCGAGCTGCGGGCTCTCACGGACGAGTACAGGGAGCGGTACGCGGACGGCGAGAGCCTGGACGACCTGCTCCCCGAGGCCTTCGCCACCGTCCGCGAGGCCGCCAAGCGCGTCCTCGGCCAGCGCCACTACGACGTACAGCTGATGGGCGGCGCCGCCCTGCACCTGGGTTACGTCGCCGAGATGCGCACCGGTGAGGGCAAGACCCTGGTCGGCACCCTGCCCGCGTATCTGAACGCGCTGTCCGGCAAGGGCGTCCACCTGATCACCACCAACGACTACCTCGCCGAGCGCGACTCGGAGTGGATGGGCCGGGTGCACAAGTTCCTCGGCCTCGACGTCGGCGTGATCCTCGCCAACATGAACCCGGCGCAGCGTCGCGAGCAGTACGCCGCCGACATCACCTATGGCACCAACAACGAGTTCGGCTTCGACTACCTGCGCGACAACATGGCGTGGTCGAAGGAAGAACTGGTGCAACGCGGACACAACTTCGCGATCGTCGATGAGGTCGACTCGATCCTCATCGACGAGGCCCGTACGCCGCTGATCATCTCCGGCCCCGCCGACCAGGCCACCAAGTGGTACTCGGACTTCGCCAAGCTCGTGACCCGCCTCAAGGCGGGCGAGGCCGCCAACCCCATGAAGCGGGACGAGGACGGCAGGCCGCAGCAGGAGACCGGCGACTACGACTTCGACGAGAAGAAGCGCACCGTCTCCATCCACGAGTCCGGCGTCGCCAAGGTCGAGGACTGGCTGGGCATCGACAACCTCTACGAGTCGGTGAACACCCCGCTTGTGGGCTACCTCAACAACGCCCTCAAGGCCAAGGAGCTCTACAAGAAGGACAAGGACTACGTCGTCATGGACGGCGAAGTCATGATCGTCGACGAGCACACCGGCCGTGTCCTGGCCGGCCGCCGCTACAACGAGGGCATGCACCAGGCGATCGAGGCGAAGGAAGGGGTGGACATCAAGGACGAGAACCAGACCCTCGCCACGATCACCCTGCAGAACTTCTTCCGCCTGTACGACAAGCTCTCCGGCATGACCGGTACGGCCATGACCGAGGCCGCGGAGTTCCACCAGATCTACAAGCTCGGCGTCATCCCGATCCCGACGAACCGCCCGATGCAGCGCCTGGACCGTGCGGACCTGATCTACCGCACCGAAGAGGCGAAGTTCGCGGCCGTCGTCGAGGACATCGCCGAGAAGCACGAGAAGGGCCAGCCGGTCCTGGTCGGCACCGTCTCCGTCGAGAAGTCCGAGTACCTGTCGCAGCAGCTCGCCAAGCGCGGCGTGCCGCACGAGGTGCTCAACGCCAAGCAGCACGACCGTGAGGCCACGATCGTCGCCCAGGCCGGCCGCAAGGGCGCCGTCACCGTCGCCACGAACATGGCCGGCCGTGGTACCGACATCAAGCTCGGCGGCAACCCCGACGACCTCGCCGAGGCGGAGCTGCGCCAGCGCGGCCTGGACCCGATCGAGCACGTCGAGGAGTGGGCGGCGGCCCTGCCGGAGGCGCTCAAGCGCGCCGAGGCGGCGGTCAAGGCCGAGTTCGAGGAGGTCAAGGAGCTCGGCGGGCTGTACGTCCTCGGGACCGAGCGGCACGAATCGCGCCGTATCGACAACCAGCTGCGCGGCCGCTCCGGCCGTCAGGGCGACCCGGGCGAGTCCCGCTTCTACCTCTCGCTGGGCGACGACCTGATGCGGCTGTTCAAGGCGCAGATGGTCGAGCGTGTGATGTCCATGGCGAATGTGCCGGACGACGTCCCGATCGAGAACAAGATGGTCACGCGGGCCATCGCCTCGGCCCAGTCGCAGGTCGAGCAGCAGAACTTCGAGATCCGCAAGAACGTCCTGAAGTACGACGAGGTGCTGAACCGCCAGCGCGAGGTCATCTACGGTGAGCGCCGCCGCGTCCTTGAGGGTGAGGACCTGCACGAGCAGGTGCGGCACTTCATGGACGACACGATCGACGACTACATCGCGATCGAGACCTCGGAGGGCTTCGCCGAGGACTGGGACCTCGAACGGCTGTGGGGCGCCTTCAAGCAGCTCTACCCGGTCACCGTCACCATCGAGGACCTGGAGGAGGCGGCCGGCGATCGCGCCGGGATCACCGCCGAGTTCATCGCCGAGATGGTCAAGGACGACATCCACGAGCAGTACGAGGAGCGCGAGAAGTCCCTCGGCGAGGAGATCACTCGCGAGCTGGAGCGGCGGGTCGTCCTGTCCGTGCTCGACCGCAAGTGGCGTGAGCACCTGTACGAGATGGACTACCTGCAGGAAGGCATCGGCCTGCGGGCGATGGCGCAGCGCGACCCGCTGGTGGAGTACCAGCGCGAGGGCTTCGACATGTTCACGCAGATGATGGACGGCATCAAGGAGGAGTCCGTCGGCTACCTGTTCAACCTGGAGGTCCAGGTCGAGCAGCAGGTCGAGGAGGTCCCGGTGGCCGCCGAGGCCGCGGACGAGGCGCCGTCCCTGGTCAAGCAGGACGCGCGTCCCGAGATCCGGGCCAAGGGCCTCGAGGCCCCCAAGCGGGCGGACCGGCTGCACTTCTCCGCCCCGTCGGTGGACGGCGAGGGCGGCGTCGTCGAGGGCGAGTTCGACAACGGCGAGGACCCCGCTGCCGAGTCGGACGGCCTCACGCGCGCGGAGCGGCGCAAGGCCCAGCGCGGCGGCCGTCGCCGCAAGAAGTAACGCGCAGCGCATGCAGCAATCGGGGCCGGCTTCCTTTACGGGGGTCGGCCCCGGCGCTTTTACCCCGCTTCCACTGCCTCGATGGCGGTACACGTCCAGCCGCGCACGCTGTGCGGGCCGTGCCCGGAGGCGATGGCCCGTTCCAGGCGGAAGGCGATGGCGCGGACGCAGTCGCGGGTAAGGGCGACGACGGCTGTGACCTCGAGGGCGCCCTGGCCGACGGCGGTCCAGCGGCAGCGGCGGAGGGAGGGCATGTGGCCCCGGGCGCGGTGGCGCCAGTCGGCGCGGGCGTTGGTGAGGTCCCAGAGGCGGTCGTAGTCCTCGTCGGTGATGAGTCCGGCCAGGCAGGCGAGCGGGCGGCGGCCGGTGAGGATGTCGAGTAGGCGGTCGGCGAACCAGATGTGGGGCGGCGGCGGGGCCCCGGGCGTGCGGTGGGGCGCGGCCGGTCGGCGGCGGGTGATGGTCGTGGTGGTGACGGTCATGGTGGTGCCCCCGTGCGTGGTGGGTGCCGGCATGTGGCCTTACTGGCTGGTAACCGGGTTTGTACCGGGGCGGGCGACCCGGCGGGGGCGCTGCGGGCGCGGTCCTGAGAGTGTGGGCGGTTCACCTATCAGGGGGGCGCCGCACGTATGCTGACGCCATGCGCGTCTACATCCCCACGACCCTTCCCGGCCTGGCCGAGGCCCTCAAGGCGGGCGAGCTGGGTCCCGCTCCGCTGGATGCGTTCGCCGTCACTCCCGCCCTGCGCGAGTGGTACGTCTCGGACGACATCGAGGAGCTGGAGTACGCCGCGCTGACCCGCGCCGCGCAGGCCTCGCTCCGGCAGCTCGCGCTGCGACCGGACGCCCCGCGCCGCCGGGTGGTCGTGGCGGTGGACGTCGCCGACTCGGCGGTGTCGTACGACCCCTCCCGGAGCCTTGACGCCGCCGGTCTGGGCGAGGTGCGGCTGGCGGACGCCGTACCCCTGGCCAAGGCCGCCGCAGTGCACGCGGACGCCGACGACGCCCAGGCGGACATCGCGGCGGCCGCCGACGTGCTGGGCGCGGCGGACGCCGGGGACGACGACGCCCGCTTCGTCGTGGACGGCGCGGAGGACCACGAACTGCTCTGGTACGCGTCCCAGGAGATCCAGGGACTGCTCGAATAGGGCCTCCCGAACCGGGTCCTAAGCCCTTATGGCCTTGTGACCTTAGGGTTTGTCAATTTGTCGGCGGGTCTGGGTACGGTGCTTGATGTGAACGCGCATCTCGTGTGGGACTGGAACGGCACCCTGCTCCATGACATCGACGCGGTGATCGAGGCCACGAACGCCTCCTTCGCCGAGATCGGGCTGCCCCGGATCACCCTGGCGCGGTATCGCGAGCTGTACTGCGTACCGGTGCCGAAGTTCTACGAGCGGCTGATGGGCCGGCTCCCCACCGACGACGAGTGGGAGGTGATGGACGAGATATTCCATCGCCACTACTGGACGCTCGCCGGCACCTGCGGCCTCGCCGAGGGCGCGGCGGAGATCCTGGCCCGCTGGCGGTACGAGGGCCTGACCCAGTCGCTGTGCTCGCTCGCCCCGCACGAGCGGCTGCTGCCGATCATCCGTACGCACGGCATCGAGGACCACTTCATACGGGTGGACGGCCGCGTCGATGGCAGCCACACCGGCAAGTCCCACCAGATGGCCCGCCACCTCGCGGCGATCGAGGGCATCGACATCGACCCCGGCCGGGTCGTCGTCATCGGCGACGCGGTGGACGACGCCGTGGCCGCCGCCCACGTCGGCGCGCGGGCCGTCCTGTACACCGGGGGCTCGCACAGCCGGATCAGCCTGCAGGCGGCCGGGGTGCCGGTGGTCGACAGCCTGGCGGAGGCCGTGGAGGTCGCGGAGTCGCTGGTCGGCTGAGCCACAGGTCGGGGCCAGAGGCCGGAGCCAGGGGGCTGTCCAACCGCGAGATCGCCGAACGCCTGGTGATCTCCAAGCGGACCGCCGACGCCCACGTCGAGCACATCCTCGCCAAGCTGGGTGCGTCGTCGCGTACGGAGATCGCGGCGCTGGCCGGTGAGGTGTAGACGGCGGCGGTCAGCTGACGAGCGCCTTGGACCTGAGTACCTTCAGAAACTCCCGCATCCATGCCGGGTGGTCCGGCCAGGCGCGGGCCGAGACGAGGACGCCGTCGACGACGGCCTCGGAGTCCTGGAAGGAGGCGCCGGCGGTCTGCATGTCGAGCTCCAGGGCCGGGTAGGCGGTGACCTGGCGGCCGCTGAGGCCGCCGACGGCGGCGGTGATCAGAGGACCGTGGCAGATCTGGGCGACCGGCTTGTCGGCGTCGAAGAAGGCCTTGAGGATCTTCCTCAGCTCGGCGTCGTTGCGCAGGTACTCCGGGGCGCGGCCGCCGGGGATGACGAGGGCGGTGTAGGCGCCGGGGTCGACGTCGGCGAAGGAGAGGTCGGCGGGCCAGGTGTAGCCGGGCTTCTCGGTGTACGTGTCGAAGCCCTCCTCGAAGTCGTGGATGACGAAACGGAGCTTCTTCTTCTCGGGTGCCGCGATGTGGACCTCGTAGCCCTCCTCCAACAGCCGCTGGTACGGGTAGAGCACTTCGAGTGACTCGGCCGCATCGCCGGTGACGATAAGGATCTTGGCGGTCATGGTGTGTGACGCCTCCTCGGGACTGCGTGACTCCTGCTGTGGCTCTTGCTGTAACTCCTGGGAAAACTCCGGCCGCCCCCACGAACACTTCTTTAAATCAACGTGCACCCGCCACCCCGGACTGTCCAGTTCGTCAAAGATTGGTACGTGGTTTTGTACACAAAGAGCCCCTGACAGCCCCCGGGGACGGAGCGATAGCCTTACAGCGTGATCAGCGCTGATCATCCGAGCACCGTCATCTACGTCACGCAATGGCGCGCGACAGGAGCATGAGGACATGCAGACCAAGCTGGACGAAGCCAAGGCCGAGCTGCTCGCACGTGCGGCCCGGGTGGGTGAGAACAGCCCGGCGGGGGGCGAAACCGGCCGGGGGCTCGATGGGGAAGAGGCGGTCCGTGCCTTCCTGCAGCGCTACTACCTTCACACCGCACCCGAGGATCTGATCTCCAGAGACCCGGTCGACATCTACGGCGCGGCACTGTCGCACTACCGCCTCGCCGAGGTACGCCCGCAGGGCACGGCGAACGTACGGGTGCATACCCCGACCGTCGAGGAGAACGGCTGGACGTGCAGCCACACGGTCGTCGAGGTGGTCACCGACGACATGCCGTTCCTGGTCGACTCGGTCACCAACGAGCTGTCCCGGCAGGACCGCGCGATCCACGTGGTGATCCACCCCCAGATCGTGGTCCGGCGCGATGTGACCGGCAAACTGCTCGAGGTGCTGGGCAGCGACCGCCCGGCCGAGAGCGACCTGCCGCACGACGCGCTCGTCGAGTCCTGGATCCATGTCGAGATCGACCGCGAGACCGACCGGGCCGACCTCAAGCAGATCACCGCCGACCTGCGCCGCGTCCTGTCCGATGTCCGCGAGGCGGTCGAGGACTGGACGAAGATGCACGAGCGCGCGCTGTTTGTGGCCGGTGAGCTGGCCGCGGCGCCGCCGAAGGGCATGCCCCAGCAGGAGATCGCCGAGGCGGAGGAGCTGCTGTGCTGGCTCGCCGAGGACCACTTCACCTTCCTCGGCTACCGCGAGTACGAGCTGGTCACCGAGACCACCCCGGAGGGTGAGGCGGAGGACGTCCTCGCTCCCGTACCCGGCACCGGTCTCGGCATCCTGCGCTCCGACCCAACGCACGCCGAGTCCGGCGACGCGGCCCACCCGGTCTCCCCCTCCTTCCACCGGCTGCCGCGCGACGTCCGCGCCAAGGCCCGTGAGCACAAACTGCTCGTCCTGACCAAGGCCAACAGCCGCGCCACCGTGCATCGCCGCTCCTACCTCGACTACGTCGGCGTCAAGAAGTTCGACGCCGAGGGCAATGTCATCGGCGAGCGCCGCTTCCTCGGCCTGTTCTCCTCGGCCGCGTACACCGAGTCCGTACGCCGGGTGCCGGTGGTCCGCCGCAAGGTCCAGGAGGTCCTGGAGAAGGCGGGATTCGGGCCGGAGAGCCACGACGGCCGGGACCTGCTGCAGATCCTGGAGACCTACCCGCGCGACGAGCTGTTCCAGACCCCGGTCGACCAGCTGCTGTCCGTTGCCACCAGCGTGCTCTACCTCCAGGAGCGCCGCCGGCTGCGGCTGTTCCTGCGTCAGGAGGAGTACGGGCGCTACTACTCGGCGCTGGTCTACCTGCCGCGCGATCGCTTCACCACCGACGTACGACTCAAGCTCACCGACATCCTGGTCGAGGAGCTGAACGGCCGGCACCCGGTCGACTTCACCGCCCTGCACACCGAGTCCGTGCTGTCCCGGCTGCACTTCGTGGTCCGCGTCGAGCCCGGCACCGAACTGGTCCACCTCACCGACGCCGACGTCGAGCGGATCGAGGCCCGGCTCTCCGACGCCACCCGCTCCTGGGCCGACGGCTTCGCCGAGGCGCTGATCTCCGAGTGCGGAGAGGAGCGCGCGGCGGGCCTGGCCCGCCGCTACCAGCACGCCTTCCCCGAGGGCTACAAGGCCGACTTCACCCCGCGCACCGCCGTCGCCGACCTCCAGCACATCGAGCGGCTCAAGCCGGACGAGGACTTCACCCTCAGCCTGTACGAGCCGGTCAGCGCCCCGCAGGACGAGCGCCGCTTCAAGATCTACCGCACCGGCGCGCCCGTCTCGCTCTCCGCCGTGCTGCCGATCCTCCAGCGCCTGGGCGTCGAGGTCATCGACGAGCGTCCGTACGAGCTGCGCCGCGGCGACGGCAGCCGCGCCTGGATCTACGACTTCGGGCTGCGCGTCGACCGCTCCCTCGGCGACCTCGGCGACGACGCCCGTGAGCGCTTCCAGGAGGCCTTCGCCGCCACCTGGTCCGGCCACGCCGAGAACGACGGCTTCAACTCCCTCGTGCTGGGCGCCGGGCTGACCTGGCGGCAGGCCGTGGTGCTGCGCGCGTACGCCAAGTACCAGCGGCAGGCCGGCTCCACCTTCAGCCAGGACTACATGGAGGACACCCTCCGCTCCAACGTCCACACCACCCGGCTGCTGATCAACCTCTTCCAGGCCCGGATGTCCCCCGACCACCAGCGGGCCGGCAGTGAGCTGACCGACGCGCTGATGGAGGAGCTGGACGCCGCCCTCGACCAGGTCGCCAGCCTGGACGAGGACCGCATCCTGCGGGCCTTCCTGACCCTCATCAAGGCGACGCTGCGCACGAACTACTTCCAGCGCCGCGAGGACGGCCGCCCGCACGACTACCTGTCGATGAAGTTCGACCCGCAGGCCATCCCCGACCTGCCCGCGCCCCGCCCGGCGTACGAGATCTGGGTCTACTCGCCGCGCGTCGAGGGCGTCCACCTGCGCTTCGGCAAGGTCGCCCGAGGCGGCCTGCGGTGGTCCGACCGCCGCGAGGACTTCCGTACCGAGGTGCTCGGTCTGGTCAAGGCGCAGATGGTGAAGAACACCGTCATCGTGCCGGTCGGCGCCAAGGGCGGCTTCGTCGGCAAGCGGTTGCCCGACCCGTCGGTGGACCGCGACGCGTGGCTGGCCGAGGGTATCGCCTCGTACAAGACCTTCATCTCCGGTCTGCTCGACATCACCGACAACCTGGTCGGCGGCCAGGTCGTGCCCCCGAACGATGTCGTACGGCACGACGGCGACGACACCTACCTCGTCGTCGCCGCAGACAAGGGCACCGCCGCCTTCTCCGACATCGCCAACGAGGTCGCCGTCTCCTATGGCTTCTGGCTCGGCGACGCCTTCGCCTCCGGCGGCTCGGTCGGCTACGACCACAAGAAGATGGGCATCACCGCCAAAGGCGCCTGGGAGTCCGTCAAGCGGCACTTCCGCGAGATGGGCCACAACACCCAGACCGAGGACTTCACGGTCGTCGGCGTCGGCGACATGTCCGGCGACGTCTTCGGCAACGGCATGCTGCTCAGCGAGCACATCCGCCTGGTCGCAGCCTTCGACCACCGGCACATCTTCATCGACCCGCACCCGGACGCGGCGACCTCGTACGCCGAGCGGCGCCGCATGTTCGAGCTGCCGCGCTCCAGTTGGGCGGACTACGACACCACGCTGATCTCGGCCGGCGGCGGGGTCTTCCCCCGTACGGCCAAGGCCATCACCATCACCCCGCAGATCCGCAAGGCCCTCGGCATCGAGCAGCCGGTCGCCAAGCTCACCCCCGCCGAGCTGATGAAGGCCATCCTCCAGGCCCCCGTGGACCTGCTGTGGAACGGCGGCATCGGTACGTACGTCAAGGCCTCGACCGAATCGCACGCCGACGTCGGCGACAAGGCCAACGACCCCATCCGGGTCGACGGCAACGAGCTGCGGGCCAAGGTCGTCGGCGAGGGCGGCAACCTGGGCCTGACCCAGCTGGGGCGGATCGAGTTCGCCCTCAACGGCGGGAAGATCAACACCGACGCGATCGACAACAGTGCCGGCGTTGACGCCTCCGACCACGAGGTCAACATCAAGATCCTGCTCAACGCGGTCGTCGCCGACGGCGACATGACGGTCAAGCAGCGCAACAAGCTGCTCGCCGAGATGACCGACGAGGTCGGCGCGCTGGTGCTGCGCAACAACTACGCGCAGAACGTGGCGCTGGCCAACAGCATGGCCCAGTCCAGCAGCCTGCTCCACGCCCACCAGCGCTACATCCGCCGCCTGGTGCGCGAGGGCCATCTCGACCGGGCCCTGGAGTTCCTGCCCACCGACCGGCAGATCCGCGAGCGGCTCGCCTCCGGGCAGGGCCTGACCCAGCCTGAGCTGGCCGTGTTGCTGGCGTACACGAAGATCACCATGGCGAGTGAACTGATCGCCACCGACCTGCCCGACGACCCGTATCTGCGGGCCCTGCTGCACGAGTACTTCCCGCACGCCCTGCGCGAGAGCTTCGAGCCGCAGATCGACAACCATGCCCTGCACCGCGAGATCGTCACCACGGTCCTGGTCAACGACACCGTCAACACGGCGGGTACGACCTTCCTCCACCGCTTCAAGGAGGAGACCGGCGCCACGACCGAGGAGATCGTCCGGGCCCACACAGCCGCCCGGGAGATCTACGGCCTGGGCCGGATCTGGGACGATGTCGAGGCACTCGACAACGTCGTGCCCGCGGACGTCCAGACCCGCATCCGGCTCCACTCGCGACGGCTCGTCGAGCGTGCCGCCCGCTGGCTGCTCAACAACCGCCCGCAGCCGCTGGAGATCGCCGGCACGATCGACTTCTTCGCCGAGGGTGTCACGACCGTGTGGGCAGTGCTGCCCAAGCTGCTGCGCGGCGCGGACCTGGAGTGGTACCAGTCCATCCACGACGAGCTGACCGGCGCCGGGGTCCCGGAGGAGCTGGCGACGCGGGTCGCCGGACTCTCCTCCGCCTTCCCGATCGGCGACATCGTCGATGTCGCCGACCGGACCGGCAACGACCCGCTGGACGTCGCCGAGGTCTACTACGACCTCGCCGACCGGCTCGGCATTACGCAGCTCCTCGACCGCATCATCGAGCTGCCCCGCGCCGACCGCTGGCAGTCCATGGCCCGCGCGGCCATCCGCGAGGACCTGTTCGCGGCCCACGCGGCGCTGACGGCCGACGTCCTGTCGGCGGGCAACGGCACCTCGACGCCCGAGCAGCGCTTCAAGGTCTGGGAGTCCTCGAACGCGGCCATCATCGGGCGGGCCCGGACCACCCTGGAGGAGATCCAGACGTCCGAGGCGTACGACCTGGCCAACCTGTCGGTCGCGATGCGGACGATCCGTACGCTTCTGCGGACTCACCGCTAGGCGGGCGGCCGGGCGGCGACGGGCGCCGGCCCAGCCGGAAGAGCCGTTCACCGGTCACGGAGCTGGCGGCCGCCAGCGTCCCGTCGGCCGGTGCCGGCTCGTCCCGCAGCGTCAGGACCCACTTCGCGTGGTAGGTCCGGGCGATGCGGGACCGGTCGGTCGGCGTGACGCCTGCGGCGAAGTAGGCCCGTACGGAGTCTTGGCGGCGGAGCCGGACGGCGGCGGCCGTGGAGGGGTCGGGCCAGGTCGGGGCGACGAGGAAGACGCCGTACGCCGGAAGGGCGTGGGTGGGCACGTAGCCGTGGGCCAGGACGGTGTCGCCGACCGGGATGCGGTCGGCGGCCCAGCGGTAGCTGGGCCAGTGGGGCACCCGCTGCAGGGCGACCGGCTCGTACCGCTGGGGCACCACCGCACCTGCCTGCGCCACCAGCCCCGTGCAGGCGGCGACGGCGGCCAGCGGGACGAGAAGCCGGTGCCACGGGGTCCAGCGCGGCACATCGGCCAGCTCGACGGCCAGCGAGAACTGCAGGGGCACCAGCAGCACCCCGAATATTCGCCCGTACGTGTAATGCCCGCTGAGCCAGCCGTACGCGGCGACCCCGCACCCCAGCACGAACATCACTACCAGCGGGTCGAGCAGATCCCGCCGCGCCCGCCAGACCAGAGCCGGCAGCCCGGCGAGCGCGAGCCCGTACCAGCCCCACAGGTCGCCGTAGAGCGGCCGGTGTATCCGGTCCACCGTCGCATCACCGGCCAGCGCGAACACGCTGAAGTACGGCCACCACGCGGCCACCGCGAAGGCCACCGCCGCGGCCAGCGCCCACCGCTCGGTCGCCGTGCGGTTCCAGCGGCGCTGGCGGCCGACGAGCAGCGCGGCCATGCCGATCCCGGTGCCCAGCGCCGTGATGGGGTGGATGAGCACCACCAGGCCGTACAGAATGCCCACCCCCGCGTACACCCACGGTCCGGGTCTGGGGCCGGGCCGGGCGTGGCGGGCGGTCAGCGCCCAGAGGTGGAAGGTCAGCCCGACCGCCAGCGCGCTGGGATACGTGACGCCCCGGATCAGTGACTGCAGCCCCAGGAAGCCGCTCCACTCCATGTGCACCGGGCCCCAGAGCAGTACGAAGGCCGCGAGCGCCAGCACCGGCGCCCAGCGGCGTGCGCTCAGTGTGCGGGTGAACGCCGCGATCCCGGTGACCACCACGGCCAGGTTGAGCGGCCCGCACGCCTTGAGGACCTCCCAGCCCGCCAGCCCGGTGGCCTTCGCCAGCAGCCCGAGGGCGACCGTGTACGGCGTGAAGTACGGGCTGCCGTGGCCCGGTATGTCGAGCAGCGGGTTCGCCGGATGCAGCCAGTCGGCCTTGACGCGTTCGATCGCAGCGGCGTGCTGGCCGAAGTCGGCAGCGATGGGGGTGCGCCAGGCCTGAACGGACACCACCACCCAGAAGATCCCGCCGATCACCTGGAAGGGCGTCACGCGCGAGCGCCCGACCTGTCTGTACTGCCCGGTGTCCTGGGCAGTGACCTGCGGATTCGCGTGGATCGTGGTCAGAACGCCGGTCACTGTGGCCCCTCCCGGAATCACCCTGTGGTTACGAAACGAGCTTTCAGGGCGATCCGGTGGGGTGCCACAGCGGCTGGGCCGTCCGGGCTACGCGACGGACGGCGTGATCAGTCGTGATCAGTCGTGATCAGGACGTCGAAGAGGAGGCCGTGTCCTTACCCGGCGCTGCCCGGCGAGGGCACCAGCGGCTGGCCGGCAGTGAGCTCGGACGGCGCCGGGGCGGGGGTGCGCTCGGCGAGCGGGACGTAGGGGAGAAGGGGCTGGTCTCCGCCGAGGAAGACATGGCGGACGACGCGCTCGGCGGCGCGGCCGTCGTCGAAGGCGCAGAAACGCTCGCGGAAGGCGGCGCGGAGTTCCTTGGAGCGGGGGCCGTTCCAGTCGCCGTCGCGGAAGACGCGGACGAATTCCTCGTCTGAGGTGGAGACCGGGCCGGGGGTGTCGCCGGGGCGGCCGGAGAGCAGGTCGAAGTAGACGCCGCGGGAGGCGCGGTAGGCGGGCCAGTCGTCGGCGTGGATGACGATGGGCCGGTCGAGGTTGGCGTAGTCGAACATGATGGACGAGTAGTCCGTGACCAGGGCGTCCGCCGCCAGGCACAGCTCCTCGACCGAGGGGTGCCGGGAGACGTCGATGACCAGGCCCCGGTCGTGCAGCTCGCTCAGCGCTTCGTCGCCGGCGTGGAAGTAGTGCGTACGGGCCAGCAGGACGAAGTCCGGGCCCAGTTCGCGGCAGACGCGGGCGAAGTCCAGACGCGGAACATACCCCTTCTGGTAGTCGCGCATCGTGGGGGCGTAGAGGATCGCCATGCGTCCGGCCGGGATGCCGAACGCGGCGCGGGCGGCTTCGACCTCGGCCGCGCCGGCCGTGACGTAGACGTCGTTGCGCGGATAGCCGGATTCGAGCTGGCGGAAGGAGGAGGGGTAGACCCGCTCCCAGACCTCGGTGGAGTGCGGGTTGGAGGAGAGGCTGAGGTCCCAGCGGTCGACGCGGTCGAGGAGCCTGCGGAAGCTCATGCCGTTGGCGGAGGCGGGGTAGCGCTGCTGGTCGATGCCCATCTTCTTCAGCGGGGTGCCGTGGTGGGTCTGGACGTGTACGGAGCCGGGGCGCTTGACGACGGTGTTGGCGAAGTTGACGTTGTTGACCAAGTAGGTGGCGCGGGCCAGCGACCGCCAATAGCGCCTGGTGCCCGGCACGACGTGGTCGATGCCGGCCGGGACCCGGTCGGCATCGGACTTGCGGACCACCCACACCGCGCGGATGTGCGGGGCCAGTTCCTGCTGCTTGCGGAAGATCGCCGCCGGGTTGCAGAGCACGCCCCGGTCCCAGTAGGCGGCGTACACCGCGAGGTGGGGGTCGAGCGGCCGCCGCAGGTGGAAGCGGTACAGCGCGGCCTTGAAGCGCTGCGTGATGGTACGCCGGGCCTTGCGCCTGCGCCTGGCGAGGTCCCGCAGCGTGTCCGTCGCCCGCTCGGCGAGGCGCAGCCGCGCGTAGCCGCCCCGGGCGAACGACCGCACCTCGGCGGACGGTACGAAGCCGGCGGGGACGTGCTGCCGGTACCACTTCAGGCCCAGCCGGAAGAACTCGCGGCGCAGCTGCGGCGGGATCCGCTCGGGGTTGCGCAGGCAGAAGAGGAAGTGGGTGACGGTCCGTTCGAAGAGCTGCGGGCGCAGGCCGTCCAGGTGCTCCTTGCCGTCCAGGAAGGCGAAGAGCCGCGCGTACTGGTCGAAGATGACGAAGTGGTTGCGGCCCGGGCTGCGGGTGCTGGCCCCGGCGCGGCGCTGGCGGTATTCGAGGACGACGCGGTTGAGGCAGGAGATGCGCTCGGCGGTGAGCATGGTCATGTACGAGATGAGGGCGTCCTCGTAGATGCCGTCGCTGAAGGCGAAGCCGTGGCCCTGGTAGAACTCGCGGCGGTAGACGCGGTTCGAGGTCATCGCGAAGAGCTTGAGGAACTCGGGGCGGTCGGTGATGCGGAAGACGTCCGTACCGGCCGACGCGAGCAGCTCGCCGAACAGGCTCTTCTCGGCGGAGTCCCACCAGTAGGTGCGGACGTGGTCGAAGTAGAGGATGTCCGGGTCCTCGTCCAGCTTGAGGCGTTCGGCGACGGCGTCGAGGGAGCCGGGGGCGAGGGTGTCGTCGCCGTCCAGGAAGAGGATGTAGTCGCCGGTGGCGCGCTCGGCGCCGGTGTTGCGGGTGGCGCCGACGCCGAGGTTGCGCTCGTGGTGGACGACGGTGACGCGGGTGTCGCGGGCGGCGTACTCGTCCAGGATGCGGCCGGAGTTGTCGGGTGAGGCGTCGTCGACGGCGATCAGCTCGGTGTCGGGGAATGACTGCGACAGCACGGAGTCGAGACATTCACGCAGGTAGCCCTGCACCTTGTGGACCGGGACGATGATGCTGAAGCGGGGCATGGGGGGATCCTGGATTTCCTGGACGCGCGGACACGGACAAGGGGTTCAACTCGCCATGAGGCGCCAGGTCACGCCTGCGGGTGGACCTCGAAGTGGCTGAGCGACGGCGTCGCAGGCACCCCGGTGTGGGGAGGCGGGGTCAGCGCGCGGGCCCGGTTGGGCGCGGGGGCGGGGCGGCGCTGTTCGAGCGGGATGACCGAGGGCAGCCCGCCGTCCTCGCCGAGGAAGACCCGGCGCACGATCCGCTCGGCGGCATGCCCGTCGTCGTACGGGCAGAAGCGCGCCCGGAAGGAGGCCCGCAGCTCGGCGGAACGGGGGCCGCGCCAGGCGTCGGTGGTGAGGATGTCGATGAGCTCGTCCTCGGTGCGGGCGACTAGGCCGGGCGGCTCGGCGATGATGTTGAAGTAGGTGCCGCGGGCGGCTCCGTACGCGGCCCAGTCCTCGGTGTGCAGGACGATCGGGCGGTCGAGGTTGGCGTAGTCGAACATGATGGACGAGTAGTCCGTGAGCAGGACGTCCGCCGCCAGGCACAGCTCCTCGACGCTGGGGTGCCCGGAGACGTCGATGACCCCCTCGGGCACGGCGGCGGGGGAGGCGCCGTCCTCGAGGTAGTGCGTACGCAGCAGGATCACGAAGCCGGGGCCCAGGTCTCGGGCCACGCGCCGCAGGTCGGCGGGGGTGCACAGGCCGCGCCGGTAGTCGCGGTGGGTGGGGGCGTACAGGACGGCGGTGGCCTCGCGGGGGATGCCCAGCTCAGTGCGGACGCGCAGCACATCCTCGGCGGTGGCCTGCTGGAAGATGTCGTTGCGCGGATAGCCGTACTCGAGGGTGGTGAAGCCCGAGGGGTAGGCGCGCTCCCAGGTCAGCGTGGAGTGGCGGTTGGCGGAGACACTGAAGTCCCAGCGGTCGACGTGGCGCAGCAGCCGGCCGAAGTCCATGTCCCGGGCGGCGGCCGGGCGGTCCATCAGGTCGACGCCCATGTGCTTGAGCGGGGTGCCGTGGTGGGTCTGGATGTTGGTCTGGCCCCGCCGCTTCGCGTAGTGGTCCGGGAGGTTGACATTGCTGACCAGGTACGTGGCCCGGGCCAGCGCCGTCCAGTAGGCGGCCGAGCCGGGGTGCAGGCGGCGCACGCCGTACGGCAGGGTCCGGGCGTGCCGGGGGGTGGTGATCCAGGCGGTGCGGACGTGCGGGGCGAGCGCCCGGACGGTGGCCTCGATGGCGGCGGGGTTGCAGGCGTAACCGCGGTTCCAGTACGCGCTGAAGACCGCCAGGCCCGGGTCGAGCGGGCGGCGGCGCTGGATGGCGTAGTGCAGCCGCAGCAGGGCGGTGCGCAGCCTGCGGTACGTCACCTTGCGCCGGGCCCGGACCATGCGGCGCATGCGCCCGGCGAGGCGGAGGCCGTCGAAGGTGCGACGGGCGCCGAGGCCGAACAGCAGGTGGCGCGTTTGCGTGCCCACGCCGCCGCCGGCGGGCCGGTAGCGCTTGTAGTGCTGGCGGCAGCGCTTGAAGAACGCCGACCGGGCCGACCTGGGCAGCCGCCCCGCGGAGCAGTAGATCGTGGCGAGGTGGGCGACCATACGGCCGAAGACGGCGGGGCGCCAGCGGTCGAGGGAGGGGTTTTTGTCGATGTGGCCGAAGACCCGGTCGTACTGGTCGAAGATGTCGAAGTGCTTGCGGCTGGTGGTGTTGAGGATGTTGCCCTGCCGCCGCTGCCGGTAGTGCACGCAGACCCGGTCCAGGACCGCGACCGTACGGGCGCTGAGCAGCACCGGAAAGGTCCAGGGGGTGTCCTCGTAGTAGCCGGACGGGAAGGTGAAGCCGCGCCGCTCGACGAACTCCCGCTTGTAGGCCTTGTTCCAGGCGACCTGCAGCAGCTTCAGCAGCCCGGGGCGGTCGGCGAGGGTGAAGACCTGGGGGCCCTCGGGGCTCTGGGCGAGGAGGTCGGCGCGCTGGTTGGGGGCGATTCTGCCGTCCCAGTAGGTGCGGACGTAGTCGAAGACCAGGAGGTCGGGCTCGTCGGCCTCCTTCAGCCGGTCGGCGATCGCCTGGAGCGTGCCCGGGGTGAGGGTGTCGTCGCTGTCGAGGAAGAGCAGGTAGTCGCCGGTGGCGCGGGCCATGCCGGCGTTGCGGGCGCGGCCGAGGCCGACGTTCTCGGGGAGGTGCAGGACGCTCACCCGGGCGTCGCGGACGGCGAAGTCGTCGAGGATGGCGCCGCTGCCGTCGGGTGAGCAGTCGTCGACGGCGATCAGCTCGAAGTCGGAGTAGCCCTGACCAAGGACCGACTCGATGCACTCGTGCAGGTAGGCCTGCACCTTGTAGGCGGGCACGATGACGCTGAACCGGGGCAAGGGGACATCCAATAAGATCGGCGCGGGCGCGGAGCGGGCTGCGCCGGTTATCGGATGAACTGCAACGTACGCGGCGTGTGCCCGTTATATTCCGGGCAACGCCGCGAACGGTGATCTGGTTACGGCTACTTCACGGCTCCGGCCATTACTCCGGAGACAAACTGCCGCTGGAACGCGAAGAACACGATCAGCGGGATCACCATCGAGATGAAGGCGCCGGGCGCCAGGACGTCGACGTTGTTGCCGAACTGCCGCACCTGCTGCTGCAGGGCGACCGTGATGGGCTGCGAGTCGGAGTTGGAGAAGATCAGCGCCACCAGCATGTCGTTCCACACCCACAGGAACTGGAAGATGCCGAGCGAGGCAATCGCCGGCCCGCCCAGCGGCATGATCACCTGGGTGAACAGCCGCAACTCGCTCGCGCCGTCCAGCCGCGCCGCCTCCAGCAGCTCACGCGGGATCTCCGCGAAGAAGTTGCGCAGTAGGAAGATCGCGAAGGGCAGACCGAAGCCCACGTGGAAGAGGATCACCCCGATGATCTCGCCGAAGATTCCGATGTCCCGGAACAGGTGCTCCACCGGCAGCAGCGCGATCTGGATCGGCACCACCAGCAGTCCCACGACCAGCAGGAACAGCCAGTCCCGGCCGCGGAAGTCCATCCACGCGAAGGCGTAGCCGGCCAGCGACCCGATGACCACCACCAGCAGGGTGGCCGGGACGGTGATCAGCACCGTGTTGACCAGCGACGAGGTGATCGCGTGGTCGCTCAGCAGGTTCTGGTAGTTGTTGACGGTCAGTTGGGCCGGAGTGCTGAACACCTTCCACCAGCCGGACGTGCCGATGTCCGTCGGGGCGCGGAAGGACGAGATCAGCAGCCCGACGGTCGGCATCAGCCAGAACAGCGCCACCAGCAGCAGGAAGCCGCGCACCGCGCCGCCCCCGAGCCGCCCCGCCAGCCGGGTGGCCAGCGGCTCGCGCTCCGCCGCCGGTGTGGCGGCCGCCCCCGTCGTACCGGCCGTATCGGCGATCGATGTCATCGGCGGCGCTCCCTCCTGAGACGGCGGATGTTGAACGCCATCACGGGGATGACGAGCAGCAGCAGGATCACGCCGATCGCGCTGCCCAGGCCCTGGTTGTTGCCGCCGCCGAAGGACGACACGTACAGCTGCAGGGCCAGCACGTTCGCGGCGGGCTGGCTGGGCTGCGGGGCGATGATGTAGACGAGGTCGAAGACCTTCATCACATTGATCATCAACGTCACGAGCACCACGATCAGAACCGGCGCCAGCAGCGGCACGGTGACCTTGCGGAAGACCTGCCACTCGTTCGCGCCGTCCACCCGCGCGGCCTCCATCAGCTCGCGCGGCACCCCGGCCAGACCGGCCGCGATCAGCACCATCGCGAAGCCCGCCCACATCCAGATGTACGAACCGATGATGGCCGGCGTGACCAGCGATGGCCCGAGCCAGTCCACCCCGCTGTACGGCTGGGCGAAGTTCGACGACGGCAGCCGCAGTTGCGCCCCGGCGGCCGACGCGGGCAGCGAGAAGGTGCCGTCCGCGGCGGACTTGGCGGTCGCGACCACCTTGCCGCCCTTGACCGCCTGGACCTCCACCCCCTTGAGCGCCTCCTCACCCTGGTCCACCACCCCGGGCTTCCCACCGCCGCCCGGCGCGAAGTCCAGCCACACGGTGCCGGTCAGCCCCGAACCGGACGCGGTCTTCGCGTCCTGGGTGCCGGCCGGCAGCTTGGCCGCGGGTATGCCGATCAGCGGCAGCGCCACTGGTGTGCCCGGCTGCGCGGTGGATTTGGTGGTGTACGAGCCACCGGACGTCGCGGTGATGTCGCCGCCGGGGCGCGGCTTGGCCCCCGGGTACGCCGACGACGCGGCGAAGGTGTCGTGGACGCCCACGATCACGGCGTTGGCCACGCCGCGGCTCGGATCCGCGTCGTACACCAGCCGGAAGATGATCCCGGCCGCCAGCATCGAGATGACCATCGGCATGAAGACGATCAGCTTGAACGCCGTGCCCCAGCTCACCCGTTCGGTCAGCACCGCGAAGATCAGCCCGAGGCCGGTGGCCAGGGCGGGGGCCACCGCGACCCAGATCGCGGTGTTCTTCAGCGCGGTGAAGGTGCTGTCGTCGCTGAAGACCGAGCCGTAGTTCTCCAGCCCGACGAAGCGGGCGCCTCCGGCGTCGTACAGACTGCGCCAGGTGGTGTACCCGATCGGGTACACCACCAGCGCGCCGAGCAGCACCAGCGCGGGCAGCAGGAACAGTGCCGCCACCCAGGGCCGGGTGCCCATCAGACTCCTGCGCTTGGCAGGGGGCTTGGCCGGTGCCGGCGCGCCCCCCGCGGTTGCCACGGTGGCCATCGCCGCCGCCTCAGCCCGCGTACGCCTTGGCGGCGTCCGCTTCCAGCTTCGACTGGGTGCCGGAGATGTCGCTCGGGTTCTTCAGGAAGGTCTGCAGATCCGCCCACTCGCCCTTGCCCGCGGTGCCGCCGAACGCGGCCGGGGCCTGGTCGGACATGTCGAACCGGAAGTCGTCGCCCGCCGCGACCAGGGCCTTGGCAATGGCCTTGGACACCTCGTCCGGGTAGGCGGACAGCTCCAGCGACTTGTTCGGCGACACGAAGCCGCCGGAGGACGCCCACACCTTCGCCGCGTCGGCCGAGGCCAGGAACGTCAGAAACGCCTGCGCGCCCTTGGAGCTCTTCAGCGCCACCCCGACGTCGCCGCCGCTGACCACCGGTGCCTTGCCGCTGCCGACCGCCGGGAACGGGAAGACCTTGGCGTTCGTGCCGACCTTCGCGGTGGTGTTGTCCTTGATGAAGGAGCCGACGAAATCGCCCTCGTACACCATGGCAGCCTTCGGCGGATTGCCGGTGAAGGTCTGCGTGACCGACTTCGGGAAGTCGGTGTTGAGCGCGCCGCTCTGTCCGCCGGCGACCAGATCCTTGTTGCCGAAGAGCTGCGCGAGCGTGGTGAGCGCCTGCTTGACCGAGGCGTCGGTCCACTTGATCTTGTGCGCGGCGAGCTGGTCGTACTTCTCGGGTCCGGCCTGGGAGAGATAGATGTTCTCGAACCAGTCGGTGAGCGTCCAGCCGTCGGCGCCGCCGACCGACACGGCCGGTGTGCCCGACTCGAAGAGCGTCTGGGCCGTCTTCAGGAAGTCGGCCCACGTCGTGGGCGTCGAGGAGAGGCCCGCGGTCTCGAAGGCGCTGGTGTTGTACCAGACCAGCGACTTGTTCGCGGCCTTGGCATAGACGCCGTACTGCTTGCCCTGGTAGGCGCCGAGATCCACCCAGCCCTTGGAGAAGTTCTTGTCCAACTGCGCCTGGACGCTGCTGTCGACCGGCTTCAGCCACCCCTTCGCGGCGAACTGCCGCAGCACGCCCACCTGCGGAAGGAACGCCACGTCCGGCGGCTGGCCGCCCTCGATCTTGGAACCGAGGAAGGTGGACACGTTGTCGCCGGTCGGCACGAAGCTCACGCTCGCGCCGGTGCGCTTCTCGAACTCGTTGATCACCTTCAGGAAGTTCTTCTGCTCAGGGCCCGTCCACACGGCCGCGACCTCGAGCTTCTGCCCATTCAGGCTGGGCAGGGTGACGCTGCCGCTTCCGCTGCTGGCGGAGGATCCGCCGCCGGTCTTGTTGTCGTTTCCGCTGCCGCCGCAGCCCGCGGCTGCCGCGGTCAGCGTGGCCGCCGCCACCGCACCGATGATCACTCTGCGCGTACGCCTGCTGGATGTTCGCATCTGCCTGCCATCCCCTCAGCGCGGATCCGCGCACGCCGCAGTCTTCGCTGGGCGTCCCGTCCCCGCGTCATCCGCTTACGCGTTGCGCGTCAGTCCTATGCCCTGTCTGTGAGCGGCCGCAATACCGCGTGCGCGGTGGTCCGTTGGATCGTGACCTTGACGTGATCCCCCGGGTTGGGGGTAGGCCGTCCACTTGAGGGGAGCGAAGCGAGGTGGGGACCCCCTCCCAGCCGCCAGGCTGGGGGAGGACCCCCAGCGGAACGTTCTCCCACAACCCGGTGGGACCGGGAAGTCAGCTCCCCGTGGCCCGGGCTAGGGTGCCGTCCGCGCGGCGGATGTATACGGCGACCTTCCCGCCGGAGGCACTGGCGCCGGCCGCTGAGGTCGAACGGGAGGGGACGTCGGTGAGGGTCCAGCCGGAGGCGGTGTGGACGGCCTGGGTCAGGCCGCCGCCGTCCGTGGGGGCGTAGACGTGGAGCGTGGAGCCGGTGGCCACGGGCTCGGGGCGGCCGGTGGTGGCGAGGCCGTCGACGAGCTCGGAGGGGCGCCAGGCGCCGTTGACGTAGGGGAGGCGGAGGACGGCGCCGTCGGCCTTGCGGACGACGAAGGCGTCCAGTGAGCCCTCGCGGAGGGAGACGAGGCCGGGGGCGGCGGTGATGCGGCCGGCAGTGGGGACGAGGGCCCAGGCGTTCCAGCGGCCGTCGACCACGGAGGCGGTGACGAGGTCGCCGCCGACACGGCCGACGAGGTCGATACGGCCCGGCTCGGAGGACGCCGCGGCGGGGGCGGAGTCGAACGTGGTGCGCTGGTCGACCTGGTACCACCCGGACCACGTGCCGGAGGCGAGCGTACGGCGGTAGAGCAGGTGGTCGGTGCCCAGCGCGAAGAGGTCGAGCTGGCCGCTGCTCGCGGAGACCACCGCGGGGTCGTCGAGGACGCTTATGCCGGGAAGCCGGTGCCAGGTGCCGTTGTAGTACCAGACGCTCTTGTCGGCGCCGCGCGCGAAGACGTACGTCGTCCCGGCGAAACCGATCGCACGAGGCCCACCGGTCAACTTGACCCCCGGCGAGGGCAGCGCGCTGAAGGAGGACCACTTCGACAGTACGGACGTGGTCGTCGTGGTCGTGGTCTCCGCCGAGTCGACCGCGCCCTGCGGGGACGCGGCGCCCGCGGTGGGCGCGGTCGGGGTGCTGCTGGGCTGCTGGTCGTCGCGGGTGGTGGAGCCGGAGCCGTTGTCGTCGCTGCTGCCGGAGGCGACGGCCCAGCCGCCGAGCCCGGCGGCGACCAGCGCCGCGGCGGCGGCCGCGCCGAGCTTGACGCGGCGTCGGCGCAACGCGTCCGGGACG
>NZ_RJVR01000135.1 GCF_003999195.1 Streptomyces soli
CTCCGCTCAGGTCCGCGATCTTGTTCAGGATCGTGGAACGGCCCGCATGGGCCCGCTCATAGCCCTCGATCGTGGCCAGGTCGGCCTGGGACAGGTGCGGCAGCCGGCCGGTGACCTCGACGGCGGTCAGCTCGCCGTAGCTGGTGATCGGCAGCTCGTCCTCCGCGGCCGCGGCCCCTTTCAGCTCGTCCCGCATCCGGGTCGCGCCGGGCAGCCGCCCGATCGCACCTGCGAGCGTACGTTCGGTCTGTTGCTCCCACTGTTCGGCTTGCCGCCCGCTTGCTTCGACCGTCTCCCGCAGGTGGCTCCAACCGGCACGGACCGCCGCCCCGGCCCCGGTGGATCCGGCCTGCTCCGCACGGTGGCCGCCGTTCGCAGCGGCGACCACCGCCCCAGCGCTCTCCTCAAGGCTGTCGCCGAGCGTTTGCAGCAGTTCCTCGTCGTGGCGGCGGATGGAGCCGAGCAGGTCCGCGCCGGCGGCGTCGTCGGCGTCCTGGGCGATGCTTTCGCCGGCCCGGCAGGTCGCCACGGCCAAGGCGGTGACCGCATACTCCTCCTCGGCGTTCTTCAGCAGCTGGCGCTCCGCGGCCCTTCTCCGGCCCCGCAACGCGCGCGCCGGCGCTGCCATGGCGACGTCGAGGGGTAGCCGGGCAACCCGGGTGGCCTGCCCGGCAAGGTGACGAGCCCCGCCGAGGGCGTCCTGGAGCAGACCGTGGGGCCGCAGCTGGTTCATGTGTTCGTCGATGCTGCTGAGGTGGTCTTGGGCGTCGGCGACGTGGCGCTCCAGGATCTGCCGGTAGCCCCCGGCGGGGGTGACCGCTATGTGAGCCTGGAACCTGTCGACGACCGCAGCTTGGGCGTCACGGACGTCACGCAACGCCGGAATGATCAAATCCGTGGTAGTTGTCATCATGTGCTCCTCCTGAATGGTCCAGTGAGAAGGAGGCCGACGGCGGGCCCGGCCGCGAACTGCCGTTCGGCCGTCTGCCGGACTGTGCCTCGCAGATGTGGCATCGTGTGCGTGCTCCATGCGCCCGCCGGAACCTGCTGGGCGAGACCGTGACCGGCGCCGCCGTCTCCGTGGGCCCGGGCAGCCGCACCGACCTTGGTCGAGCTGCCCATCCGCAACCCGGACGGGACTCCCGGCCGACGGACACCAGAATGCTGCCCGAGGCTGGTTGACGATGCCCGGGGACGCGAGATTGATCTGCGTCCGGTCACACCGACCTCTGGGGACGGTGTGGATCAAGCTCTTCCTGCTGCGCGTTCCTCGTTTTCACGCGAGCCGCGCTACCTGGTCACCGTTGGTGTGCCTGGTGAACGAGATAACCCCAACCTACTTCGTTCGCCGAGCCCCTGGAGCCCAGCCGCGGGCCCGCGCCGGCCTGCTTCGTGCCGATCGCCATAGTCGTGGCAGATGACACAGCGGCACTCCCGCGGTGGGCCCGCCCCCCGCGCCGCGGGCGCGTTTGTTTTCCCAGGGGGCCGGGCACCCGAAGACAGCCCGGTCGGCGGCTGATTCCCCAGGTCGCCGACGTCTCACCTTGGGCCGGCCGTCGGCCCGGCCGAGCGCAGCGAGGCGCATGCGACGGATGACGTCACGGGCGGTGCTTTGACTCATCCCGTTGCTGGCTCACGAAAGCCGTGCTGGATGGGCAGGACAGGGCAGCTGTTGCCTCAGTGGTGACTGTGGTCGATCGCATGCTGTGGCTGGGCCATGAGTCGGAGCATTCCCGGAACGGTGCGCTTTCACGTGGTCACTGGAAGTCCGTGGCGGAGTCCGTACTTTCACCCGTCTGGGTCAACGCCCTGGCGCCGGTCGACACGCGCGGCTGCACGGTGGCGGATGGGCAACCGGTCAGGTTCGCGGCAGCCCGAGACCAGGGAGGCGGTGGCGCCGGTCACGCTCTCGCCGAGCAGCTTCTGGTGGGTACACGGAGGATGCAAGAGGCCCATCCATGACGCACGCCGGGCGGTCAAGGGCCGGCTTGCGGCTGGGCCCGCTGATCGCTGCGGCTTCGTACTCACCCGACCAGCCAGGAGACACGTGATGGCAGCGACCACGGATTTGCTCGTACCGGCGTTGCGCGATGTCCGTGACGCCCAAGTTGCGGTCGTCGACAGGTTCCAGGCTCATATCGCCGTCGCCCCCACCGGGGAGTACCGGCGGATCCTGGAGCGCCACATCGTCGACGCCCAAGACCACGTCAACAGCATCGATGAACACGTGGAGCAGCTGCTGCCGCGCGACCCGCTCCGGGATGCCCTCGATGGGGTGCGTGACTTCGCCGTGCAGGCCACCCGGGTTGCCCGGCTGCCCCTCGACGTTGCCATGGCGGTACCGGTCGGCGCGTTGTGGGGTTGGAGAAGGGCCCCAGAGCGCCAGCTGCTGAAGAACGCCGAGGACGAGTACGCGATCACCGCCGTGGCCGTGGCTACCTGCCGGGCCGGCGAAAGCTTCGCCCGGGAGGCGGACGATGCCGTCGGCGCGGAGCTGCTCGGCTCGATCCGCCGCCACGACGAGGAACTGCTCCAAGCGCTCGGCGGAAGCCTTGCGGAGCACGCCGCGGCGGCGGTGGCAGCCTCGGACGGCGGCCGCTCCGCGGAGCGAGTCGGCTCCACCGGGGCCGCCCAGGCGGTCCGTGCCGTGTGGAGCCGTCTGCGGGAGACGGTCGCGGGTGCGACCCGGTGGCTGCCTGGCGTGACCCGGATGTGGAGGGAGTTGAAGGGGGCTGCGGTAGCGGAGTCCGAGCTGCCGATTCCCGGCTACGGCGAGCTGACCGTCGTCGAGGTCACCGACCGGCTGCCGCGCCTGTCCCAGGCCGACCTGGCCACGATCGAGGGCTATGAGCGCGCCCATGCGGGCCGTTTCACGCTCCTGAACAAGATCGCGGATCTGGGCGGGAGCGAGCCCTGGCCCGGTTACGACTCCATGAATGCCGAGAAAATCCATGCTCGGCTGCGCGAGGCCGACGCCGACCTCACCCGGCAGGTACTCGACTACGAGCGTCGCCACCAAGAACGCACCATCATCACCACAGCCGCCGAACAATATCTGACCGGATGAGCCGTCCGGCCCCCGGCCCCCGTCATTGGGGCGCGGATGCTTCCGGCCCTCCGGCGGCGCGGAGAAAGTAGCCGATCGGGGCGCGCACTCCGTGAGGTAGAGCGGCATGAACTTGCCTGGAGTGACGGGGGACGCCACGTTGGCCGACACGCCGGGCGGGCGGGTGTCGCAGACACGCGAGGGGAGAGCGGGCCCTCGTCCTCACTGCTCCGAACGCGGCACCGAGCGCATTCGACTGCGGCCTGCGAATCTCCCGCGCCGGTGCAGCGTCGACTTCCAGTCGGCGAGGCTGCACCAGCGCGCGGTGATCCAGCTGAGGCGTAGTGCGCACTCAACACCGCCTGCGCCAGTTCCTGACGGTTCGCAGGCCAGGGGCCGTCTGGTGATGGGGGGCACTCTCTCCCCCAGACTCGCGTCTGGGTGGGGTGCTCCAGGCCGAAGGCTGGGGGTGCCCCACCTGCCTTCGGCCGGGGGCACCCCCCTGGCTCCGCCGGGGCCGGAAGCCATCAGCGCCGGGCAACGCCCTCCGCCCGAGCGGCGGCAGCCACCGCGGCGGTGACCGCCGGGGCGACCCGCTCGTCGAACGGGCTCGGGATGATGTTGTCCGCACTCAGCTCGTCCGCCACGACCGCCGCCAGCGCCTCGGCCGCGGCCAGCTTCATGCCTTCGGTGATCCGCGAGGCCCTCACGTGCAGCGCGCCGGCGAAGATACCCGGGAAGGCGAGGACGTTGTTGATCTGGTTAGGGAAGTCGCTGCGCCCGGTGGCCACCACGGCCGCGTACTTGTGCGCGACCTCCGGGTGGATCTCGGGAGTCGGGTTGGCCATCGCGAAGATGAAGGAGCCCTCCTTCATGGTGGCCACCGCCGCCTCGGAGACCGTGCCACCCGAGACGCCGATGAACACGTCCGCGCCATCCAGCGCCTCCTCCAGCGAGCCGGTCAGGACGGCCCGGTTGGTGTAGGAGGCCAGCTCCCGCTTGACCGAGGTGAGATCCTCACGGTCGGCGTGCACCACGCCCCCGCGGTCCGTGACCGCCACATCGCCGATCCCAGCCTCGGTCAGGATCTTGGCGATGGCCACCCCGGCCGCGCCCGCGCCCGAGATGACCGCGCGCAGTTCGCCCAGCGCACGCCCCGTCAGCCGGGCGGCGTTGCGCAGCGCGGCCAGGGTGACCACGGCGGTGCCGTGCTGGTCGTCGTGGAAGACCGGGATGTCGACCCGTTCCTGCAGCTTCCGCTCGATCTCGAAGCAGCGCGGGGCAGAGATGTCCTCCAGGTTCACCCCGCCGAAGGACGGGGCCAGCCGGACCACGGTCTCGACGATCTCGTCCACGTCGGTGCAGGCCAGCGCAATCGGCACCGCGTCCACCCCGCCGAACTGCTTGAACAGGATCGCCTTGCCCTCCATCACCGGGAGCGACGCCTCCGGCCCGATGTCGCCGAGACCCAGCACGGCGGTACCGTCCGTGACGACCGCGACGACCTTCGACTTCCAGGTGTAGTCGTGGACGAGTGCGGGCTGCTCGGCGATGGCGGTGCAGATCTTGGCGACGCCCGGTGTGTAGGCCAGGGACAGGTCCTCGGCGTCGCGCACCGGCACGGTGGCGGACACCTCCATCTTGCCGCCACGGTGCAGCGCGAAGGCCGGGTCGATCGGGAAGTGATCCGGATCGCTGTCGCTGCTGGTATCGGTGCGGGGATTCACAATCTCCGCTGCCACGGGTGACCCCTTTGTCTGGTTACGGGGAGGCGTCGTCGCCTCCCCGTGAGGGTTGACAGGTGCACACCTGCACGGCTGGTCAGGCGCTGGGCGCACCGCATGCGCGCCCGCTCCCCAGGATCCGGGGTAAGCGTCCGTTCTACCGGAAAACCAAATCGGCTGACGACTCCGTTACCACGCGTGGCGGCGCCCATTCGGGTGCGGGCGAGCAGCAGGTGATCGACGCGCTGTGGGCCAGGCAGTCCGAGCTGGCCGGCGCCGTGGCCGGGCACTCGTTCTTCGCCTGCCGGGACACCTACGGGTGGGTGAAGGCCTACCTGGCCTTGCAACGGGCAAGCCGCACGCTGTCGACCTGAAGCGACAGTTGGCGGCGTTCACCTGATGGGGCTCCTGGCTGCTGCCTGCCGGGGCGGTGCCGACCGCCGGCCCGCCGCGGGGCGAACCGGCGGGTTGAAGGGGGTAGTGGGTAAGCTGCGCCAACTCCGGCTGTCGGTACGCTCCGACACGATCTTGCGCTGGCACCGCGACCTGCTCAAACGGCGGCATGCCGCGACCTGGGCACCGAGGCGGCGCGGCCGCCCGCCCACGGTCCGATCGATCCGTACCCTGGTCCTCCGCCTGGCACCACTTTGTCGTTCAGCAGTCCCATGATTGTCCCTTGGGGTGTCGGTTCGTTGCCCGCCTTCGCGGGGCGATATATGCATGTATGAGCATTGCGGGAACGCTCGCGCGGTCACCAGGTACGAGGAGCGTCAGGTGAGGGCGACCGCTCCGCCGTCCACGGTGAGGAGGGTGCCGGTGACGTAACTGGCGCGCGGGGAGGCCAGGAAGAGGATCGCCTCGGCGATCTCCTCGGGGCCGGCGAGCCGGCCGAGCGGCACCTCGGTGCCGATACGCTCGAAGGTCTCCTCACCGATCATGCTGGTGACGTTCTCGGTGCGGGTGTGACCGGGTGCGACGGCGTTCACCCGGACCCCGCGGCCGCCGAACTCGACCGCCCAGGTGCGGGTCAGGGAATCGACCGCGGCCTTCGCCGACCCGTAGGCGGCAGTGCCGGGAATGCCACGCTGTGCGGCAATTGTCGTGACATTGACGATGCTGCCGCCACCTCGGGCCGCCATCTTCTCCGCCAGCGCTGCGGTGAGGAAGAACGGTCCCTGCACGTTCGTCTCGAACAGCTGCTGGAATCCGCGCAGTGGGACCGCACCGTCGCCGAGGGCCGCCGGGTCATGCAGCGCCTGGTGGACCTGGAGATGCCGATCGTCGCCGCCGTCAACGGACCGGCCTCCGTACACAGCGAGTACGCGCTGCTGGCCGACATCGTCGTGGCCGCGGACACCACCGTCTTCTCCGACTTCCCCCACCTGACCTTCGGCATCGTGCCCGGCGACGGCATCCAGATCGCTTGGGAGGAGGCCATCGGCGTCAACCGCACCCGCTACCTCACCCTCACCCAGGGCTCCTTCACCGCCGACCAGGCCGAACGGTGGGGCGCCGTCGCCGAGGTACTGCCGCTGGAGCGGGTGCTGCCCCGGGCCCAGGAACTCGCCGAGCAGCTCGCCGCCAAGCCGCAGTTGCTCACCCGCTATCTGGCCGTCACCCTGCGGCAGCGGATCAGCCGGCGCATGGCCGAAGGCACCCAGCTGGGCATGGCGCTCGAGGGCCTTACCGCCGCCGACCTCGCGTACCGAAGCGGGGACGGGGCGTGACCGCCGCCGACCGCTGGATCGGCGCACTGCACGAATCGTCCCAACGGCTGGGGCAGGCCGTCGCCGAACTGCCCCCCGACCGGCTCGCCGGGTCGTCGTTCGCCGAGGGCTGGAACATCGGACAGGTGCTGTCCCATCTGGGCAGCGGCGCGGAGATCTGCACCACGCTCGTGGAACGGGGCCTCAAGGGTGACGAGCGGGGCCCGGTCCGCGAGGAGCTGCTGCCGGTGTGGGAACGGTGGGACGCGATGTCCCCCGTCGAACAGCGCGCCGCGTGGCGGGAGGCCGACGAAGACCATCTGGCGCTCCTGGACTCGGTCGACGCCGGGCAACGCACGTCCCTGCGCGTCCCGTACTTCGCCGGCCTGCTCGATCTGGCCTCGTACGCCGGCTACCGGCTGTCGGAGCAGGCCGTACACGCCTGGGACGTCATGGTCGCGCTGGACGAGCGGGCGGTGCTCGCCGCACCCGACGTGGTGCTGCTCTGGGAGCGGATCGACCTGGTGGCCACCCGCTTCCGCAACGCCAACGCCCTCACCCGCCTCGCACCGCAGCGCGTCCAAGTGCAGCTCAGCGATCCCCAGCAGACCCTGCTCCTCGACATCGACACCGAACTCCACCTCTACCCGACCCCTCCCACCGACCCCACCGCGCTCCTGACCGGCCCCGCAGAGTCGGTACTGCGGCTCATCTACGGCCGCAACCGCCTCCAGGACCCCTTGACGGCCACCGGCTCGATCACCCTCGACGACCTGCGGACGCTCTTCCCCGGTTTTTGACCGAACTCCGATCAGCGTCACCGCCCACAGAGCAGCTTTCCATCCGCCGCCGGCCGTGAGCCGAGCGGATCGCCCTGACCCGAGGAACGATGAAACCATGAACACTTCACCCGAAAACCCTTCAGATACCACCGCGGAAGACACCTACGACGTGATCGTGCTCGGGGCCGGTCCGGTCGGCCAGAACGCCGCCGAGCACGCACGGCAGGTCTGAGCGTCGCCGTGGTCGAGCGTGAACTGGTCGGCGGGGAGTGCTCGTACTGGGCCTGCGTGCCCAGCAAGGCACTGCTGCGGCCAGTCATCGCGGTCTCGGACACACGCCGGGTGGACGGTGCCCGCCAAGCGGTCACCGGGCCACTCGACACCGCCCGGGTCTTCGCCCGACGCGATCACTACGTCACTGACTGGGACGACTCCGGGCAGGCCAACTGGGTCAAGTCCATCGGCGCCGACCTGTTCCGCGGGCAGGGCCGGATCGACGGCCCGCGCCGGGTAAGCGTCACCTCCTCTGACGGCCGTCGCACCCTCACCGCCCGGCACGCAGTCGCGGTAGCCACCGGCAGCCGGCCCGTGCTGCCCGACGACGACCTGCACTCGAACCGGGCCTGCGAGGCCCGGTTCCCCTTGTCTACTTTCCATCACGAACCGGTCGAGCGGGGTGAAGGCGCCGCCGTCCGCCTCGTCCGGGCGTCCCGTCATCGTCCGGGCGAACCACGACCTGACGGCCGGGTCGCCGTGTGCCGCGTCCAGCAGGGCCATGGTGTTGTACAGCGTGTTGCCGCCCCACTGACTGAACGCCAGGAAGTTGTGGAAGCACTCGAAGACGATGTCCTCGCGGCGGAAGTTATCGCCTCCTGCGCCGTTCTGGAGCCAGTAGTGGACAAACGTCCCCTGGGGATTGGGGACGTTGCCGTCGATGACTGCCTGCACCCGGCTGTCGATCCACTCCTTGAGGCGCGGGCGCAGTGCGCGCACGCGCATGATGCTGTCGTGGACGATGTCCGAGGTCGGGTACCAGTGGCCGAGGACGTCGGTGAAGCGGGCGCCGATCTCCCGGACCTCGGCCGGGATGGCCTCGCCGGTGACGCCGAGGTGGAGGTCCCAGTAGAGGTCGAAGTAGTTCGCGTAGTACTCGTGCATCAGCGGCTTGCCTGCGTTGGCGTCGGCGAAGAGCCGGGTGAGGAAGCCGTGGACCTTGCCGGCGTACTGGGCGGCGTAGAGGTCCGGCGTGGTTGCCGAGGCGTAGATCTTCTTGCGCTCGTTGTCCGGTCCTCGCTGGTTGTAGCCCGTGATGAAGACCGTGGTGCCCTCCTTGGGGTCGGGCGCCCATCCGTCGTAGAGCATGCCCCAGAAGTGCGGCGGGGCCGCGTTCTCCTTGCTCAGGGCGAGATCGATCATGGGGAGTGTCGGCCGTTCCCCCACGTACTCGCCGCTCGAGAGGTACGGCACCACGGCGCGCTCGATGTAGTCCGGCTCGAAGGTCGGCGGCAGCAGCCCGACCCATTCCTTCGGCGTGATCATGTTGATTCCCTCCGATCGCCGTGACGGCGTTGGGCAGCCAAGTGGCGCTGTGGTGCGCCCGAAGCCCTGCTGCAAGGCTGGCTTGACCAGCGCTATCGGAGAAATTGGTGCGAGGCCACTAAAATGTACCCAAAGGTGGTGTTCTGGGTCCAATGGCTCTCGCGTGGTCTGCTTCTAGGGTCGGAGTCACCGACACCATCCGGTCTTCCGGAACGGAAGGAGCGGGAGATGAACGCGATAGGCCAGGACACGCTGACGCCCGTCGACCTCACCACCGTGGGCCCCGGGAACGGGCACCCGGTCGTCCAGCCCCCGGTGCTGGGCGGATCCGAGCACACGGACTACTACCTGCTGAGCGACCTGCTCACCGACGAGCAGAAGGCGCTCCGCCAGAAGGTCCGGGACTTCATGGACCAGGAGGTCACCCCGATCATCAACCCCTACTGGGAGCGGGCGGAATTCCCCTTCGAGCTGGTCCCCAAGCTCGCGGAACTCGGTATCGCGGGCTTCCAGATCTCCGGATACGGCTGTCCGGGGATGAGCAATGTGACGGCCGGCATGGTGATCCTCGAGCTGGCCCGCGGTGATCTGAGCATCTCCACGTTCACCGGGGTGCACTCGGCGCTGGCCATGACGTCGATCGCGCTGCTGGGCTCGGAGGAGCAGAAGCAGCGCTTCCTGCCGCCGATGGCGCGCCTGGAGAAGATCGGCGCCTTCGGCCTGACCGAGCCCGCCCACGGCACGGACGTGGTCAAGCTGGAGACGACCGCACGCCGGGACGGGGACTTCTACGTCCTCAACGGTCACAAGCGGTGGATCGGCAACACGACCATCGCCGACTACGTGATCATCTGGGCGCGCGGTGAGGACGGGCACGTGGGCGGCTACGTGGTCGAGAAGGGCACGCCCGGGTTCGACGCCCAGGTCATCACGGGCAAGATGGCGCTGCGCTGCGTGCAGAACGCGCAGATCTCCCTCACCGACGTCCGGGTGCCCGCCGAGAACCGGCTAGTGAACGTCAACACCTTCCGCGACACCGAGAAGGTGCTGCTGGCCTCGCGGTTCTGCGTGGCCTGGGAGGCGATCGGCGCCGCCGTGGCGGGCTACGAGACGGCCCTGGCCTACGCCAAGCAGCGCAAGCAGTTCGGGATGCCACTGGCGGCCTTCCAGCTCATCCAGTACCGGCTGTCGCGGATGCTGGCGGACATCACCGACATGCTGTGTATGCAGTTCCGGCTCAGCCAGCTCCTGGACGAGGGCAAGGACTCGATGCCGCGGGTGGCTCTGGCCAAGATGCACTACACCGAGCGCGCCCGGGCCATCCTCGCCGACGCCCGCGACATGCTCGGCGGCAACGGCATCCTCCTCGACTACCACGTGGCCCGGCACCTGTGCGACATCGAGGCCATCGACACCTACGAGGGGACCGACACGGTGCAGGCACTGATCGTGGGCCGCGACATCACCGGCTACAACGCCTTCATGCCCATGGCCCCGGCCCGCTGACCCGGTACGCGACACGTCCGAAGAAGAGGACCAGCCATGGAGAACACGCCCCTCCTGCAGGGACTGCATGTCGTCGATCTCGCGAGCTTCATCGCCGGACCGGCCGCGGCCACCGTGCTCGGAGACTTCGGTGCCGACGTGGTCAAGGTGGAACCACCGCACATCGGGGACGCGTACCGGTCGCTCGACCGGATTCCGCCCAATCCTCACGTCGAAGGCATCAACTACCCCTGGCAGCTGGACAACCGGAACAAGCGCAGCATCGCGCTCAACCTGAAGTCGCCCGCCGCCAAGCCCGTGCTCGACCGGCTGGTGCGGTGGGCCGACGTACTGATCACCAACTTCCCGCCGCCGACGCGCGAGAGGCTGGGCCTGGAGTACGACGCTCTGGCCCCCCTCAATCCGCGGCTGATCTACGCCGATGTCACCGGCTTCGGCGAGGACGGCCCGGATGCGCATCTGCCAGGCTTCGACGTGACGGCGTACTGGGCGCGCAGCGGCCTGATGGACGTGACACGCCAGCACGGCGTGCCGCCGGCCATGAACGTGTTCGGATCGGGCGACCACTCCACGGCGATCACCCTGTTCGCCGGGATCATGACCGCGCTGTACCGGCGGGAGAAGACAGGACAGGGTGCACGGGTCACGGCGTCGTTGCTCGCCGAGGGTGCCTGGGCGGCGGGCATGTGGCTGCAAGCCGTACTGGTCGGGGCGAAGACCCCCCGCCCGGTCGACCGGTCCGACCCGCCGAATGCGCTGGCGAACATGTACCGCACGGCCGACGACCGCTGGCTGATACTCGTCTTCGCCAACGAGGACAAGCAGGTTCCCCTCTTCCTCAAGGCCATCGGCCATCCTGAGGCGGCGGAGGACCCGCGCTACGCCGACACCCCGAGCCGCCGCGCGCATGCGTCGGAGATCGTCGCCCTGCTGGACAAGACCTTCGCGACCCGGCCGCTGGCCCAGTGGCGTGAGCTGCTGGACACGGCGGGTCTCACCTACGGAGTCGTCCAGACGCTCGAGGAATGCGCCCACGACCCCCAGCTCACCGCCAACAAGGTCCTCGTGCCGATCGACTGCGACAGCGCCGAGCCGCACCTGACTGTCGACAGCCCCGTGCGAGTGGACCAGGAGCACAAGGTCCGCCCGGGCCCGGCCCCGGATCTGGGCGAACACACCGTGGACGTGCTCCGCGACCTCGGCTTCGACGTCGAGGGGATCGAGGACCTGCGCACGGCGGAAGCGATCACCTGAAAGCCCTGCTGGGCAGGGCCGGGGGGGAGGAGGGAAACACCACCATGACCATCGCCCCGAACACGGCGACCGTGCGGACCGAGGAACATGACGGTACGTTGGTGATCACCATCGACCGGCCGGAGGCCCGCAACGCCATCGACGGCGCCACCGCCCGGGCACTGGCCGACGCCATCGACCACCTCGACGCCCGTGACGACCTCACGGTCGGCATCCTCACCGGGGCCGGTGGCGTCTTCAGCGCGGGCATGGACCTCAAGGCATTCGCGGCCGGAGACACCCCTATCGTCCCCGGCCGCGGCTTCGCGGGCGTCACCCGCGCCGAGATCAAGACGCCTCTCATCGCGGCCGTCGAGGGCTACGCGCTGGGCGGCGGAACCGAGATGGCACTCGCCTGCGACATCATCGTGGCCGCCCGGGACGCCACCTTCGGCCAGACCGAGGTCCACTACGGCATCGTGCCCCCCGAAGGGGGCATCGTGCGCCTTCCCGAACGCATCCCCCGCAACATCGCCCTGGAACTCCTGCTCACAGGCGATCCGCTGCCCGCCGAACGCGCTGAGCGGTTCGGCCTCGTCAACCACCTCACCGAACCGGGTGAGGCACTGACGAGGGCCCTGGAACTCGCGGCCCGCATCGCGCACAACGCCCCCCTGGCCGTGGCAGCCGTCCATCGCGTCGTCAACGAACGCACCGCCTTCGGCGATCAGGAGGCCTTCCACGAGCAGGACCGGATCGTCGCACCGGTCCTGGCATCCGAGGACGCCAAGGAGGGCGCCCGCGCCTTCGCCGAGAAGCGCCCGCCTCACTGGCAGGGCCGCTGACACCCGTCCCCGCCCCGCAGTCCGCTTACGGCCCGCGCCACGAGCCCACGCCCACAGGCGCAGCCTTGTCTCACCGTACGAAATCGGTGGCCAACGATGACTGAGCAATCCACCGTCCGAAGCGTGACCTACGATCTGCTGCGGACCCTCCAACTCACCACGGTTTTCGGCCATCCCGGCTCCACCGAGCAGCCGTTCCTTCAGGATTTCCCTGAGGACTTCACCTACGTCCTGGCGCTGCAGGAGGCCTCCGTCATCGTGATGGCCGACGCCTTCGCCCAGGTCACCCGCCGCCCAGCCCTGGTCAACGTCCATTCCTCGGCCGGCCCCGGCAATGCCATGGGGAACCTGGTTGCGGCCTACCACGGGAACACCCCCCTGATCGTCACCTCGGGCCAGCAGCACCGGGAACTGGTGATCGGCGACCCCTACCTGGGCAACCGGCAGGCCACCACGCTGCCGAAGCCGTGGGTGAAGTGGTCCTACGAACCCGAGGAGTACGGGCTCGTCAACGAGCTGACCCCACCGGGCGCCGCGCTGGACCTGGCCCGCGAGCTGGCGGGGCGCGTCGCGCGGAACGCACCGCTGGCGCTGGCGGCCGTCAAGGAGGTCCTGCGCGAAACGCAGGGCCTGAACGAGAGCGACGCCTTCAGACGCCAGGACGAGCTCACGAGCGGGCTGGCCGCCAGCGAGACGCGCGGGAAGGCGCGCGGGTGTTCGCCGAGAAGCGTGCCCCCGTCTGGCACGGCCGCTGATGCCGGCCACGTCAGCCGCCTCCCTTCCCCACAGCCCGCGTCCGACTCCCAGGAGTGACCAGCCATGAATGCGCACAAACCCGTCCACCGCGTGGCGATCGTCGGCACCGGCACGATCGGTGCGAGCTGGGCGACGCACTATCTCGCCCGAGGCTTCGACGTCACGGCGACCGACCCCGCCCCCACCGGGGAGGCGGCCCTGCGGTCGTACGTGGAGGCGGCATGGGACGCGGCTGCCTCGATCGGGCTCGCGCCCGAAGCCTCGCCCGATCGCCTGAGGTTCACCGCAGACCTGCGTCAGGCCGTCGCGGACGCCGACTTCGTACAGGAGAACGCGCCGGAGCGCCCGGAGCTCAAGGTCCGGCTGTTCGCCGACCTCGACGACGCCACACCGCCGGACGCGATCATAGCGTCGAGTTCGTCGGGCATCACGATGAGCGTCATCCAGGCCGAGTGCCGGCGTCCGGAGCGGACCGTCATCGGTCATCCCTTCAACCCCCCGCACATCGTCCCGCTGGTCGAGGTCGTCGGCGGAACGAAGACCGCCCCGGAGACGATCCGGAACGCCATGTCGTTCTACGCCGCGATCGGCAAGAAGCCGATTCACCTCAAAAAGGAGCTTCCCGGGCACGTCGCCAACCGTATCCAGGCCGCGCTGTACCGCGAGGTCGTTTACCTGGTCCAGGAGGGGGTGCTCGACGTGGCGGACTCCGACGACGCGGTGTCCTGGGGGCCGGGGCTCAGATGGGGCGTCATGGGCCCGCATCTGCTGTGGCATCTCGGCGGAGGGGCGGGCGGCATCCAGCACTTCATGGACACCCTCATGCCGCGGATGGTGGCGTCCTGGCAGGAACTGGGCACCCCCGAGTTCACGCCAGAGCTCAAGGAGAAGATCGTGGGCGGCGTCCTGGAGGAGGCGGACGGCCACTCGGTCGATGAACTGGCCGCCCGGCGCGACGCGATGCTCTCGGCCCTGCTCGCCGTGCGCGCCCAGCACGACCCGTCCGGCCCGCCGAGCGCCCCAGCCGGTAGCCCGGCGAAGGAGGGACCGTGACGCGGCGCCAGGAAAGACTGTTCGTGCTCGAGGCCAGCAGTGGCGGCCGCCTGTTCTGCGTGAACCCCGACGGCTCCGACAAGAAGGTCGTCGTCACCGGGTGCAGGGTCCCCGACGGGGTCGCCGTCGATGTCGTGGCCGGGCACATCTACTGGACGAACATGGGCCTTCCCCCGGAGAACGACGGATCGATCGAACGCGTGGACCTGGACGGAGGCAACCGCACGACGATCGTCCCCAGCGGCGTCACGTACACGCCGAAGCAGCTCCACTGCGAGGCCGCCGGCCGGAAGCTGTACTGGGGTGATCGCGAGGGCATGCGCGTGATGCGCTGCGACCTCGACGGCTCGAACGTCGAGACCCTCGTGCAGACGGGACAGGGAGAGGACGACCGTCGCGACGAGACCAGGTGGTGCGTGGGAGTCGCCGTCGACCCTGTCGGCGGACACCTCTACTGGACACAGAAGGGCCCGAGTGACGCGGGGCTCGGGAAGATCCTACGGGCCGGAGTCGACCTGCCCGCCGGGGAGAGAGCGGCCGAACGCGGCGACATCGAGGTGCTGTTCGAGGGGCTGCCGGAGCCGATCGACCTGGAGCTCGACCTCGCGGAGCGCATGCTGTACTGGACGGATCGCGGGGACCCGCCGCGGGGCAACAGCGTGAACCGCTCGCCGATGGACCCGCCGGGCAGGCGGCGGACGCCCGAGATCCTGTTGACCCACCTCATGGAAGGCATCGGTCTCGCCCTCGATCCGGACGACGGCCGCATGTACGTGACAGACCTGGCCGGGAACGTCTACGCGGCCGATCTCGACGGATCGAACCGGAGGGAGATCCTCGTCCTGCAGGGCAACCTCACCGGCATCGCCCGTGCCGTGCTGCCGACCGGAACGAGGGTCTAACTTGCTGTCGGTCCCCATGGACGACTGGAAGCAGCCGCTGTCCGGCCCCGCCCGCGTGCGGACGGTGAGCGACCGGGTTGCCCCCGACGCGGAGCGTCCTGCGGAGCTTCGCTTACCGCATCTCCGCCAGCCGGCGTCCTGCGCTGGTCTTCGGACCGGAGGTGGACCGCGGCGGCGGATGGGATGCGGCGGTCGCCCTGGCGGAGAGGCTGCGTGCGGCCGTCTACGGGGCGCCGCTGCTGGACCGTGCCTCCTTCCCGGAGGACCATTCCCTCTTCCGCGGTCCGCTCGGGATGTCCGTGAAGACCATCAGCGACCGGCTGGCCGGGCACGATCTGGTCGTCGTGATCGGCGCGGAGGTCTTCCGGTACTACCCCTACGTTCCCGGCGACTACCTCCCGGCGGGCACGGAGCTGCTGCAGATCACCGCCGACCCCGCGGTCGCCGCGGCGGCACGGGTGGGCGACAGCCTCCTCGGCGACCCCGCAACGGCGATCGGGCTGCTGCAGGACATGGTCGCGGAGGGATCCGCACGGACCGCGCCGGAACCGATGGCGCGGCCCCGTCACCTTCCGCAGGTGCCCAGCAATCCCCTCACTCCGCCGGAGGTCTATGCGGCCCTCAGCTGGGTCAGGCCTCCCGACGCGGTCATCGTCAACGAATCGACCTCCACCATGGCCCAGCAGGTCGAGTGGCTCCCCACCGTCAGGACCGGATCGTTCTTCACCACGGCCAGCGGGGGGCATCGGCTGGGGCACGCTGGCAGCGGTGGGGGTCGCGCTGGGTGACCGGGACAGGGGCGTCGACCGGCCGGTTGTCGGCCTGATCGGCGACGGCTCCTTCCAGTACTCCGTGCAGGCCGTCTGGACAGCGGCCCAGCACAAGCTGCCGATCGTCTACGTGGTCATGCGCAACCAGGAGTACTCCATCCTCAAGTCGTTCGCGGTGCTGGAGGAGACGCCGGGCGTTCCGGGACTCGACCTGCCGGGGCGCGGCATCACCTCCGTGGCCCGCGGGTTCGGTTGCCGCGCGGTCGATGTGGAGACCACCGAGGACCTGGAGCGGGAATTCAGGGCAACGCTGGCCGCCGACACCACCACGGTCATCGTGGTGCCCACACAACCCCAGAAGGCGATGCTCTGACACCCCAGCTCGCACGATCCGACGGGAGACAGCACTGAAGCCGGACAGCGTCACTGAGCGTCTCATGCGGGGCTGGTGCGAAGGAGCGTCGAGCCGAGGTACTGAACCGCAAGCAACGCTACTTCCAGATCGGTGTGCCGTTGCTGGACAGGGTGTCCCAGTATTTCTTCGGCTTTCCGGATGCGGTACTGCACGGTGTTCTTGTGCAGAATTTGAATGCCGGCAGTGGCGGTGTAACTGCAACCGTTTTGGAGAAAGATCTGCACGGTCTCCCGCAGCCGTGCGCAGTTCTCGTCGTCGACGGCCAAGGGGCCCAGGACGCTCCACACCCAAGCGCGCATGTCCTGGATGTTCGAGGACATCAGGGCGATCGGAGCCACACTGGAGTACTCGGTGAACCGGGGTGCCGGACTCGCCACCGCCGCGATTTCCTGCGTGCGCAGTGCCTGCCGGTGCGTGCAGCGGAATCCCTCGATTCCGATCTCCACGCGCCCAAAGGATGTGTGCACGGAAGGATCGCTGCTTTCGATCACATTCGACAACCGTTCCCAGGGAACGTCGCTGTGCGAGCCGAACGGCAACCAGGCCCAGGACAGAATTTCGTCGCGAGGGACGAACAGCGGCCTGGCAGGGCATTCGAGCTCCTTGGCGATCACGCGGGTCATCCGGTCGAGTCGGGCCAGTCCGGACTCCCCACTGGTCAGCCGGGGCAGCCAGGCCACCATTCCGAGGTGATGCTGCCGGAGTCGGTAACCAAGGGCTGATTCCGCCCAGTCGAGGTCGACCTCCTGCTCGGCGAGGATGTCCCGTACGCGCGCGGCGCGCACGGCGGTCTGGCTGAGCAGCCAGTGATCGCGTTCGAATTGGTAGACGTCGATGACGTGCTCGGTCACCCGGTCGATGTAGCCGAAGCTCACCTGCTGCATGTGCCGGTTGGTGGCCGCGTAGAGGTCCTTGTCGGTGCCCTGCCGGTCGAGTTCGTCGAGACACCATTGCAGGAAACGCCAATGGCCGATCCTGTAGGCCCTGACCATCGCGCTGACGGAAACATTCCTCTGGGCGAGCCTTCTGGCGTACTCCGAGGCGGCCACGGGCCCCTCGATATTGTCCAGGGGTATGTCGTTCTCGAAAATGTGAAGCAAGGTGGCGACGTTTTCCGCGACACTCGCCTGCAGGATTTTGACGACAGTCTCGTCGCCCCTGAGATCCGGGATCTCGGCAATAACGTACTCCCCTACGTCGCGGCTTACCTCCGAGAGGCGTGACCCTACGTTCTCCGCGACCACGGACAGTTGCTTTACGGCGCCCGGATACTCTGCAGCCATGCTCCTGATTCTACAGCGGGCCTTGTGATCTACTCGTTTCTCCGTAGGTGTGAGGGGCCTGCCCCCGGCAACGCGGGCGCGGGGCGAGCCCCGGGTGGATTAGTTCATCGGCACCAATTTCTGCACGAAGGTCGTATTGCGCGCCCAATGGCTGTCGTGCTGCCCACCCCTAGCGTCGTGCAGGGCGGGATCGCCCCGCACCCGTTCTGCGGCGATCGGCCCGCACCCGTCCATCCTTCGAGATCAGATCCACCCGAGGAGATGCCAGTGACCGACACTTTCCAAGGCGTCCTCAGGAAGCCGCAGAACACCGACGAGGCAACCGATTCCGCAATCGCGATGATCGACGCCGAGGGGCGGGTCGTCGGGTGGACGAGCGCCGCACAGCGGCTGGTCGGCTACTCGGCCAGGGAGGTGGTGGGCCGGCCCGCCTGGTTCGTGATGCCGTTGTCCCGGAGCATGTGGCAGGTACAGGCGTTTGTTGAGGAGTGCCGGGCGCGGGGCGGGTGGTCCGGTACCACGGCGGTCCGTCATCGTGACGGCCGGACGCTCCACGTGGGTTTGCGGATCTCGCTGCTGTGGGGGCTGGACGGGAATGTCCACTGGCTCGTCTCCGGCACCAACATCGCCGCGCTCTCCCGGGTGGCGACCACCGGATCGGTGCGCGAGTCACTTCTCATGCGCACGCCGATCGGCATCGTCGTCCGTGACTCGGAACTGCGCTGCACCTGGGTCAACGACGTCATGGAACGCCTGGACGGCGTCCCCCATGACCGGCGGCTCGGACGTCGCCTCACGGATTCGCGGCCCGGCTTCGAATCCGAAGCGCTCGAGGCGGTGATGCGGCAGGTACTGAAGAGTGGCACGCCTGCGGCCCACGAGTGGCGGGCATGGCCACCGGAGGATCAGCGCCGGGAGCATGCCCTGGCGGCGTCGTTCTTCTGCCTCCACGACGGCCACGGCCGGCCGCTGGAGGTGTGCTCCCTGACCGTGGATGTCACCGGCTGCCAACGGGCGCACGAGCGTCTTGCCATCCTCAGCGAGGCCAGCACCCGGATCGGCAGCACCCTGGACGTGATGCAGACCAGCCAGGAACTGGCCGACCTCGCCGTGCCCCTCCTGGCCGACTACGCTGTTGTCGACTTGGCGGATTTCGTCCCGCTCGGCGAAGAACCAGCGGCCCGCATCCGCTCGACGGGGGAGCGCCGCCAGACCTTCCGCCGCGCAGGCCTGGCCTCGATCCACTCGGGAACCCCGGAGTCTCCGTGGGTGCGTGGGGAGCCGATCTTCGTCCCGCCGACCTCGCCCTGGATCCGCGTGCTGTCCTCCGGCAGCTCTCACCTGGAACCTGTCCTGGACACCTCTCCGGGTACCTGGGTCGACCAGGACCCCGCGCGGGCGCAGGCGATCCGTGAGAACGGGATGCACTCCATGATGCTCGTGCCCATTCTTGCGCGCCATGCCGTGCTGGGTGTGGCCTTGTTCATCCGCAGCGAGAACCCTGAGCCGTTCCAGGAGGACGACCTGCTCCTGGCGGAGGAGCTGGTCACCCGGGCCGCGCCGTCGCTGGACAACGCCCGCCAATACACGCGCGAGCATGCCACGGCCCTCACGCTCCAACGCAGCCTGCTGCCCCAGCACTTGAGGGGCAGTACGGCCATCGAGGCCGCCTCGCGCTACCTGCCGGCCGATGCGGACAACGGCGTCGGAGGCGACTGGTTCGACGTGATTCCCCTCCCCGGCGCCCGGGTGGCCCTGGTCGTCGGGGACGTCGTCGGGCACGGCATCAACGCAGCGGCGGCCATGGGAATGCTCCGAACGGCTGTACGCACTCTCGCGGACATGGACCTGTCCCCCGACGAACTGCTGGCCCACCTCGACGACACCGTCCGGCGCCACGCCGAGGAAGACCCCGACGCCGGGGACGCGGCCTTGGCCGCCGTCGGCGCCACCTGCCTCTACACCGTGTACGACCCGATCCACCGGCAGTGCACGATGGCACGAGCCGGACACCCCCCGCCCGCGATCGTCGACCCGCAAGGCACGGTGACGTTCCCCGACCTGCCCACCGGAGCTCCACTCGGCGTCGGATCGGTCCCCTTCGAGCCAGTGAATGTGGAGCTTCCCGACGGGTCCTTGCTCGCTCTCTACACCGACGGCCTGGTCGAGGCCCGCGAACGTGACATCGACATCGGAATGCGACAACTGGGCTCCACTCTGGCGGCCCAGCCCCATCGACCCCTGGAAGCCCTGTGCTCCGCAGTGATCGAGGCGCTGCCCACCCAGTCACCCTCTGACGACGTCACCCTGCTGGTGGCCCGGACCCGTTCTCTGAGCCCCGTCCAGACCGTCTCGTGGGATCTGCCCCGTGACCCCGCCGTCGTCTGCCGTGCCCGCGGCCTGGTGACCCGGCAACTGACCCAATGGGGGCTGGAGGGCCTGGCCATGGACACGGAGTTGATCGCCAGCGAACTGGTGACCAACGCGATCCGCCACGGCGTCGGACCCGTGTCCCTGCGTCTGATCAAACATCGGCTGCTGACCTGCGAAGTCTCCGATGCCGGCAAGTCCTTCCCGCGCTTGTGTCACACCTGCAGTAGCGACGAAGGTGGCCGAGGCATTCTCCTGGTCTCCCAGCTGTCGTGTAGGTGGGGCAGCCGCTGGATTGCGGGCGGCAAGGTCGTCTGGGCGGAACAGGATCTGCCCAGACATGGCTGATCATTGACGCCGGGCCGCGCATCGATGAGTGCGCAGGGCATCGACGCCGGCTTGCCCGACCCCGCCGAGCGGACCGACTCCGTGGCGGATCGTGTCGGTGAGCGCGACGGTAGGAGCCGGCGGCGGGACAGCTATCGGGCGCGGAACACCACATTCGAGGGGAGATTTGGTTCCGCATACCAAGCCTCCCTGGGGATCGCCGTGGCAGTCTTCTACCAGATCCGGGCACACTGCCCCGTCCGCACGCATTCGCGCGCGACCCGGCTCCACAGCACCCATGTCGACGAGGCGATCGCCGCCCTGCGCACCCTGACCGAGCACCGGGACGACATGGTCCGCACCCGCACCCAGACCGTCAACCGGCTGCACGTCCTGATGACCAAGCTGGTTCCCGCCGGCCTCCCGCGCAAGCACACCGCCGACGCGCCCTGCGCGGCGTCCACCCAAAAAACGCCCCTGGCCCGCACCCTTCGCGGCCTGGCCACCGAGCTGATCGCTGAGATCCGGCGCCTGGACCGGCGGATCGCCACGAGCACCGAGCAGATCACCACGGCAGTGGCCGCCTCCGGCACCACCCTCACCGAACTCCACGGCATCGGCGATCTCCTTGCCGCGAAGGTACTCACCCGCACCGCGGACGTCGACCGCTTCCGCTCGGCCGCCGCCTTCGCGTCCTACTGCGGCGTCGCGCCGCTGGAAGTGTCCTCCGGAGACGTGCAGCGGCACCGACTCCCACGAGCCGGAGACCGGCAGCTGAACTCCGCGTTGCACGTCATGGCCATCACCCAGATCCGCCACGACACCGCCGGACAGGCGTACTACCAGCGCAAACGCGGCGAGGGAAAGGGACACAAAGAAGCCCTCCGCTGCCTCAAGCGTCGCTTGGCCGACGTCGTCTATCGCACCACGCTCCGTGACGGGGATACCTCATTGACCTCAGCCACTTGACACAGAGAGGTGCCGTTGCTGGACAGCCCCGACACTAGAGGCTGGCTCGTGGTCTATTCGCGTATGCGGTCATTCGGTGAGGGCCCGAAGGGCCTGTGCATGGGTGGGCAAATATGCGAGTACAGCTCGATACGCCCTGATCGCCCCGTCGTGTTGTCCGGCGTGCTGGAGTGCGTGCCCCCAGTTGTAGAGCATGGCGGTCAAAGGGAGTGGTGAGGGGTTTGTGTATTTCCGGAGGGCTTCGCCGAAAGCGTCCCGCGCCTGCTCGTCGTTTCCCATCGACAGGTGTAGGCACGCGATACGCGCCATCTGCTGTGGCTCGGTGTGGGCGGTGCCGTGTGCCAGGCGGAGTCTGAGGGCGGCCGGGCCGTGCCCGCACGCCTCGAGTACGTCGGCGCGTTCCTCGGTGACGGCCTCGGCGGCCGCGCCGTGGTGCGTGGCCAGTGCGAGGGCCTGCATCGTCTCAGCGAAACGGTGGGTGGTCGTGGTCACGTGGGCGCGGGTGATCCAGGCAGTGGGGTCTGCGGGGGTGCGGCCGACGAGTTCGGCCGTGATGCGGTCGGCGGCGGTCAGATCGCGTGCGGTGAAGGCGATGCTGTGGCGTGCGAGCAGACCGTTGGTGAGCCGCGCTCCCACATCGGTGCGGCCGGACTGTGCGTAGTGCTGGGCGAGGCCCACAATCTGGGCGTCCAGATTGGCGAGCGCGATCGTCGAGGACGTACACAGCGGCAGGCCCCATCCGTCGAAGTCTGCGCGTTCAGTCCGAGGGATCAAGAATCGCTCCGGCCTCTAGCGCGGGCGGGTTGGGGTTGGCCTCGGCCAGGTAGGGGAAGGTGCGCGTCGCGGGGATGACGGCGGCGTCCACTCCGTCGTGGACCGGTCTGCCGTGCCAGCCGCCGACGATCACCGAGTAGAGGATGTCGATGACGTCTTCGTTCAACCAACGGCCGCCACAGGTTTTGTGGGCCTGACCGGTGAGGGCGCCGCGCTCGACGTCGAGGTATCCGTGTTCGCCGGAGGGCTTCGTGGTGTCCAGGACCAGGTGGTCGTGGAGAAGCGTCTCGGTGAGCGGGTGGTGCTGACCGTCGGAGAACGGCCAGGCGATGGCGTCATCCAGCTGATCGAACATGGCGAGATTCGCATCGAGTCGAGCGCGGTAGGCGGCCATGGATGCCGGTGGGACGTCGAAGGGGTCGTCCAGGTTGTACAGGTCGCGCAGATCGACGGTCGCGTTCACGGTGTCGTTTCCGTTGACAGACAGCAGCACGTTTTTTGCTTCGGGCCGGCCGATGCGCTCGAAACGTGCGGCCGGTGTTCCCCGGCTGAGGGACTCCCCGGTGGCGGCCCACAGGGCGGAGCGGTCGGTGCCGAGGACGGCGTCCGCGTCGAGTTCCAGGACGATGCTCAGCACGTTCTGTCCGGCGACGGCGTCCACGCCGGGAGCGGTGAATGCCAGCCGGCGGGTGGCGCGTGTGCGGACCTCGCTTTTGACGTCCATGAAGAAGGGATCTCGGCGCAGCCCGGCGAAGACGGTCACTTCGGACCCGCGTACGACGCCGTTCTCCCCGGTGCGGAAAGTGACCGTGCGGTCAGTGCCGTAGCTGAGCACGCCGCCCTGGTCGCCAACGTCCGGGTCGATGTCGGTGAACGTGAGGTCGAACGCGACGGCGTCCTCACCGCGGGCTCGGACTACCGCGTCGGGGCCGATGTCCGCGGGCGCCAGCCGCATTCGGTAGAGGACGGCGTCGGAGAAGGCCGCACCTGGCTGCGCCCCGGGGAACAGATTGAGCACCACGGCCAGCCGACCTGGCACATCGGGCACGGGAAAGAAGTACAAGTCGGTCAGGTCGATGACCGGGTCCTGCACCGCACGCAGGCTGGACAGGTGGTCGGACACGACATGGCCTCCCTCGATGGGATTCCGCGCTCGGTACCTGCGCTGTACAGTACCTCGCGCCTTACACGGTTGCAGTGCCGCGGCGAGGTACTCGACGGCTGTCCCGGCGAGACCGGACACATCCGCACATCGCCGCGACGGCGTCACGCATTGAGGGTCGGTAACCGTCCTTCGGCAGATCTTGTTCGGCCCAGACCACCTTGCCGGCCGTTGTCCAGCGGCACCCCATGTGCGCGACAGCTGGGCGACGTGGAACACACCGCGGTCGTCCTCTTCGAAGGCGCGGGCGTGGCGCAGGCGCGTGGAAGCAGTTCCAGGCTCGGACACTGCACTCCTCAGCAAAGGTCTCCACCCCGCAGCGCGTCCTGCGGGAACGGCGTACGACCGAGGCGGACAGGACGACTGTCTCCCTGGCCGAGTGCCTGACAAGCTGCTGCGCGGGTCTCGTCCACCCGACCACCGTCCCCCCGGCGTCGATCATCGCTATCGCAGAGTCGGGCATCCCGGGACGGTTCCGTGGCTCGACGACGGTGTCCTGGAGAGTGCAGCTCACCGGGTTCACCTCGCCTCCGGCGCGAGAGCGGTCGATCGGCTCGGGCCCGCCCGTGTCCGTCGCACCGGCTTCAGATCCGTGTGTCGCGTTCATGGCCCGCTCCTTCCGGCCTGCGGGACTCCCGCCGGGTCTATGAGAACGACGCTAGGAGCAGACAGGGGCAAGACCACTGGGCGCAGAACACCACAATTAGGTGGATATTCGTATCAAAGGACCAAACCGCTCGACGATGCCGACATGCCAGCCTCGAAGGAGGGCTGAGACAAACGACGGCCCGGCCCAGGTCCTCCATGCAGACCCTCTTCTGAAGGAGGTCATTGCCATGTTCGATGCAAGCACCTACGACCCGATCTCGCCGCACGTGACCGCCGGCGAAATCGGCCGGTACACCCAGGAGCCCCGGCGGCAGAACGAGGGGGCGGGCAGCCGGGTCGGCAACCGGGCGGAATTCACGCTGGTCGCTCCGGTGGTTCAGCCGACCGGTCCATCTGTCTTCCGTGAACGGGCGAAGAAGGCGCAGATCGAGGCGCCCTATTGGGAGGGCCGGCTCGGCACCGTCCACGACCTGCGCGTATGCCTGATCAACAACGATCGGCAGCTGCTCTTCGCTGCCACCTACAGCGATGAGTTCATGCCGTACGTGCAGGATGTCATTCGCTTCGCGGGTCCGTGGATCGACTACATCTTCACTGATGTCGCGGAGGGCTTCCCGGGCGTGAAATCGGCGGACGAGACGCTCCAGTACATCGCGAAATACCAGATCGAAGCAGGCATCTGGTACGGCAGTCCGGACCCGGAGGCGACACCCCGCGACATCACGAAAAGCCTGCGGGTGACCAACGCCTTCAACCAACTACTCGACACGGTGCAGGAATGAACGACTCAGCCGGGCGCACAGTCCCCACCCTTGAATTCGACGATATCCAGGGCACGTTGCTGCGCCGACGACCCGAGGACTACCACGGCGTGTACCTGTTGTACCGGATCGATGACGCCGGTGCGGCGAAGCAGTCGCTGCATGGCATCCTGCCGACGGTAACGAGTGCCGCGGATTGGGAGAGCCCGCGACCTTTCACCCTCAACATCGCATTCACCTACAGCGGCCTCGAACAGCTAGGAGTTCAGGCGGAGTCGCTCGCCTCGTTTTCGGCAGAGTTTCGCGAGGGTATGGCTGCCCGCAGGAATGTGCTCGGCGACACCGGGGCGAACGACCCGGTCAACTGGGTCCCACCGCTGGGCAGCCGGGACGTTCACTGCGGGGTGCTGATCATCTCGGAGGAAGCCGAGGCGCTGGATGAACCGCGCAACGAGGCCAGGCGCCTTGCCGGAGTGAGCCTGATCTATCAGCTCGACGTCAGTGTGCCGAGTACCGGGCGTGAGCACTTCGGCTTCCGCGACGGCATTGGTGGACCGCACATCCTCGGAAGTACGAATCCGCCACTGCCCGGCCATGACGAGGTCTGGCCTGGAGAATTCATCCTCGGCTACCAGGATGAATCAGGAGAGCCGCCTGACGCGCCGGTGCCCGACGCGCTTGCCTGTAACGGCTCCTACCTCGCGTTCCGGCAATTGCACTCCGACGTCGCGGCGTTCCGCCAGTACCTGCGCGACCACGCCAGGTCGCCCGAAGACGAGGAACTGGTCGGCGCAAAAATGATCGGCCGCTGGCGCAGCGGTGCGCCGCTCGCCCTGTCTCCCGACAAGGACGATCCCGACCTGGCGGCCGACCCGATGCGCAACAACGACTTCCTCTACTACGACGACGATCCGCACGGACAGTGCGTGCCACACGGCGCCCACATCCGGCGCGTCAACCCTCGGGACAGCCTCAAGGACAGCGTGGTCGCGGTCAACACACATCGACTGATCCGGCGCGGCGCCGCCTACGGACCGGTGCTCCCAGACGGCGTACTGGAGGACGACGGGGCGGAGCGCGGCATCGTCTTCATCTTCTTGGGAGCGAGCCTGTCCCGGCAGTTCGAGTTCATCCAGCAGGTCTGGATGAACGACGGCGACTTCGTTGGCCTCGGCACCGAGAAGGACCCACTCACCGGCAACCACGACGGCACCGACACATACACCATTCCCGGCAAGCCGGTCCGCCGGCGACTCACCGGGCTGCCACGCTTCGTGACCGTGCGGGGCGGCGAGTACTTCTTCCTGCCCAGCATGACTGCAATCGAATGGCTCGCCTCGCTGCCCTAGTACTGCAACGGTGCTATGACTGCTGGCCAGTTGATCTCTGAGAAATGCGAGAATGACATGTCTCACCACCTCGACTGCCCTGTCGTGTGTCAGGACCCCCGTCTGGATATCACCGACGTGTACGTCTTGCGCGGTGATCGGGGCACGCTTTTGGCGATGCCGGAGGCTGGCGACTGCGAGTTGCCGGAGCGGTGAGGCCCGTGGGAGGAACAATGATCGGGCAGAAGACACAGCAGGTCGGGATCTGGCCACGGCTGCGGGTGGCAGACTGGGCCGAGACCCGGGACACACTGCACATGTGGACCCAGATCGTCGGCAAGATCCGGCTGGCCCACGCACCCATGCTCAACCACTGGTGGCAGGTCGCCCTTTACGTCACCCCGCAGGGGCTGACCACTTCCGGGATCCCGTACCGGACTGGCGCGTTCGATATCGAGTTCGACTTCGTCGACCACCGGCTTCGCATTCGTGTCAGCGACGGAAGCCGGCGTGAGCTGGTGCTGGAGCCCAAGCCGGTGTCCCAGTTCTACGCCGAGACCATGGGCGCGCTCGGAGAACTGGGCATTCAGACGCGAATACACCCGCGGCCAAACGAGGTGGAGCCGGCTATCCCGTTCGCTGACGACTACCGGCACGCCTCCTACGACCCGCACGCTGCGCGCCTGTTCTGGGGCCAACTGCTCCAGGCGAGCCGGGTGTTCGGGGAGTTCCGGTCCCATTTCGTCGGCAAGGCCAGCCCCGTGCATTTCTTCTGGGGGTCGATGGACCTGGCCTGCACCTGCTTCTCCGGGCGGCCCGCGCCGCCGCATCCCCCCGGCGGTGTCCCCAACTTGCCGGACCGGGTGACAAGGGAGGCGTACTCCGCGGAGATGTCCAGCTGCGGGTTCTGGCCCGGCGGCGGTGAGGAGGGCGGGTTCTACGCCTACGCCTATCCCGAACCAGCCGGCTTCGCCGACTATCCGGTCCGCCCCGCAGGGGCGTCATACCAGCGGGAGAGTGGTGAGTTCGTGCTGCCCTATGAGGCGGTTGCCGCCGCCGCCGATCCGGACCGGGCGCTGAGTGAATTCCTGCACAGCACCTATGAGGCGACCGCCGAGTTGGGCGGCTGGGACCGGGCGGCGTTGGAGGCCGACCCACGCCGCTGGAAACACCGCTAACAACAGACATAGAGCGTGGTCGGCGCAGCCCCGCTGGGGCTGCGTGGCCGAAAGACCAGAATGCCGGAGAGAGGAGCTGGCATGAACCTCGCATCTCACGTGGTGGGCAGCGCTCGGACTCATCCGGATCGCGCCGCGCTGCGTCTCGGGGACGACAGCGTTTCCTATCGCACGCTCGACGAGCGCAGTGCCCGCATGGCCGGACTGCTCCACGACCGCGGCGTGAAACCCGGCGATCGAGTTGCGATCATGCTGCCCAACACCCCGGAGTTCGCGATCGCCTACTTCGGCGTGCTCCGGGCCGGCGGCATCGTCGTTCCGATGAACCCCCTGCTCAAGTCTCGGGAGGTCGCCTACTACCTCGGCGACTCAGGTGCCCGGCTGGTGTTCGCCTGGCACGCCGTCGCCGACGAGGCGCGGGCCGGTGCGCGGCAGGCCGGGGCCGACGCGGTCGTCGTCAGTCCCGGGGCATTCGACGAGCTGCTGGTGTCCGCCCCACCCCTTGAGGACGTGACCGACCGGCACGAGGACGACACCGCGGTGGTCCTCTACACCTCGGGGACGACCGGTCAGCCGAAGGGGGCCGAACTGACCCACGCCAACCTCGCCCGCAACTGCGACATCGTGGCCGCCGAGCTGCTCCGGCTCACCGCCGACGATGTGATTTTCGGTGGGCTGCCGCTGTTCCACGCGTTCGGACAGACCTGCACCCTCAACGCCGCCGTCGCCTCCGGCGCGTGCCTGACGCTGCTGCCGCGCTTCGACGCCGGGAAGGCACTGGGAATCCTCGGCGAGCACGGGGTGACCGTCTTCGCCGGGGTGCCGACGGTATTCAGCAGGCTGTTGCAGCAGCCCGGCCGGGACGCCTACGACGACTCCCGGCTGCGTGTGTCCCTGTCCGGCGGCGCGGCGATGCCGGTCCAGGTGCTGAGCGACTTCCAGGCCGCGTTCCACTGCCCGGTGCTCGAAGGGTATGGACTGTCGGAGACCTCGCCCGTCGCCTCGTTCAACAACCTGCAGGCCGGCCCGAAGCCGGGTTCGGTCGGCACCCCGATCCGGGGCGTCGAGATGCGGGTGGTCGACAAGGACGGCAAGGAGGTACCGCACGGGGAAACCGGCGAGATCACGATCCGCGGGCACAACGTGATGAAGCGATATTGGCGACGCCCCGAGGAGACCGCCGCCGTGATCCGGGACGGTTGGTTGCATACCGGCGACATCGGCCGGGTCGACCAGGACGGATACTTCTGGATCGTCGGCCGGACGAAGGACGTGATCATTCGCGGCGGATACAACGTGTACCCCCGCGAAGTCGAGGCCGTGCTGTACGAGCATCCGGCGGTGGCCGATGCCGCGGTCGTCGGCCTCCCCAACCCCGATCTCGGTGAGGAGGTCGGCGCGGCGGTCGTTCTCAAGCCGGGCGCCCACGCCACGGCCGAGGAACTGCGTGATTACGTCAAAGGCCAGGTAGCCGCCTACAAGTATCCGCGGAAGGTGTGGATCACGGACACGCTGCCGAAGGGGCCCACCGGCAAGGTCCTCAAGCGGGAGATCGTCCCGCCGGCCGAGCCGGACAGGCGATGAGGCGACTGAGCTCGCATGGGTCTGCGATCTGTCCGACGGTCGAGCCGGTGTGTGAAGATGCTCAGGTTGCAGATGAGCGCCCAGAGGACATCGGGGCGAAGCAGGGACATCATTCGGAGCTGCGGTTTCGGCGGGCGGCCGCCAGGTTTGCCTCCCAGATCTCCGCCCGGCACGCGCTTTGCCTGTTCCCTCTTTTTCTGGGGTTCCCGCGATAGGGGCGGGCCCCGCCCTTGCAAGGCGGGCCTGACTCGTGGCAACGAGGGCTCCAACGGGGAGAGAGAAGCTCTCTGTAATCCGCCTATAGGTTGCCCGCGGTGTTGTGCGCGTGCTTGCCGGGGCGGTCTGGGCGGGTGTGTCGCGCGCGGCGTCGGCCGGGTCAGGGTGTATGTACTACTGAGACATCGCCGGGGATGCCGGGGGAGGCGGTTTTGGGCGGTGACAATCCCTCAGGTGTGGCCGTGGGCGGTCGTCGGCCTGTTGGGTGGGTCCTTTCACTTCTCTGCGCCGGTGTGAGGCCGTGAAAGGCCGTCGGAGCGACCAGCTCGTCGACGAACTGCAGAAGCTCACCGCACGGTGACCCGCGTGCCTGGGCCACCGCTGACGAGCACGAACTCATTCCTCGCTGACGGCTGAAGAGGGTGGGCATCCACCGCCGCGTGGTATCCCCTGACGCACCTGTCACAGAAGCCACACATACTCGCGCTAGTGTGCGGGGGGTGAGCCTTTCTGTCGTTTTAGGTTTCGGGCCCGCCGGCGCCGCCACTGCACGGCTGCTGGCCGAAAAAGGGCATTTAGTACGAGTCGTCACCACGTCGGGCCGGAGTCCGGAGCCCGGCATTGAGCATGTCGCGTTGGACGCGACGGACAGCAAGCGGCTGATCGAGGCCGCGCAGGGCGCGGCCGCGATCTACGGCTGTGCTGCACCGCCCTATCATCGCTGGGTGAGTGAATGGCCTCCGCTGGCCTCGTCGGTGTGCGCGGCGGCCGAGGCGACCGGGGCGGTCCTGGTCATGCTGGGCAACCTTTACGGCTACGGTCCGGTGGATGGTCATGGTCCCCTGACCGAGGACCTGCCGCTGGCGGCGACCGGCCCCAAGGGGCGGGTGCGCGCCGCCGTTTGGGAGCAGGCGCGGAAACTGCATGAGCAGGGCCGTATCAAGGCGGTCGAGGTGCGGGCCTCGGACTTCTTCGGGCCCGGCGTGACCGACGGCGGGCACTTGGCCGCGCGGGTCATGCCGCGGCTGCTGCGCGGCAAGCCGGTTTCCACGCTGGGGGATCCGGACGCCCCGCACAGCTGGAGCTATCTCCCCGATGTGGCCGGGGCCCTGGTCGAGGTGGCGGGCGAGGAACGGGCCTGGGGGCGGGCCTGGCACGTCCCGACGGAGCCCGCGCTGTCCGCTCGGGAGATGGTCGGGCGTCTTGCCGCTCGGTCGGACGTGGGGCCGGTCGCGGTGCGCAGGCTGCCACCGGCCGTGATGGGGGTCGTGTCGGTTTTCTCCCCGCTGATCCGTGAACTGAGGGAGATCCGTTATCAGTTCGATCACTCCTTCGTGGTTGATTCGAGCGCTTACGAAGCCGCATTCGGGGTACGGGCCACCTCCATCGATGAGCAGGTCACGGTGACGGTGGACTGGTGGCGTGAGCGGCTGGCGGCCGCCGGGTGACGTCTGTGACAGCGAACGATTCCATGGTGGGTTCAGCGGGAGCGCGGCGTGATGACGTCGCGATTGTGGGGATGGCCTGCCGGTTTCCGGGGGCGCGGAATGTGAACCAGTACTGGCGGCTCCTCAACTCCCCGCAGGCGCAGTTTTCCACCGTCCCCGACTCGCGGTGGCGCGCTGCCACCTTCCTCAGCGACAGCCTGCGTGATTCGTCCTCGGCCTATACGGACACCATGGCGCTGCTGCCGGATGTGGGCCACTTCGACGCGGTGCACTACGGCATCCCGCCGCGGCGGGCCAGGTCGATGGATCCTCAGCACCGGCTGCTGATCGACCTGGCCCGTGAGGCGATCCAGGACGCGGGGTGGGAGGCGGAGGGGTTCGACCGCGAGGAGACCTCGGTGATGACGTCACTTACCGAGAGCGGCTACCGCGAGATCAGCACCATGCAGATCCGGATACGTCAACTGGCCGGTGGCGAGTTCGGGGTGCGGGCGAGTGATCCTGGGTGGCTCGAGACGGTCCGCGCGGTCGATGGGCTGCACGGTACGTCGGTTGCCGGACTCCTGGTCAACATGGGGCCGAACACGATCAGCTCGGTCTTCGATCTGCATGGCGAGAGCTACGCGCTGGACTCGGCGTGTTCCGGTGGGCTCATGGCCGTGGCCAACGCCGTGTTCGCACTGCGCGCGGGGCGGTGTCGCATCGCACTGGCGGGTGGCGCCCAACTGGTGCTCACCCCTGACCTGTTGGTCGGGCTGTGTCGGATCGGCGCCATCTCGCGCAGTGGCAGGTGCCTGCCGTTCGGCGCGGAGGCCGATGGTTTCGTTCTGGGGGAGGGCGCCGGGGTCCTGGTGTTGCGGTCCCTGGCCGATGCGCTGGTAGCCGGTGATCGGGTCTATGCGGTGATCCGGGGTGTGGGAACGGCCAATGACGGGAGGGTGCAGGGCGGTATGCATCCCCAGGCGGCCGGTCAGCTGAGGGCGTTGCGCCGGGCCTACCGTGATGCGGGCCTGACCCCGGACTCGGTGGGTTACCTGGAGGCGCACGGGACCGGGACCACGGTCGGCGATCCGGTCGAGGTCGGTGTCCTGCGCGAACTGCGCGGTGAGCGGGGTGCACCCGCCTTTCTCGGCGCGGTGAAGGCGGTGGTCGGGCACTCGCTCAATGCCGCGGGGATGGCCGGAGTCATCAAGACCGTTCTGGCCGTGCAGCGGGGAGTGATACCGCCGCAGCCACGGTTCGACCTGGCCGACCGTTCCGCGCTCGACGCCGCGCGGCTGACCATCCCGACTTCGCCGACCCGATGGCCGGCGTCCGGGCAACCGCGCCGGGCGGGGGTGAGCGCCTTCGGCTTCGGCGGCACCGGTGTCCACCTGGTGGTGGAGGAGTGCACCACGGCACCGGTCCGCCCGGTACCGGACGGCGGGCCGCACCTGCTGGTGCTCAGCGCCCGCGACCGGGCCGGGCTGGCCCGTTACGCCCGGGAACTGGCGCACACCATCGCCGGGGACCAGCTGCCGCTGGCCCAGGTGGCGGACACCCTGGCTCGCCGGGCTCCGTTCGCGGAACGACTTGCCGTGGTGGCGGAGGACGCCGCTGACGCCGCCACCAAACTGACCGCAGCGGCTGAGGCCGTGGCGGGCCGTACCGGAGCGCTGGGGCCGGGGCAGATGGTCGGCACGGTGCCCCCCGGTGAGCTGCCGGAGGTCGCCGTGCCGGCGCCGGGCTCGCTGTCCGCCCAGGCACGCACAGCCGCGTTGGCCCAGCTCGCGGAGCGCGCCGTCACCGGCTCGGGGCTTCGTCCGGTGATGGAGCAAATACCTCCGTGCACCTTGCCGCCGAGTCCGCTCGCCCCGCGCCACCACTGGGCGGTGGAGGAGTCGGCTCGCGAGGTGGCGGACCAGCCCGCTCTGGTGGACGCGCCCGAGGCGGCGCCTGCGGCGGCGCGGGCCGATGGCGCATCGGCAGCATCCATCGTGCTCGAAGCGGTGTCGCGGACCGGCGTCTTCCCCCTGTCCGACCTGAACGGGCGGATGGCGCTGGTGACCGATCTCGGCTTCGACTCCCTGATGTTGCAGGAGCTGGAGGTCAACATCGGGAAACGGATACCGGGCTTCCGCACCGAGGAGATCTTCTCGCCCGGCCTCACCATCGAGCGGCTGATCGCGCTGGCCGATCCGCACCCCGCGCAGCCGCCGGCCCCCGGTGAGCTGCTGCCCCAGCAGACGCGGGCGGACTGGGACGCCGCGACCGCGTGCGTCGATGACTTCCTTGAGGTGCGGCAGTTCGAGGAGCGCTTGAGCTCGATCGCCGGCAGTGGTGCCGGCTTCCCGTATTTTAGGGTCCATCAGGGCAACATCCGCGACACGACCGTGATCGGCGGCCGGGAGTACCTGTCCTTCGGCAGCTACAACTACCTGGGACTCTCCGGCCATCCGGCGGTCAACGAGGCCGTGCACCAGGCGGTGGACCAGTATGGGACCTCGGTCTCCGCCAGCCGGGTGCTCTCCGGCGAACGGGACCTGACCGTAACGCTGGAGCGGGCGCTCGCCGACTTCCTCGGGGTCGGGGACTGCCTGGCGCTGGTGAGCGGCCATGCCACCAATGTCACCGCGATAGGGCACCTCGTGGGCGAGCAGGACCTCGTGGTGCACGATGCGCTCGCCCACGACAGCATCCTCCAGGGCTGCGCATTGTCCGGGGCGGCGCGACGCCCGTTCGCCCACAACGACATCGGCCGGCTGGAACACATGCTGCGGCTCAACCGGTCCCGGTTCCGGCGGGTACTGATCGCGGTCGAGGGCGCCTACAGCATGGACGGCGACCTGGTCGACCTGCCCGCCGTGATCGAGCTGAAGAAGCGTTACGGCGCTTTGCTGATGGTCGATGAGGCGCACAGCATCGGCACCGTGGGCGAACGCGGCCGTGGCGTTGGCGAGTTCTTCGGCGTCGACCGGTCGGAGGTGGATCTGTGGATGGGCACCTTGTCCAAGGCCTTCGCCAGCTGCGGCGGTTACCTCGGCGGCTCGGCCCGGATGGTGCGGTGGCTGCGGCACACGCTGCCGGGTTTCGTCTACAGCGTCGGCCTGACCCCGGCCAACGCGGCCGCGGCGCTGGCCGCCACCGAGCTGATCGTCGCGGAACCGCACCGGGTGCGCACTCTGCGGCGGAACGCGGAACTCTTCGGCGGCCTGGCCGCCTCGGCCGGTCTGGCGACGGGCTCCAGTGCCAACACTCCGATCGTGCCGTGTGTCCTCGGCGACTCGGCCAGGACCCTGCGCGTCGCGGACGCTCTGTTCGACCGGGGTGTCATCGCCGATCCGATCTTCCACCCCGCTGTGGAGGAGGGGCTCGCGAGGCTGCGGTTCTTTGTCACCAGCGAACACCGTGAGGACGACATCCGACGGGCCGTGTCGATCCTGGCCGAGGAGGTGGCATCCGCCGGGGGATGAGTAACGCGTCAGATCAGGGTGCGTTCGATCCGGCTGAGCAGGGCGCTTTTTCCGGATTCTCCGCCTTCCTCGGCCGCAGGCACGCCAGGCCGCTCCCCGGTGCTTCCCACCCGCCTGGAGAGCAGATAGGCGATGATCTCGGCTTCCTGTTCCTGAACGTCGTCATAGGTCGCGCGCAGGAGCATGTCACGCACGAGGTCGGGGTCGAGGTTGGGGAACAGGAGGCGGGCACTCGCCTCGTCCAGCCAACCTGCCCCGCGATGGCAGCAGATGATGTGGCCCAGCTCGTGCAAGATGATGTGCTCCTGATGCGCGCTGGTGGTGTTGGCGTCGTAGAAGATGAGGTCCTCGTCGCGCGCGGCGACCCACATGCCGCACGGGTGCGACGCGGGCATCTGCATCGGGACCAGCGTGATGGGACGGTTGCGGATCTCGCCGAGGTAGCGGCAGAGTTCGGCCACATCGGCCACCGTCGGCAGATCGAGTTCAGCGATGTGCTGCGCGCCGGCCTTCCGGAGCCTCCTGAGCTGACTGCGGCGGTCCTGATCGGCCGACCGCCCCTTCCCGGTCCCCCTCACTGGCCTGTGCCCCTCACTCGCTGGCCGAGGGGCCGGCGACGGGCGGAAGACCCTGCATCTGCCGGTACTGGTCCATGATGGCCGTGATGGCCTGGAGGTTCTCCTTCTTCATCCCGGCCGCCCGCATCGCCACCGCACGGACCCCTGCCTGCCGCAGCGCCTCGATGGCGGCGACCTCGCTGAGCACCGACTCGGCGACCTGGTCGTCGAAGAAGTAGGCGACCGACACGCCGAAGAAGCGAGCCAGGGCAGCCAGTAGGTCCGGTGAGGGATTGGAGCGTTTACCCGTCCGCAACTGCGACAAATACACACCCCCGACCTTCAGTTCGGGGTTGACCCCCTTCAGCTCCTCCGCAACCTCGGCATTGGTCCAGTTCTTGCCCTTGGGGCGAACCGTCTTGAAGAGGTTGTCCAGACGCACTGCCAGTACGGGCCGGTCGTCAGTCTCGGACATGGTGAATCTCCCTCCCGTCACCTCCTCGGCCTTTTGCTCTCAGCTATCCGTCAGTTTCGCAGATTAGCTGTCAGTTGACAATCTGCCGGGACTCCGCCAACGTGGACCTCGTCGATAGCTGGCAGCTAACTTTGCTCACGGGGGTAGCCGAGTTGGTTGCCGGTCATGTCGGCCTGGCCTGCCCCCTCCGGGGGGGGTGGGTCGGTCGGGCCGGGCGGGGCACACCCGCACGGCCCGACAGGAAACACGGGGGAAGCCCGCTCGGCCTGACGGGGACAGGCCGAGCGGGAGCTCAACCCGTGTTGCTGAGTCTACGGTAGGCGGTTGCGACCTTGGTGAGCCAGGCGACCTCCGCGGTGAGGTTGTCGGTGTCGCGGTCTTCGAAGTCGCCGGCGTCCTTGTTGTCGTCGGGGATGGTGCCGGTGCGCTTGGCGTGCAGGGCCTGTCTGATCTGTGCCGCTTCGGCCAACGCCTGCCGCGACTCCTCGCTCGCCCCGGGGTCCGCTGCCGCGACGCCGTTGGAGGTGCGGTCGATGTAGGGGCGCAAGTCCCGCCATCCGTCCCGTATTTCGATGACCCGCCGGTGGAGGCGGTAGTTGAGGTCGGAGACCGAAGTCCCGGGCGGCTCCAGGACGATGTCCGGGGAGGACTTGTACAGGTCCCGCCAGAGCGGGTAGAGGGCCCGGTACGACCGGTAACTGTGCGCCCACGCAACCAATTTGGCGGCTGAGGCTCCCCAGGAGGAGACAGTCAGGCTGAGCGAGAGGGTGACGATGCCCGCTGCGCTGAAAACGGAGGCGGTGACCTGCCAGACGCCGATGTCGATCCCGCACGCAGCGGTGAGGATGTTGACCGTCCTGGCGAGGCAGTAGAGGAAGAGGACTACCGCGGCGACGGAGAGCAGCCGCAGGGCCTGCCGCAGCGAGGCCTTACCGGCCATACGGGCATACGGGCCGCACTGGCGGAAGATGGTGACGCACGGAACCGCCTGGGAGACGATGAAGATCATCAGGTAGGCGAGGACCAGTGGCCGGCCGCTGCCAGTGTTGAAGTCCGAAGCCGGCCGGCCGGGGCCGTCGGCGATGAAGAACAGTGCGATCAAAAGCGCGTTGAGGGCGATGCCGGTCATCAGCCAGTAGCGGGTCTTGCGTACCGCCTCCTCGGCGGCGGTCGCCCAGTGCAGCAGGATGATCTGCGCGCTGACGCAGAAGGCGACCGCAGACACATGCATCACCAGGATGGCGAGGTTGCCGACGCCCAGGAAGCTCTTGCTTCCCATGGCGACGGCACCCATCGTGAAGGTGAGGCACTGGAGCAGCAGAGTGATCACCAGTGTGCGGTAGGCGCTGTCCCGCCAGCTGCGCCTTACCTGGCACAGCCGGTAGACGAGCGCGGCATACGACGAGAGCGCCGCAATGACGAAGCAGAGGGTTCTAATGGTGTTCACGGCCTGATTCCCCGCCGGTGCCGCGTACGCGGCGGACGGTCTCGTCGGTGTTGTCGCCCAAGGGAACGACGAGTCCGATACCTTCGGCCGCCACGGCGATGGCGAAGTCGAAGAACGCGGACTCGTCCCGGACGCTGTCGTGGGTACGGCTGAAGACCTGGAACACCAGGAGCCCGATCAGATTGCTCCACAGCACGATGCCGCGCTCGATGATGTCCGAGAACGGAGCCCCGGGTACGCCGCCGAAGAGCTCCACGGCCTCCGGCAGGAGCAGCGGCGGCCCGGGCACCACCCGCCGGGGCGGGGTGAGTTCACCGGCCTGAAGCGCCGAACGCACAATGCCGGCCAGCACCGCGGGGGTGCGCGAGGCGGCCCGGACCGTGTCCTGCGGGGCGTGGTAATCCGGAACGGGCGAGCCGTAGATCAGCGTGAACTCGGCGGGGCTGTCGAAGGACCACTGCCGCAGTGCGCGAGTAACCGCCAGGAGCCGCGCGCCCGCCGACGCATGGGCGTCCCTGGCGGCCTGATCAGCCTGCTCCATCGCGGCGCCGGACTCGTTGTAGGCGTCGATGACCAGCGCGGTCAGCAGGTCGTTGCGATGCGGGAAGACGGCTTCCACGTCGGTGACGGCAAGACCGCTGCCGCGCGCAACGGCATCCAGGGACAGCCCTCCAGCACCCAGTTTCACCAGCAGTTGGCGCGCCATGGCCTTGATGACCGCCGGCAGCCTGCTTTTCTCATCGGCGGCGCTCGTTCCGGAAACATCCATGGCCAAACCGTACCTGTGCGCTACCACGGCCATAAGCGCAGTCGCCCAAGCGCCTCGGCCGTGCGCTGTGATCCGGCCACACCCTTTCCATCCCCTATCGCCGGGTACCCCCGGCTTCAGCCGGGGGTGAAGGCGATCCTTGGCGCTGCGCCGCGGAGCGACACAGCATCGCTTCGGTGAGCTGGATGGCTGGTAACGCGGGGCGCCCGGCCCCGACCGGCCGGGCGCGTTCCTGCCCAACGGGGCGGCGGCCAAGGCCGGACTCAACCGCAGCATTGCCGACGCCGGATGGGGGGTGTTCCTGACGATCCTGCACGCCAAGGCTGAAAGCGCCGGACGGGAAGCGATCGCCGTGGACCCCCGCAACACCTCCCGGACCTGCCCCAACTGCGGGCACGTCTCGAAGGAGAACCGGCCCACACAGGAGAAGTTCCACTGCCAGTCGTGCGGCCACAACGCGCACGCCGACACGGTGGGAGCCACCAACGTTTGAGGTATGTCGCGGTGGCTCTCGGCGCGCCCTTGCGGTCCGCGCACAGCGGATTGGCCGGAGCCGGGACCCGAGCAGCGCGGGTTCGTCAGCCGGCGCACGCCGCTCCCAGCCGGTGGGGCGCTTGGTCCGGATCGCTCTCCGGCCGCGTGGGCCGCCGGGAAGCGGTCTGCATCGGCCGCGAAGCAGGGTGTCACGCCTCAGAGATTTAGGAACGATTGTTCTTGGCTGGTTGTTCCTTAAGGCTTTATCGTCGAGTCATGGGCCGACCAAGGGGATTTGACGAGGCCGAGGTTGTTCGGGCGGCGGTTGTTCTTTTCGCCAACCGTGCGTATGACGGCGTCTCGGTTGACGAGCTGGTGTCTCACCTCGGCGTGCACCGCAACAGTCTGTACAAGACGTTCGGCAGCAAGCGAGGGCTCTACCTCGCGGCGCTGCGCTGGTGCCTCAATGAAGAGGTCCCTACGCTGATCGCCGAGATCGAAAGGGCCGAGGATGCTACCGCGGCATTTCAGCGCTTGACCACCTCGATGGCCTGGGCGGGCATGGACTTGCTGTTGCTGGCGGCGGTCGAACGCGCTCCCGTGGATCGCGAGGTGGCCCTGGAGGTGAAGCGGGCTTTGAACTCGCTCGACGAGGCGGTGCAACGCCGCCGAGGCAGCGGACAAGCCGCCGAGATCATGCGGTCACCACTGGGGTTCACCGCAACACTTCTGGGCCTCAGGCTGCGGGTCAGAGCCGCCGTCCTGACCGCCGAATCAGGCGCCCCCACGCTGCGGCACGGCCCACATCCGTCCTGAAGGAGCACCGTATGTCCAAGGTCCATGTCGAAGGCGACGAACTGATTGTCGAGATCGAAGGGCTCGACAAGCTCTGGGCGCTCAAGAGCCGTCTGGTGATCCCGCTGGCCAACGTCCGTGGCGCCACTGCCGATCCCGGGATAGTCAAGGAATCGAAGGGCCTGCGTGCTCCCGGCACGCACGTGCCTGGCGTCATCACCGCCGGCACGTTCACACTCGACGGTGAGCGGGTCTTCTGGGACGTCCACGACGCGGCCAAGGCTCTCGTGATCGAACTGGCCGACGAACGGTACTCCCGCCTCATCGTTGAGGTTGCTGACCCACGGGCCACCGTCGCACTCATTGAAAATTCACTCCCGCACGTCTGACGGTCTGCGGCCGGCGGCTCATCGGGCGCCGCTCCCATGGTCAAGGGTGTCCTCTGCCCTTTGCCGCCCGGACGGACGGCGAAAGCGCGGTGGCGCCAGGGTCTTGGGAGGCCTGCCGGCGCCGCCGCGCTTCATTGCCGGGCGCGGTGTGCGCCCGAAGCCGTCCGGGTGGACGTGGTTACCAGGTCCAGCTCCAGCTGTAGGTCACGGAGAGCGATACCGACAGCGACAGCGAGACCGAGCTGTCGGGCTCTGCGGCCGCGCCGGCGGTCAGCTGCTCCTCCAGGATCGCCTCGGTGGAGGCGTAGTTGGCGTAGCCCGCAAGCAGTTCGTTCATGGCGTGTACCGGCCTTTCATGATGGGTGTGGGCGGTCCCCCGGTCCGGTGGGGAGCCCGGGTTGGTTCACCACTGAAGCAGGACGTACGCGGCGCTGAACATGACGAGTGTCTGCCGGGGGCCGGGCCGGGCCGGCGCACGATCCCAGCAGCGGCAGAGCCACGACCGCGCAGGCTGCCGGTGCCTGCCGGATCCCTGTCTCCTGCCTGCAGTTCGCCTGCTGCCCCGGCGGGCCGGCACCCGGGCCGTGGCAGGTTCCTGCCGGACACTGCCATTGGGTGGTGTGCTGGCGGGTTCCTGCGATACCGGTGGCCGTCGGCGCGTTCGTAGGGTCGCTGCCATGGATGCGACAGAGCAGGTCGCCCCCACGACACGGCCCAGCAGCCGTGTGGTGCAGGCGGCGAACGTGGAGCGCCCGGACGAGTTCGTACGAGCCGTCGCCGCGATCAGCGGCACCGTCCCGCTCGTCGAGGGCATGCAGGGTTACGCAGGACGTAACGACAACTGGCGGGTGCCGACCGCGGCCGGCGACCTGTTCGTCAAGCGGCTGCGCGGCGAGCCGTCACAGGTCGAGGCACGGATGAATCGCCTACTGGCTTTCCAGGACGTCCTGCGCGCCCATCCGGAGCAGGCAGTTCCCACGATCGGCTTCTACGGCGCGGACCGCGAGCAGTCGCTGCTGGTGTATGACTGCCTGCCGGACTCGTGCACGGCGGCCGAGCTGCTCGCCGACGGTGGATTCGACGTCGAGCTGGCGTATCGGCTGGGCCGGATCCTCGGGCGGGTGCACCGGCTGCCCCGGACCAGTGTTCGTCGGGGGCCGGGCCGTCGGAGCGTTCTACGCCTTGACCGCCGAGGACTTCGCGAACTGCAGCGGTGGCGAGGTCGAGGCGTGGGCCATGCTCCAGCACGACAGGGTGCTTGTGGAGGCCCTCGAACGGCTCCGCGGCATGTCCGCGGACGCCCCGACCACGGCCACCCACTGCGATATCAGGCTCGACCAGTTTTTGCTCTCGGGCGACGACATCTTCGTCATCGACTGGGAGGAGTTCCGCTACTCCGATTCCGCGCGCGACGTCGGCGGCTTCGTCGGCGAGTTCCTGCACCACGCTGCGGCGCGGATGTTCTCCGAACTCGACGTGGAGGCGGGCCTGGCGCCGGGAGCGGCGCACGAGGCCATCATGGCGGCCGGCGAGCAGCAACTGGCCAAGGTGCGCGACCACATCGGCCGCTTCTGGGACGGGTACCGCGAGGTGGCTGAGATCGACGAGCGGCTGGCGGTGCGTGCCACCGGGTACGCCGGCTGGCACTTCTTCGACCGCCTGCTCGCGGGCGCGGTCCACGGCGCGAAGCTCTCTGCGGCGGAGCGGGGCATGGCCGGCATCGGCCGCAACGCGCTCACCCAGCCCGAGCGATTCGCCTCCACCATCGGACTTCACCCGGGGCTGATGTCATGACAACCACCTTTACCCAACTGCCCGAGCGGCTGGCACGCGCGGTGGACAGCCTGCGCATCGACCGCGACAACCACGCCGTGACCGTCGGTGACGAGACCCTCTCCCACGACACACCGCTGCAGCTGCGCAGGGAACTGGGCTGGGCGCTTTACCGGCACTGGCATTCCGGTTCGGGGCGCCGCCCCGATGTGCGTGACATCCGCCGCGACCACGCCTTCGAGGACCTGCTGCGCGAGGCGACTCCGCACCGCACCAGCAAGACCGCAGCCGTGGTCAGGTCCGCGCCGCTGGAGAGCCCGGTGGGCCGGCACGTGCTGTTCGACGTGGGCCGCGGCGCCCCCGCGCTGTCCCCGACCGTCCAGACATGGAGCCTGGGGCTGTGCTACACGGCGCCGCCCGTCCCTGTCGGGGCAGGACGCCCCGCCGGTCCCACCAGCGGCGCCGGGTCGGCGGCGCGAGGACGTGCAGGAGGGCCAGCCCACGGGGGTGCTCCGCTACACCTTCGCCCTGCCGTCGCAGCACACCCGGCTGGCGGCGGCCGGCAAGGTGACGATGGCGCTGCTGGCCGGCGCCCCCTGGTCGGTCCTCGGCGCGGACCTGGTCGCTCGTCATCATGTGCTGGGCGCCTCGGCTCAGCACGTGCCCAACGGCACCGGCCCGTCACTGGGCCTGCTCAAGCTGTCCGTGCCCGCCGGCGCCGACATCGACGCGCTCGATCAGGCGGTCACCGAGCGGCTGGACCGGCTCGCCCGCACCGGCCCGAAGCAGGACGTGCTGACCGCAGCGAAAGCCCGGCGGGCCAAGGACTACCTCGGCATGCTCAGCCGGGCGCGGTCCTGCGCTGAAGAACTGTGCAGGAGTGAGGCTGCGCGCCCGCCGGGACCCGCGGACACGCCCCAGGACGCGGGACCGCGGCTGACCGGCCGGCTCACTGACCTACGCCGGGTGAGCGCCGAGCAGACCGCGCTGATCGCCGGGCGGAACCTGGCCGACCCCGCCGTCGTCGTCTTCCACGCCGAACGCCCACGGAGCACCGCATGGATCGTGTGAACGCACCCGCGCCGTGGCGGTTCCCCCCGTCGCGGACCGTTGTGCTCGGCAACGGAATGACCGTGAAGTTGGTGTACATGCCAGGCCGACTGGTCGCCACCGTCACCGTCTCGGTCGCCCTGCCCACCCAGGCCGAAGCGCGGGACAAGGAAGGAGCGGTGGCCGCGTATACGGCGATGATGCTCACCGACGCGCCACACTCGCGGTCCGGCCCGGTAAGCGTGGTCGCCAAGATCGGTGGGACGATCACGACTGGCTGCGACCACCGGGGGCCCAAGGTCGTCGCGGACTGCCCGGTCACCGACCTGCCCACGCTGCTCGACGCGCTCGCCACGATGCTGCTGCGGTTCGAGCCCACCGAGGCGTCCTTCCAGGCGTGCCGCCGGCGCATGGCGGGCGAGCGGGCCGCGGAAGACCATGACCCTGCGGCGCTGGCCAACAAGCTGCTGAGCGAGTCCGTGCTGTCGCCCACCAGCAGGTACGCCCGGCCGGTGAGCGGCACGGATGAGTCCTGGCGGACCCTGGACCGCCTGGATTTCGCCGAACTGTACGCCGCCGCAGTCGCGCCGCACACCATGACCGCGGTCGTGGTGTGCGACCTGGGGCTCGTGGACGCGCAGGCCGCTGTGCACGACTCCTTCGGCCGCCACCTTCAGGCGGCGCGCCGGCCCGCCGCTGACAGTCCGCCCGAGCCGGGCGGTGGACCGCGGCTGGTCTGGCGGCCGGGGCCAGGCGGCGGGCAGACCCGGATCATGATGGGCTGCTTTGCCGTCGACCGCATGGACCCTCGGTGGGCGTCGGCGCGCGCCGCCGCCGAGATGCTCGGCGGCAGCGCCGACGCCCTGCTCAACAAGGAGCTGCGCGGGCGCCTCGGTATCAGCTACGGCTTTCAGGCGCGGTTCGTGCCCTATCCGGCGGCCTGTTCATGGTGGCCGGATCCGTCGACGGCGCCCACAGCCAGGAGGCGGCAGCGGCGGTCCTGCGGGTGCTCAGGCAGACCGTCGACGACGGCGTGGACGCCCGGCTCTTCGAGCGGGTCCGCGCGCACATGGTGACCAGCGCGGCCGAGACATACGAGACCACCCTCGCCGTCGCCCAGCAGCACACCGAACTCATCTCCTGCGGGATCGACGAGGCGTTCATCGACCGCCACCTGGAAGAGCTGCGTGACCTGGGCAGGGCACGGATGGAGAGCGATCTGCGCAGTCTCCTGGACCCCGACCGGCTGCACGTGGCCGTGGTCGGCCCCTTTGCTCCCGACGCGTCCGTGCTGGCCGGACTCGAACGCGCCTGACCCCGGGTGGGTCCGACTGCCAGTCGGGCCCGCCCGGGGCCGGATGCCCCGCGCCGGGGGCGTCAGGACCCGCTGGGCAGGCGTCCGACCGCGGTCCCCAAGACCTGGCGCGCCCCCGTCGGATCCGCGCCGTCGATGTCTCGCACCCAGTTGGCCACCTGCACGCGGGACGCGAACCCGAGCTTGCGCATCACGTGCCGCAGATGGTTGATGACGGTCCATTCGGAGATGCTGAGCCGGTGCCCGATCTGCCTATTGGTCAGACCCGTCGCGACCAGACTCGACACCTCCGCCTCGCGGGGGGTCAGCGCGGAGTACTCCTGCAGCCGGCCAGGGTCAACCGTACCGGAATCCGGGACACCGCCCGGGGGCTGCTCCTCCACGGCGCCAGCCGGCTGCTGCGTCCAGCGGCCGGTCAGGATATGGCACAACAGGTCGACCAGATCCATGGCCTCCCCGGCACGCAAGGACCGCTCGAAGGCCCGGGCATCCATCTGCGCGGCAACCTGCTCCGCGAGCTCGGGCACCACCAGCAGCGACATCGGCCGGTCATAGTCCCACGCCCACTCGGCCTGGCCCAAAGCGCCGACGACCGCCGTCAGATCGGCGCAGGACCGGACGTCCGGCAGCCCGCGATTACCGACGAGCATGGTGATCGCGGACAGCACGGCCTCGGGGCCCAGCGGCCGCAGCTTCAGCAGCGCCCTTTCCACGTGCCGCCGCAGGCCCCCAGCCTCCCTCGCGCCCGCCGCGGCAGCCACAACAGCAGCAGTCCCGCCGCGTACTCGTCCCCGCTGCGGGTCGCCTCGAAGAGCAGGCGCCGGCATTCGGACTCCACCCGCTCGAACTGCCCGTCGCGCATCAGATGCGAGAAGTAGACCGTCGCGGCCTCGCACAGCCGCGACAGATCCCTGCGGGCCACGCTGTCCTCGACACACCCGGCCAGGACATCGACGGCCTCCTCGGTGTTCATCCGCTCTGTCACCAGGACACGCAGCAGGGCAACATCAGGCTCCTCCGGCCCCACGTCCTCGACGCTCCGGCACGCCACCAGCTGGTCAAAGCACACCCCAGCGGACGACTGGGCTCCTGCGGAAGCGGAGAAGGAGCCCATTGCCCACCGAGCATCCTACGAGCGCAGCCGTCAGACCTTCGGGGAGGCTGCGGCGCGGGCCGTGATTCCGATCGAGAAGTCGAGCGCTGAGATCCTGCTCGTGGCGGGTGGTGACGATGAGATGTGGCCGTCGCTGGAGTTCGCGCAGGAGCTGGCGTCGCGCGGCGCTTCGGCGGGCCGCAGTGTCAAGGTCATCAGCGCATCCGATGCCGGTCATCGCCCGCGGTTGCCGGGCGAAGGGCTGGCCGCTGCGTCCGACCGGTTCCGCTACGGCGGCACGGCAGAAGCTGACGCGGCCCTGGGCGCAAAGGCTTGGCCTGACATCGTGAGCGTGCTCGAAGGACGTGTGTTCCTGGGCACCTGATCAGGTTGATCAGGTGTCAGGCGACGTTCGCCCTGGCTACAACCTTGCGGAGACGTTTGTCGGCGGCGTGGTTGTTTCGCCAGATGATGTAGCGGCGGATCATGCTGCCCTGGGCCTTATGGCTGGGGTGGTCGGTGCCGTCCAGGGCGAAGTAGCGCAGTGCGGTGAACTGGGCCTCGATCCGGTTCAGCCAGGAGCTGTTGGTCGGGGTGTAGGCGATTTCGACGTTGTTCGCCTCGGCCCAGTCCGCGACTCGGCGGCACCGCTTGGTGGTCAGGTGCGGCGAAAAGTTGTCGCACACGATCGCGATGCGCACATCGGCGGGGTAGAGGGTGCGCAGGTAGCGGCAGAACTCCAGGAACTTGCTGCGCGTCTTGGTCTTCTTGACGTGGCCGTACATCTTGTCCTTGGCCAAGTCGTAGGCGGCCATCAAGTGGCGGACCCCGTGCGGGCGGGTGTAGGTCGCCCGTCGCTTGGGCCGGGGCTCGCGTTTGGGGTCCTTGTGCTTGCCGCCGCGCTCGGCCCAGTGCCGGCCGGGGTGGGGCTGGAGGTTGAGCGGGCCGAACTCGTCCATGCAGAAAACCACTTCAGGCTCGCCGGCCTCGGGTATGACCTCGCCGTCGGCGATCGCGTAGAGGTGTTCGACGCGGGCTTTCTTGGTCGCGTAGTCGGGGTCGCGGCTGGTCTTCCAGGTCTTCATGCGTTGAAAGGAGACGCCTACCGGGCGGAGCAGGATGCGCAGGCCCTCGTGGCTGATGTCGTCGACCACCCCCTCGGCGACCAGGAAGTCGGCCAGCTTGACCAGGCTCCAGGTCGAGAAGGGCAGGCCGTGCTCGGCCGGCTTGGACTTGGCGATCTTCTTGATCTCGCGGCGCTCGGGCAGCGTGAAGGTCTTCGGCCGGCCACCCCGGTACTTCGGGTACAGGGAGTCGAAGCCGTCGGCGTTGAAGTTGTGCAGCACGTCCCGGACCCGGTCCGCGCTCGTGAAGCTGACCTCGGCGATCTTCGCCACGCCCATACCCTGCGCGGACAGCAGCACCATCTGGGCGCGTCGCCAGGTCACCACCGATCCGGTGATTCACTGACACGCCGAGCCGTACAGAGCGACCCTGGTAGTGGAGATACCGGGGGCGCTCTGCCGTTCGGGGTACCCGTAGCAATCGCAGAAAAAACAAAGGATATCCCTGATCAGCCCGAACACCCTCCGCGCGGATTCCGGGCGCGGGGGGTTCTCGGCCTCGCGGCGGGGAAGACCACAGATAGTGCCATGCGTGGCCGCGGAACGAGCGAAGGCGTGAGAGCGGTGGCCGGTTCGGCGCCCGAGGCAGGGCCAGCGGTAC
>NZ_RJVR01000276.1 GCF_003999195.1 Streptomyces soli
GCGACCTGGCCGCGGGCCGGCGGCCGCCCGGCACCCCGGACCGGCCCGCGCCCGGCCTGCCCGCGGAAGGCGGTGGCACGCCGGAACGGCTGGAGGCGTTGCGTACGGCCCTGGGCGCGGCGTACGGCCGGGAGGCGGGGGCGGCGGAGATGGGGGCGCTGCTGAAGGACCCGCTGTACCGGCGACTGCCGCGCGCCGACCGGTTGTTGTGGTCGGGACTGCTGGCGCTGCGCAAGGAGCCCGAGGAGGGGCGGCGGTTACTGGAGGCGGCCCTGGCGCTCGGGCATGAGCGGGCGGCGCTGGTGCTGGCCGCGCACCACCTGGAAGGGCAACGGCCGGCCAGGGCGCACCGGCTGCTCGCCGGGCGGAGCGGCGCGAAGGCGGAGCTGCTGAGCGTGTGGGCCGAGGCGGTCGGGGGCGGGTCGGACGAGGTCGCGGACCGGCTGGAGCGGCTGCCGGCCCGCAGACTGCCCCAACTGCCGTACGTACTCGGCGCGGTCTGGCTGCACCGGCTGGCCGGGGAGGGCTCGACCCTGGACCCCGACGACGCCCCGTACCACGCGCGGCGGGCGGCCAGGGATCTCGCCAGAGCCGTCGCCGCCGGGCCGGACACCGTACCCGCTGACGCGGTGGTACTGCTGCGGGCCGCCAGGACAGTCGCCCACGGGACCCTCCTCGGGCCGGACAGCGGACCGGACGACGGGCCGGCCGTGCTGTCGCCCTCCGTACGGCAGCACCCCTGGGCGGAATGGGTCCTGGGCCTGGCGCTGCTGGCCGAGGATCCGGAAGCCGCCGGCCTGGGACTGTGCGGGCGGCTGGCCGCCCTGATCGGCGAAGCCGACGAGCCGCCCCCGCAGGCCGTGACCGGGCTGGCCGCCGCGCTCACCCGTGCGGGCATGCTCAGCGGGGACCCCGGCCGCCGGAACGCCCTCGCCTCGCTGGTGCGCGATCTGGCGGACCGGCACGCCTCGCCGGAATTGCGGGCGCTGGCCGAACAGGCCACGGCCGCGGCGATGGCGCTGCCGGCCGCCGGACGCCCGCCGGTCCTGCCGGCGCGAGCGTCCGGCACCGTACAGCCGGTGCTGGCCCTGGCCTCCGCGGTGGGTGCCCTCGCGCGGGGTGATCGGGCCGCCGCCGTAAGGCAGTTGAGAACCGCACCGCCGGACGGCGCCGTGTGCGCCCTGCTCGCCGACGTCCTGGACGGCCGCCCGCCCGGGGCACCCCCGCCCGACGGGACCGGGAAGCAGGACGCGCTGATCCGGCTGGTCCATGCGGCGGGGCTCGTCGAGAGCGATCCGGGGCGGTGTCTGGGTCTGCTCTCCGCGGCGGCGGCCGACTGCGATCTGGCCGGCCTCACCGACATCACCCGGCTGCTGCCCGCACTACTCGCCCACACCGGCGGCAGGTCCGGCGGCAAGGGCAAGTCCAATGGTACCGACCGCCGTTCTGGCCAGGTCCATCCGCTGGCCGTCGTCGTCAAGCGGCTGATCGACGGCAGTGGGCGCGGACTCGACCCGGCGATCCTGGCCGGTTGCGCGACCGCCATCGGGGACTACGAGCTGGCGGAGGAGCAGTGGATGCTCGCGTACTACGCGGCGGACCAGGAGGGGCTCGACTCCGGTCCGGTCCGTGCGCAGTACGCCCGGTTGCTCTGCCACAAGGCCGTGGCCGCCCGCAACGCGGATGATCCGCTGCGGGGTGCGAAGCTGATGCGCCAGGCCGCCGACCTGCAACCGGTGAAGGGGCCCGCGCTGAAACGCGTCCCCTCCCGCAGCAGAGCCCTGTCGGTCGCCCGTGGCCTGGAACTCGACGTGTACGTCGACCGCCTGCTGCACACGCTCTTCCCCGGCCTGGACCGGGAGTCCGTCCCCTGGGAGCGGCCCGGCCGTTACGCGGCTCTGGAGGCGGCCGTCGAGGGCGACGCCGCTCTGTCCCGCGCCGTTCGGACCGGCAGCGGCAAGGGGATCGCACGGAGATGGGCGGACTGCCTGAAGTCCCTGGAGTACGACGTCCGCCTCCACCACACCCTGGCCCTCCTCCACCGGGACCTGGCGCTCAACAGGCCCGAGCCCACCGCGCAGGCCGGCGGACACCTCGCCCGCGCGACCGCGCTGTGGACCCTGCTGCTCGCCTCGGGGGGATTCTGGGAGCAGCACGGCGAGGCGCCCGCCGGGCCCGAGGCGGAGACACGGCTGCGCGGCACCGTGTGCCGGGAACTGTTCGGCATGCACCGCAAACTCGGCGCCGAGGCACTCCAGGCCGGGGTGCGGGACACCGCCCGGCTGCACCTGCGGGTGCTGGAGGCCGCCCGTGAGGGGGAGTCCGCCGTCCGCGGCCTCCTGCGGGACTTCGGCGTCCCGTGGTCCCCGGAGGTCGACACGGGACGCTGGGCCGAGATCTCGTCGCTGGCCGGTTCGGTCACCGACGAGTGGTGCGCCGAGGTCATCCAGACCGCCGAGAGGGCGGTCAATGACCGTGCCGCCATCGAGAAGTTGACCGAGGGGATCGACAAGGACTACGAATCCGGCATCCGCGAGCTGGAACCGGTGATCGATCTCGGTATTCCGCTGCTTCGTCTCCTGCAGACCGGACTCGAATGGCACAACGGGCTGCAGAACTCCCTTTACGAAATGCGGAGATACGAGGAATTGCGGAAAGTGGTCGGAAAAGCGCGTAAGTTCGCCGACGCGCTCATCCCGCTCTGCACTCCGGGCAAGGGACACCTTCCGGGCAACAAGGCTCTCGGCACGCATTTTGTGGACCGCGGGCTGTTCCTCGCCCAGGACAAACGCACCAAGATCGCGATGTACGAAACGGCGCTGAAATGGAATCCCGGCGACGTCAGCGCCCCCGCACTGCTCGACCAGGCCAGGGGATAAAGAGACCAAGGAGACTTATGAAGCCGAATCCCTTCCATGTCCTCGGACTTCCCGTGTCGGCGAGCGACGAGGAGGTGGCGGAGCGCTTCCGGGAACTCGCCGTGACCGGGGCTCAGGACGCGGGCGCGCTCGCGGAATGGGCCAAGGACGAGTTGATGGGCCTCCCGGAGACACGGGAACTGCACGTACTGCTGGAGGCGCCGGGCGCGGACTACCGCGGCGAGCGGTGGGAGGACTTCGCCAGACAGTACGGGCGCCGTCCCGTCGCGTTCGAAGGACAGTCCGGGCAGACGGAGGCGCCACAGGCGACGGACTTTGACCTCGCCGCCGTGGCACGGCAGCTGCTGGACGGGATGCTGACGCCGCCCACCGTCGACATCCGCCCCGCCCTGGACAACTCTCCGGTGCCACTGCACCTGGAGCGTCCGCCGCTGGAGGTGCGCGATGTCCTCTTCGGCTGAATTCCCGTCGTCCGAAGCGACCGACTGGGACGAGTTCGAGGAGCGCCCGGTGCCGGAGGGGCTGGGAGGGCCGGAGCAGCCGGACCCCGTCAGCCCGGGGCGTGAGATGGCCGCCCTGCTCCAGCGACACTGGTCGGACCTGCAGAGCGAGAGCAACCGGGTGGAGAAGGAGACGGCGGCGGCGCGCAAGGTCCTCACCGAACTCGCCGTCCACGTCGCGCGGTTGGACGGACTGCTGCGGGAGGCGGCCGGTCCGCTGGAGGCGGCGGGCGCCAAGCCGCTGGGCCGCCGTCTGGAGGTGGCCAGAAAGCAGGTCCTCGAACCGCTGCACGCGATGGACATCACCACGCAGGACCCCACCGGGAAGACCTACGAATCGGTCGCGGACGTCGTCGACATCACCGGATGGCGTTACGGGCCCGGGTTCACCACCGAGGTGGTGGCGGAGACCGTGGAGCCGATCGTGCTGGACCGCGGCACGGTCGTACGGCTGGGACAAGTGATCATGGGCGCCCCGTCGAGCGCCGATACGGAGGACAACGCATGACGCAGTACGTGAGCAAGGCCGTCGGGATCGACCTGGGGACCACCAACAGCGCGGTGGCGGTAATGAACCCGACCGACACCGACATCGTGATCCACCAGGGCGGGATGAACGCCCGCACGACGCCGAGCTGCGTGTGGCGCAACCCGAACAGTGGCGAACTGGTCGTCGGGCGCAAGGCGTTCGCGCGGGTGGGCAGCACCCCGGAGCCGATCACCTCCGTCAAACGCCTCATGGGATCACCGAGCACGGTGAAGCTGGCGGAGAACGAGAAGCGCACCCCCGTCGAGATCTCGGCGGAGATCCTGCGGGAGATGAAGCGGCAGATCGAGCAGGACGTGGCGGAGTTCGAGACTCCGGACGTGCGCTGGGTGGTCGACCGGGCCGTCATCACCGTACCCGCGTACTTCGACCAGCCGCAGATCGACGCCACCCGCCAGGCGGCCGAGAGCGCCGGGCTGCGGGTGGTGGACCTGCTGCACGAGCCGACGGCCGCCGCGAGCTACTACTGCTGGCGGACCGGCACCCGGGACGGCACCTTCCTGGTCTACGACCTCGGCGGCGGCACCTTCGACGTCAGCGTGGTGCGCTGCAAGGCCGCCGACTTCAGGGTGCTCGGCATCAGCGGCAACACCATGCTCGGCGGGGACGACATCGACACCGCCCTCGCCGGCTACCTCCAGCAGCTGATCCAGGCAGACGACTGGGCGATGGACCTGGACCTGAAGAACAACGCGGAGGACCGGCTGCGCTTCCGGCGCCTGAAGTCCCTCGCCGAGTCCGTGAAGAAGGGCTTGTCGGACCGTACGGAGTTCATGCTCCGCGACTCCGGAGGGCTGACCGACAAGGACGGGCAGCGGGTCGTCATCGACACCGTGATGGAGCGCGCCCAGCTGGAGAAGATCGCCCGGCCCCTACTGGAGCGCACCTTCCAGTACTGCGACGAGGCGCTCGACCAGGCGACCAGGGAGGCCGGGGTCACCTTGGCCGACATCGACCAGGTCATCCTGGCCGGCGGGTCGACTCATCTGCCGCTGGTCCGGGAGATGGTGCGGAGCCGGCTGTGCTCCCCCGCCCCCGGGTCTCCCGCCCCCGACTCGCCGCGGGCCAAGTGCACCGAACCGGTGTACGAGCAGGTGGACACGGTCGTCGCGCTGGGCGCGGCCGTGCGTGCCTCGGCGGTGGGCGGCCTGGACATCCTGAACGAGGAGCGGACGGTCCGGGTGGGCTTCCGCGGCACCGGGGTCACGGCCGCGGACCGTACCGTGGTCGGCGGAACGGTCGAGGCCCTCGACCCCGACCTCGATCTCACCGGCGGCTCGGTGCGGCTCAGCACCGAGGAGTACGAGGACCAGGCCCAGCTCAAGCCGGGCGGCAGCTTCGCGTTCACCCGCATTCCCGTACAGCCAAACGCGCAGAGCCTGCTCACCATCGAAGTGCTCGGCGCCGACGAGGAGTTGCTGGCGACCGTCGGACGCGCGGTCGTCCACGACCGCGACGCCGGAGCCAAGCCGGTGGGCAATCCGACCAGCGCGGCCATCAACGCCAAGCCGGTCCTGCTGGAGGTGAAACGCGAGGGGCGGACGATGCGCGAGGAGCTGATCCCCGCGCTACGGACGCTGCCGTTCAAGGACCGCTACCACTTCAGCCACCCCGGTGACACCGACACCGTGGAATTCCGGCTGTTCCAGCAGGCCCGCCCGATCCAGGTCATCACGGTGCCGGTGCCGTCCTCTACCCCCAGGGGCACGGTCATCGACCTCGATGTGGAGATGGACGTGCACTCGCTGATCACCGTGCGCGGCTCCATCGGCGACCACCCGTTCGAGGCACTCGTCGAGGTACCGCCGGAGGCCGAACTGCCGAGCGACGACAAGGTGGCGAAACTGCTGCGCGCCTTCGAGCAGAGCGTCGAGTTCCTGTCGGCGGGCGAACAGAACGTGCAGAAGGCCAAGATGAAGATGGCGCACGAATCCTTCACCGAGGCCCTCGCACGCGGCGAGAACGCGGTCGCGAGTCACGAGTTCGAGGAGATGCAGGCGATCGCCGATGTCGCCGACAAGGCCCCGACCGGGGATCTTCAGCCGCCCCGAGCGGACTTCGAAAGGCTCGTCAAGGACTGCATCCTTGACAACCGGTACGTGGCCTCGATCAGCGCCGAGGCCGAAATCCCGCACGACGAACGGGAGATCGCCCAGGCCGTCGAGGTCCAGCGGGACCAGGGCGAGCGGGCCCTGAGTGCCGGTGACCAGAGGTCGTACTCGGAGGTCATCACACAGCTCCAGCACATCTTCGAACACCTCCGGAACCTGAGGTACCAGTCCCGGCAGAAGAACCAGCCGGTCGCCGACGCCGAAAGGGCCGCATCCCTGCTGCAGAGCGCCCTGGAGATGCTGCGCCAGGTACGCAATCTGGTCCAGGTCTCCCGCGCCACGGCCGAACACCGCCAGCAGGTGGCGGACATCGGGCAGCGGCTCAGCGGCCTCCAGGCCGTCATCGCCCAGGACCCGCACCGGGTCCAGCAGGAGGCCGCGCAGGACCGCCAGCGCCTGATCCGGCTGAAGAGCATCCTCACGGGTTCGTCCGACGAACCGGGCGGCGCCGGCATCCCCGTGGCCAAGCCATGACGGCCGCGACGACGAGCGTGCGCTGCCCGGTGGTTCTGTGCGGCAGGGAGAACGCGTACGGGACAGAGGCCTGCGCCGGCTGCCGCACGCCCCTGTCCGGCTATGCGCGGCTGCACGTCCACCCCGCGTACCTGTTCAACCGGGGGCTCGCAGCGGCACGCGAGGGCCGTCTCACCGCCGCTCGCGACTGCTTCGCCGCGGTGGTGCTCTGGTGCCCCGGCGACACCGAGGCGCGCAACGCGCTGGCCCTGGCCGGCCTGCGGCTCGGTGACCCCGGCGAAGCACAACGGCAGTGGACGGAGGTGCTGCACCGCAGACCGGGCGACCCGAAGGCGACCACAGGGCTCGCAGGCCTCGGCGAAGTCAGTGAGCCCGGCCCAGTGCCTGGATGAGCAGTTCGGGGTCGACCCCGAGCTTCCGCATCAGCTCACGCCCCGACGATCCCTCGTCCTCCAGCAGGGCGAGCAGGATCGCGGCCTCACCGACGCGACCGGACGAGGTGCGCCCGGCGCCACCGCGCCGGCGTGCCTGGTCCAGTACGTCGTGGACGCGGGGGGACAGGTCACGGCGCCGGGGAGTGAGCATCCCGGAGAGCTTCCGGAAGGCGCGCTCCCCGGCCGCCCCCTGCTCGTACATGCCGCGGCGCAGCACTTCGCTGCCCATCGCACCGAAGGCGAGCAGGAGCGTGTAGGTGCCGACGACCTCGCCGCGCGTTTCGGCCAGCAGGTTCGCGAGCCGCACCGTGCCCACGGCGCTGCGGCTCAAGTCGCCCATCGGCAGCCGCTGGTCGCCGTTCGACGCCGGCGGGTCGGGGTCGGGGACGGGGTCCGGGGTGGCCCGGTCGCTGTCCGGGTCCGGCAGCAGCCTGTCCAGCGGGACCCCGCACAGTTCCAGCAGCCGGGCGGAGAGCCCGCCGCCCACTGCCACGAAGGCCGTCGTGATGTCGACCGTGGTGATGGTGCTCCTGCCGTCCACGGCGGCGCGGGTGGCCGCGTCCGCGAACACGCGGTTGACGGTGTCGGACAGGACGCCGGCGTCCGTACCGGAACCGCTGTCCGTACCGGAGTTGCGGCTGAGGACATGGTGGATCACCTGGTCGAGGGCTTCCATGGCATCCGCCCCGATGCTCTCCTCGATCCGCTGCCGTATGTCCGGCTCGCCGAGCAGCCCTTGAAGCAGATCGACCGAGGCGACCCCGCCCCGGCCGGCGGCGGACGCGTACACCCGCCGCATCAGCCGCCGCGCATCGGGAGCGAGCGTCAACGTCATCTCGTCGTCGGGCGGTTCGGGTGGCTCGGCGTCCCCCGTCGTCTCGTCCTTGGTGATGCCGGCGGCCGGGTCGCCGTACAGGATGAAGGACGCCCAGGCGGCGTCCGGTCGTTCACGCGTCGCGGCGCGCGCCGCCCGGACCGCGGCACCGGCCGGCTCGCCCGCAAGCAGCCCGCCGTAGAACTCGGCGGCGAACTGCCAGGCGCCCTCGTCGGCCACATCGGTGCGGGTGCCGACGACGGTCTTCGCGCCCAGGGCCATGAAGGACACGGACATGCTGGCCACTTCGCCCTCCCCCGCGGAGCCGCAGCCGTTGATGAAGACCACCGGCGGCGCGCCACACGATGAGAGAGTCTGCAGGCCGACCTCGCTGAGCAGTTGACGGTTGTGCATCATCAGCCCGGTCGTGCCGGCGCCGGTCGCCACATGACCGCAGAAGTGGAAGAGGTCGTACGACGTCTCCTCCGAGGCCAGTTCCTTGACGACGTCGAGCAGGGTGGCGTCCCGGCCCAGCAGTACCTTGCACTCGATGCCGCGGCCGCCCAGCCACGCCGCGACCTTGGCGGCCTCCTCGCGGGCGGAGGCGAGGTCGCCGTTGGTGTCGCCCACGATGAGCGCCCGGCCGACCCGGCTGATGCTGCGCCCGCCGACGACAGGGCGCTTGCCCATCAGCCGGCGCCCCAGGTCATGCTTGAGTCCGAGGAAGTCCGCACCGTCGTGCAGTAGTTCCCAGGGGACCTCCTGCTCGTTCGTGCGCACCAGGACGGGGCCGGTCGACGCGTGCAGCCGGGTCACCAGCTCGGCCGCGTTGCCCTGTACCCGCGGGAACAGATGCTCGTAGAGCAGCTTGCCCCACTTGGCCAACTCCTTGATCACGCCGGGTTCCAGGTGCGGTTCCCCGGCGGAGGCCTCCGTCAGGACCTCGTCGATCCGGGCGCGGCAGCCCTTGACCAGTCCCGGGTCGGCCTCGACCGTGTACTCCATTTCGAGCGGTGGAGTGTCGCCGACGGCGCTGCCGACCCGCAGGTCGTACTCGTAGCGAACGGTCATGCCCTGTGCGGTGGCCCGGACGTTCAGCGTGGTGAGTTCGCTCATGACGGCTCGCTCATGACGGGGTGTGCCGCCGGACGAACGCCTCGACGAGCCGCTCCTCGGCGGCGGTGGAGGGCTGGATGATCTCCACCCGGTCGTCTCCCATGATCACCGTGATCGAGGTGACGCCGTCGGTACCGTCCGCCGCGCTACGCTCCCCCGTCAACCAGCCCCGGATCGTGTCGATGACCGCGACCAGTGTCCCGACCGAGGTCACCGCGAGGGTGGCCACCTCGACGACACCGCCCGAGCGCCGTCCGGGCGCGGGCCGCGCGGCGTAGACCGACACCACGCGCGCGGCCCCGTCCTCGGACAGCTTCCGGCCCAGAGCAGTGGGCGCATCCGTTCGCACATCCCCGTTGAGGACGAGTTCGCACGCGAACCCTCCTTCGGGCTTCCGCTCCACCACGTACGACCTCCATCGTCTGCCCATCACCCTATGACGCACCGTCGCTGTACGGGAGTTCTTCGGCCACCTGCGGACCGGGCGGTACGGCGCGCAGGGCGGCGGCCGGGGCTCGGTCAACTCCCGCGAGCCGGGCCGGACGTGCCGGAGCAGACCATCGGCGTACACCTCACCCTGCTGGCAGGCGCGAACGCGACTGCAGAGCCGAGCACCGACGAACTGGCCGCACTGAGACCGGCGGAGGAGCAAGCCCGACCACCGCTTGTACGGCCGAGACTGAGCCCTGTTGTCAGCAGCAGGGTGCCCGGCTCCAGGTAGGGCGTCGGATCGACCAGATCGCTGACGTGCGCCCACTCCACGACGACGACGCCCCACCTGTCGACCGTCGTCGTCGAAGACGATCTGGGCGTTGTCCAGAACCCGCCCGGCGACCTCGCGGTAGGTGCCGTTCAGCAGCGCGGCCCGCGCCGCCAGGTGCTCACCCGCAGCGGCAGGCAGGTTCGGCGATGCAGCCGACATAGTTCATCGCATCGCAGGGCAGCCGACCGGCCCGCCGGGACCCGGAGAGAGCCAACCAGGTCGCTCTGCGTGCCGTCGGCCGTTGATCGCGGCTGCTGTCAGGCAGCGATGCTGAGCACGCGGTGTGGTCGCTTGTCACTATGCGTCTGCTCGACAGCCTCGAACCGGCACGACGCACCGCGGACCTGGCCCGTCGCACGACCTCCGCGAGCGATCGTACGGGGCCCTCGTCCGAGCCGCTGGACGCCCTGTACACCGCGTTCGAGCAGGCGGTGTCCGACTGGCCCGGTGGCGGGCAAGCCCGCCCTGCTCGGCGCTTCTGGCCGAAGCCGGCCCTGAGGAAACCGCCGCGCTGGTCGAACAGTTCACCCGCCACCCCGACCCCGCCACCGCGGACGCGGCCCGCCGCGCGCTCGACGTATGCGGCAGGGCCGCGCGTACCCACCACGCACCTCCCCGCTCCGGCAAGCGCGGCAAAAGCGGGAAGAAGCTTAAGCAGCACAAGCGGCGCTGACCGGCCGGGCCGCGTGTCTGGCGCCCGCCGTCGCGGACGCCGTGCACGGCGTGAGCTTGCCGGGCGGGAGGTGTGCGTGTGCCGGCGTGCCGGGTGTCCGGCACGGTCGGTTCATCGAAGTCGGGGGCCCCGGCCGGGCCGGTTCACCGTTGATCACTTCATGCCCGTGGTCGAACTCCGGATTGTCGAGCACGGCCGTGAACGACATCATCAGGTCGGCGGAGGGCACGCTGACGTGGACCTCCTTCCGCTACCACACATCTCTGGCCTCGACTGGCTGGTTGCGGCAGCCCCGTTCGCAGGCGGCGGGCGACGTTCGCCGCCGCCCCGCCTCCGCCGCGCGGTCCGGGGCCATGCGAGTGACGATGGAGGTGCATCTGACCGCGCTGTCCGGAAGGAGACAGACGGCATGACGTACTCTTCCGAACCCTCAGGAGCCGACCGTCCGCGCGGCACCGAGCCATCGGGGGGCTCCCCGGAGAACGGGCTCCTGGGCACCCTGGCGAACGTCGGCTGGCAGATGCTGCTGACCACGGGCATGGCTGCGATCGCCCTGGGTGTCGTCGTCCTGGCCTGGCCGGGCGAGACGCTGCGGGTCGTCGGCGTGATCTTCGGCATCTACTTGCTGGTCAGCGGTGTATTCCAGCTGGCTGCGGCTTTCGGCGCACATGTCCCGAGGAATCTGCGGGTGCTGCACTTTGTCACAGGCGCGCTGTCCATCCTGCTGGGGCTGATCTGTTTCCGGGGCACCCTGGAATCGATCCTGCTGCTCGCCTTGTGGATCGGCTTCGGCTGGCTGCTGCGCGGCATCATGATGACGGCCGCAGCGGCCTCTGCCGAGGACCTACCTGCACGCGGCTGGCAGATGCTGCTGGGGATCCTCACCCTTTCGGCGGGCGTCGTGCTGATCGTCTCGCCGTTCGGCTCGATCGCCGTGCTGACCCTGGTGGTGGGCATCATGGCCATCGTCCTGGGTGTGACCGAGGTGTTCCACGCCATCCAACTGCGCCTGGAAATCGGCCACCTGCCCCCGGGGGCCACCGCCATGCGGCGGCCGCTGTTCCACGCCCGTCCGCACCCCCAGCACTGACCGCGCCGGGGCCGGGTCGCCTGACCCGGAGTCGAAGGGGCCGGGCGGCAGCGCCTCACTGCCTGGCCCCTGCGGCACAAGGCCACCAGGCCAAGATCGCGCCAACACCCGCGACGGTCGCGTGACCAGTCGCGGGTGGTCAGACGGTGAAGAGCCGGAGTTTGACGCCGATGGAGTCGGCGAGGTGGTTGAGGTCCCCGGGATCGCCGGTAACCACTGCGGCTTGGTACTGGACAGCGGTGGCGACGACGATCGCGTCCACGACGTCGGCGGTCCGGGAGGCGCCGCAGGCAACACCGGCGGCGCGACCGGTGCGTTCGTCGTCGGGGCGGATGTCGCAGCCCTTGAGTACGCGCGAGATCTGGTGCTGGGGGCCGCCTCGCCAGGCTAGGGCGAGGACCGCCACCGGCACGATCGGGCGGATGCGGGCGGCGGTCAGTTCGTCGTGCAGGGCTAGGAAGTCCGGGTTCCGCCGTTCGGCGGCCACCAGGGCGCCGGTGTCGTAGACGATCGTGCGCACTACCCGGCCGCCCGCCACGGTTCGTCGTCGAGCAGCCCGGCCTCCATCAGGAACTCGCGGGCGCGGTGCCGGGACTCCTCGGGCAGTGGGCCGTGCTCGCTCTCGTACTCCGCCACCAGCTCCCGGGCGGCGGCGCGGCCCGCCGCGTGCAAGGCGGCGATGTGGGCCTTCTCGACAGCAGCCTCGGCCAGCCACGCGGAGACCGGCTTGCCCTCTTCCGCGGCCGCCGCCTTGATCGTCTCCTCGACCTCCGGCGGCACCGAGATCGACAGCTTCCGTGCAGTCATGGCTCCACGATAGCGCGTGGTAGGAACACGTTCCTACCGTCTTCACTACCTCGCTGAGGCTCCACCCGGTCGACGGGAACCGCAGTCGATCGACTGGCGCGTACCGGTCACTGTTTGACTGCTCCGGAGTTTGCGCTGCGCACGAAGTGCCGCTGGAAGGCGAAGAAGACCGCGGCGACGGGGATGGTGGCCAGCAGGGCGGCGGTGAGCTTGAGTGGGTACTGGGTGCCGGCGCTCAGACTGCCGGAGACGAGGTGGGCAAGACCGGTGGTCAGTGTCTCGTACTGCGGAGACTGTGTGGCCACCAGGAAGTGGGTGAACTCGTTCCAGGAGCCCTGGAAGGACAGGATGGTCAGGGTGATCAGGGCGGGCCTGGCCATCGGCAGCACCACCGACCAGAAGGTGCGGAAGATGCTCGCGCCGTCGATTCGGGCCGCTTCTTCCACTTCTTTGGGTATGGAGACGAAGAACTGCCGCATGATGAACACCCCGGCAGCGTCCACCAGCAGCGGGATCACCATGCCGGCGTAACTGTCGTAGATTCCCAGCTGGTTCAGGACCAGGAACTTCGGGATCAGCAGCACCACGCCGGGCACCGCCATCACTGTGAGCAGGCCGTTGAAGAGCAGGTTGCGCCCACGGAAGTCCAGCCTGGCCAGCGCGTAACCGGCCAGCGAGTCGAAGAACACCCGGCCGGTGGTGATGAACACTGTGACCAGCACCGAGTTGGCCAGCCAGCGGGTGAACGGCACTGGATCGCCGGTGGTTCCCAGCCCGAACAGTGTGCGATAGGAGGCCAGCGAAAACGGGTTCGGCAGCAGCGACAGCGGATGCGCGACGGCGTCCGGGTCCGTCTTGAAGGAGGTCACGATCTGGATGACGAACGGCAGCAGGTACAGCGCCCCGAATCCGGCGAGCAGCAGGTAGACGACCGTGAGCAGGGTCCGGCCTCCGGTCCTGCGCCGGGGGGCGGGGGCGGTCCCGATGCTCATGAGGTCCTCCGGCGAAGGAAGCGGGTGCGTGTCGTGGGCTCGTCGCGGTCGCGCAGCAGTACGCGCTGGACGATGGTCATCGCCAGGATGATCGCCAGCAGGATGAAGGCGATGGCTGCGGCCCGGCCGTAGTCGGCGTCCTGGAAACCCGCGGTGTACGACAGGTAGGCGGGGGTGAGCGTGGTGTTTGCGGGGGCGCCTTGGCTCATCACGTAGACGGCGTCGAAGACCTGCCAGGTGCCGATCAGTCCGAGGGTGATGACCAGGAACAGCACCGGGCGGAGGGCGGGGAGCGTGACGTTGCGGAAGGACTGCCAGCGGTTGGCACCGTCGAGCAGGGCGGCCTCTTCTAGTTCTACGGGCACGTCCTGCAATGCCGCGAGGAAGATCAACATATAGGTTCCGGAGGTGGTCCACACGGCCAGCACGATGATGGTGCACATCGCGATGGACGGGCCGGAGAGCCAGTCCCACCAGGACAGTCCGAGGAAACCGTGCGCGGCGAGTGCGGCCACCGGCTTGTCGGGGTCGACGACGCCCAGGAGGCCGAGCAGGCTCCACACCAGGCCATGGGCGTCGGTGAACCACTTCGGGCCTGTGATGCCGACCCACTTCAAGAGCGCATTCACCGCGCCGCTGCCCTGGAACAGGAAGAGGAACACGGTGGAGATGGCGATAGAACTGGTGACCGAAGGGAAGTAGAAGACGGTCCTGAAGAACCCCTTGCCTTTGATCCTCCGGCTGTTGACGGCGATGGCCAGCCCCAGGGAGAGCGCCGTCTGTAGTGGCACGACCAGAAGTACGTAGTACAGGTTGTTGCGCACCGACGTCATGAACAGCTGCCGGTCCTGTCCCGCGCTGGTCGAGAGGTCTGCGTAGTTGTGCAGGCCGACGAAGTCCGCGGCGCCGCTGAACGGGTTGGACTGGCCGTCCCAGTGCAGAAGGCTCACCCACAGGGCCATTCCGATAGGCAGCACCAGGAACAGCCCGAGTATGATCACCATGGGGCTGACGAAGAGCCACCCTCACATTCCCTGGTGGTCCTTGACCGCGGAACCGCGACGGCCCCCGCAGTCTCTGCGCCTTCCGGTCCCGGCGCCGCCGGCGTCACCGGCATGACCGGTGCCGACGGCTCCAGCCGCGGCGCCGGCGCCCACGTGTCCCGCGACGGCGCCGTTGCCGTGCTGGCTCATGTTCTCTCCTCCTGCGCCGCCGGTGCCGTTCTCCCGGCGGCGCGTCGTACGGTGTGGCGCTCAAGGCTCCCAGTGCTGCCCAGTTGTGCCGGGCGTGGTTAGCTGCCGCCCTTGAGTATCTGCTCGCCGTTGGTCTGCAGGTCGGACAGGATCTTCTTGGGATCGGCAGTGGCCAGTCCCGCCAGGTCGGAGTCGAACTGGGTCAGCGCCTTGGTGAAGCCGGGGATGGTCACCGGTCCCTGCGCGTAGGCGGTGCCGTCGGCGAACACCTTGTCCTGCGGGTGCTTCTGCTTGTAGGTGGTCAGTGCGCTGTCCCGCGAGGGCAGTACCCCGAAGGCATCGGCGAAGGCCAGCTGCTGCTGGGCGGTGGTGAACGCCTTGACCAGGGACACGTCTGCGGCGTGGTGGGCGCTCTTGTTGGCGATGCCCCAGCAGGTGCTGAAGGACAGCGTGCCTTGCCCGGCCGGCCCCTTGGGCAGCGGGACGACCTTGTAGCCCACGGACGGGTAGTCCGTGGACATCGCCCCGGTCAGCCAGTTGCCCTCGATGGTCATCGCGGCCTTCTGTGTACCGAGCGCCTCCCCGCCCCAGCCGGCATCGACCTGCTTGGGGAACTTCAGCGCGCCCTCGGTCAGCAGCTTTTTGACGTAGGTCAGCGCGTTGACGTTGGCGGCGCTGTCCGCGGTGACCTTGGTCTGGTCGGTGTTGGTGATCCAGCCGCCCGACTGCTTGAGGAAGCCGCCGAGTTCGTTGTACGAGCTGTCGACGACCAGGCCGCTGACATTCTTGGTGGTCAGCTTCCTGGCGACCTTCTCCAGGTCGTTCCAGGTCTTGGGGTAGTCGGCCTCGGTGAGCCCGGCCTTCTTCCACATCGTGGTGTTGATCGCCAAGGCCAGGGTGGAGCTGTCCTTGGGTGCGCACACGAACTTGTTCCCGTAGCTGAAGGAGTTGCGCAGCGAGGCCGAGAAGTCGTTCTTGTACGAGAGCTGGTCGCCGTAGGCGTACAGCGAGTTGCCCTTGGCGTAGTTGGCGAAGACGGAGGAGCCGACGTAGAAGATGTCCGGTGGCTTGCCGCCCGCCAGGGCTTGGCCGAGCTGCTGGTCGAGGTTCTGAGCGGGCACCACCGTGACGGTGTTGCCGGTCTGCTTCGCCCACGCGGAGGCCGCCGCTTTGACGGCGTTGGTCTCGGCGTCGCCGGATGAGCCGATCATCACGGTGAGGCTCTGTTTGCCCTTCGTGTCCTGCTGGGCGCTGCTATTGCTGCCGAAATTGGACGAACATCCGGCGAGCAGGAATGCGCCGCACATGGCGCTGGCGGTCGCGGCTCTGCGTACTGTCATCTTTCCTCTCCAGGGCTTGCTGTGCCCGACGGCGGCGTTGCCTTCGGGCGCAGGATCAGTGAGGGAGGACGGCGGCGGAACTCTCCCGGACGATCAGTTCGGGAGTCAGCAGCACGTGCTCCGGGTCGGCCTGCGGGTCGTTGATGCGGGACATGAGTTGCCGGGTGCAGGCCCGGCCGACCTCCTCCAGCGGCTGGCGCACGCTGCTCAGGCTGGGGGAGAGCAGGCCGGCGGCGGGGGAGTCGTCGAAGCCGACCACCGCCACGTCCTGGCCCGGGCTTCGGCCGCTGTCGCGCAGCGCCCGGTAACAGCCGAGCGCCAGCGTGTCGCTGGCCGCCACCACGGCTGTGGCCTTCGCCAGGATGCGTCCCACCGCGTCCCGCGCGGCATCCACGTCGTTCAGCGAGGACACCCGCAGATCACGCACCGGCAGCTCGTGCCGCCGCATCGCCTCGCGCCAGCCCTGTGCCCGGTCGTCACCGACGCCGGAGCCGCGGGGCCAGCCGAGGAACGCAATCTGCCGGTGCCCGGCGGCCACCAGGTGATCGACGGCGGCGGCGGTGCCATGCGCACCGTCCACGTCTACCCAGTCCCCGGTGTCACGGGCCGACCAGGACCGGCCGAACGCGACGAAGGGAATGCCGCGCTTGTGCAGCCAGCCGGGACGGCGGTCACCGCGGTAGGTGCCGCTCAGCACGAACGCGTCGACCGAGTGCTCCCGCAGCAGCTCGTCGTACCGGTCGGCCTCGTCGTCCGCGCCGACGGGCGCGGCGAACAGCAGGACCCGGTACCCGGCTTTGTCGGCCGAGTCCGACAGTGCGTGCAGGAAGTCGTCGAGCACAGGCGTGGACAGACCGTTGGGCTGCGGCTGGATGCCGTAGCCGATCAGCCGGCTGGAGCGGGTGCGCAGAGAGCGTGCGGCCTGGTGGGGCCGGTAGTCCAGCTCGCTGATCGCCTCCTGTACTCGTTTCAGGGTCCGCGGGGCGAGGAGGCCGGGAGAGTTGAGCGCGTTGGACACTGTTTGCACGGACACCCCCGCCCGCTGGGCGACCAAAGCCAGGGTGACCGACCCTTTCTTGGGCCCGCCGGTCGGCGTCGTTCGTGCCACCAATGACCTCCGTCCTGCACGCGCCAGCCACCCGAAATGCGGCGCATCAGCTTTGTTGGATCGATAAAACTCTCTTCAATGCCAGCTTGGCAAGGTCTAGGGTGAGTTTTGATCGATCCAATCAACGAGAGGCACCGCACTGTGAACATGGTCGTCCAGGGACATCCCGCCGGTGACCTCCCGTCCACGCAAGTCGTCACCGAGGGGTTGCAGCCCTTCCTGCACGACACCTGCACCACGCTCTACGCCCCCAGCCTGGTCCTCTCCCGGCCTGACGGGGACCTCGCCGGCGGGGCGGACGGGTTCTACCACGGCGACCGCCGGATGCTCTCGTCGTTGTCAGTTCGGGTCGAGGGCGTGCCGCTTGCCCCGGTCCGCCACATGCTGCGCGCCGCTGACAAGACCACCTTCCGCGCCGTCCTGCGCGGCGTCGGAGAGCACACCGCCGACCCGGCTGTCACCCTGCACCGCATGCGCTCGGTCGCCCCCGGCGTGCTGTGCGAGGAACTGGAGATCGCGAACGCCGGCCTCCAGCGGATCCAGCTGGAGGTGGTCCTCACTGCCGCTACCGACCTGGCCCGGATGACCGACGTCAAGGCCGGCCGTCCCCGCCCCGCGCTGCCCGCCCGTACCGAAGACGGCGGCCTGGCCTGGAACGACGACGAGGTGACCGTACGGCTGCGCCCCACTTCCGGCTCCCCTCAGGTCGAGCCCGCCGAGGGGAAGCTCCGCTACCAGGTGGAACTGCCGGCCGGTGGCACCTGGCGGGCCGCCGTCGAGTGCACCGTCGTCGCCGACGAACCGGACCAATTCCCGGCGGTGGCCCGCGACGCCGTACCGTGGTCGCCCACCGAACTGCGCAGCCCCGACCGGCGCCTGGGCCGCCTGTTCACCCGATCCGTGGAGGATCTGGAGCGGCTGCTGCTGTCCGACACGCAGCACCCCGAGGACCGCTTCCTGGCCGCCGGCTCCCCGTGGTTCCTCACCCTTTTCGGCCGCGACTCGCTGTGGGCCGCCAGGATGCTACTGCCGCTCGGCACCGAGCTGGCCGCAGGAACGCTGCGCACCCTGGCCCGTCGCCAAGGCGCCACCACTGACCCGCGTACCGAGGAACAGCCCGGCAAGATCCTGCACGAAGTCCGCCGCGAGGCACTGGACCTGCGCGAAGGCAGCCGCCTCCCGCCGCTCTACTACGGGACGGTGGACGCGACCCCGCTGTGGGTGATCCTGCTCCACGACGCCTGGCGCTGGGGACTGGATCCGCAACAGGTCCGCGATTTGCTGCCGCACGCCGAGGCAGCCCTGGAGTGGCTCGCCGACCATGGTGACGCTGACGGTGACGGCCTGCTCGAATACATTGACACCTCCGGCCACGGCCTGGCCAACCAGGGCTGGAAGGACTCAGGCGACTCCATCCGCTGGCGCGACGGCCACCTCGCCGAGTCACCCATCGCCCTGTGCGAGGTCCAGGCGTACGCCTACGAGGCAGCCATGGCAGGCGCCGCTCTGCTGCGCGCCTTCGACCGCCCCGGCGCCGACCGCTGGGAGGAGTGGGCCGGCCGGCTACGACGCCGCTTCCGGGAGAGCTTCTGGGTGGAGGACGAAAGGGGCCGCTACCCGGCCGTGGCGCTGGACGCCGACAAGCGCCCGGTGGACTCCGCCACCTCCGGCTTCGGCCACCTGCTGGGCACCGGTCTGCTGGACCCGCAGGAGAGCGCCCTGCTCGCCGCCCGGATCGCCGGCCCCGAGCTGGACTCCGGCTTCGGGCTGCGCACCCTGAGCACCGACAGCACCGGGTTCAACCCCTTCGGCTACCACATCGGCTCCATCTGGCCGCACGACACAGCCATCGCGGTATACGGCCTCGTCCGGGCGGGATTCCCGCAGGAGGCCGCCTCACTGGCCGGAGGCCTGATCGCCGCCTCCGAGGCCTTCGAAGGCCGCCTGCCGGAACTGTTCGCCGGTCACGGCTCGCTCGTGGACAGCGCCCCCGCCCCATACCCCGCCGCTTGCCGCCCACAGGCGTGGTCGGCTGCCTCGGTCGTGCTGCTTCTCCAAGCCGCGCTCGGCCTGGAGGCCGACGTGCCCGGTGGCACGCTGAGTTTGTCCCCGCTCGCCGCGCACGGCATCGGCCCGCTGAGCCTGAGCGGTCTGCAGGTCGCCGGTGTGCCGCTGTCGGTGCGACTTGACGCCGAAGGCAGGGCCTACGTGGACGCGCCGGACACGCTCACCGTGCAGGGCGCCGACCGCACCGGCGAACCGGCCTGACCGCTGCACCCTCACCCGCCCAGACACCCGGAACCGAGGAGCCGCCCCCATGCCGCTGATGGACATGCCCCTGGAGGAGCTGCGTCGCTACCTACCCGAGCGCGAGGAACCGGAGGACTTCGATGCCTTCTGGGCCGACACCCTCGCCGAGGCGCGTACCTGCGACCGGCCGGCCACCTTCACTCCGTACGACGCCTGCCTGACCGAGGTCAACGTCTTCGACGTGCGCTTCCCGGGCTTCGCCGGCGACCCGGTGGCCGGCTGGCTGCTGGTCCCTGCCTCCGCCACAGGACCACTGCCGTGTGTGGTGGGCTTCCTCGGCTACGGCGGCGGCCGGGGCTTCCCGTACGAGTGGCTGACCTGGCCGTCCGCCGGCTACGCCCACCTGCTGATGGATACCCGTGGCCAAGGCGGTTCGCTGCAGCCCGGCGCCACCGGCGACCCATACGGCAGCGCCGGCTCCTCCTCGCCGGGCATGGTCACCCGAGGGATCCAGGACCCGGCCGACTACTACTACCGCCGGGTCTTCACCGACGCTGTACGGGCGGTGGACGCTGTACGCGGCCACCCGTCGGTCGACCCGGAACAGATCATCATCGCCGGAGGCAGCCAGGGCGGCGGGATCGCGCTGGCCGCTTCGGCGCTCTGCGACGGTGTGAGGGCGGCCCTGGTCAACCAGCCCTCGCTGTGTCACTATCGGCGCGCGCTGGAGGTGGTGGAGGGCAATGCCTACCGGGAGATCTGGATCTATCTGCGCACCCATCGTGACGCCGTCGAGCAAGTCTTCCGTACCCTGTCCTACGTCGACGGGGTGAACTTCGCCGCCCGCGCCACGGCCCCGGTGCTCTTCTCCGCCGCGCTGATGGACGATATCTGCCCGCCCTCGACGGTCTTCGCGGCCTACAACCACTGGGCAGGGCCGAAGGACATCAGGGTGTGGCCCTACAACCGGCACGAGGGCGGCGGCTACTACCAGGATCTGGAGCAGCTGCGGTTCCTGCGTTCTCTGCCAATGGTCTGACCCTGCGCTTGCCACCACGCCCACCGTCCTTCGGACCGCGGATGTGCGCGGACTGTGTGAGGCGTACCTGAAGGCGGCCGGCAGCGACCAGGCCCTGGAACCGTCCTCTCAGGCCCGCTTGGAGCAGGCAGCCGGCGGCCCGGAGAAGGTCGCCGCCTACTGCGCCGGCTTGACCCGCACAGCCGGCGACCACTCGACGTCCCCGGCCACCCCGGCATCGCCCAGCCATCCGGCACCCAAGGCCACTCCCTCCGCCACGGCACGCCACGCCACCCCCAGCAGCCCGCCGTCGCGCGAGATCTCCTCGGCCCAGCCGCCATCCTTGCGCGGGCAGCTGGTGCCGCCGTTCTGGTCAACCTTGTCCAGGCCGGGCGCACCGCAGGCGCCGAGAAAGTTGCTTGTGGTCTGGACCAATCTATTGACAGGTTGCGATCAAGGCCTCACCGTGTGATTTGGCCTTGATGGATCACCGGTTCGCCAGGAGGCGTTCATGCGTGTGTTGTCCGGCAGATTCAAGTCCCTTTTCACCGCAGCCGTGTTGACGGCCGTCGCCGCTGTCGCGCCCGCCGCCGTTCCGTCCGCCGCCAACGCCGCGGCCGGCTCTCCTCCACAGGTCTACGGTGCGTGGCACTGCGGCGACGATGCCTGTACGTGGGCGACGGTCCGCGACATGGTCAACTTCGATCAGAACAACCACTGGCTGATCGACCGCGGCGACGGGCGCCCCTCGGTCAATCTCGTGGTACTCAGCTTCGTCAACCCGCTGACGCTGCTCAATGGCACGACCAACAGCGGCAACACGGGCGGTGTGCCCGTTGGCATGAACCAGGCCGTCGTCAACTACTTCACCAGCCACGGCATCCGCGTGATGCTCTCCATCGGCGGCATCACCTACACCAACGACTGGGACACCGCGCTCACCCAGAACCCCACCCTGCTCGGCCAGCGGGCCGCCGCGCTCGCAACCCAGCTCGGCGTCGGCATCGAGATCGACTACGAGCAGAGCACGACCCCGAACACCACCGGGCTGCAGTCGTTCATCAACGCCTACCGGGCCGTACACCCCTATGACGCCTCAGGCGCCGACTCCACCGCCCGGCTCACGATCGACGTCGCGGCCGGCGACCGCTGGCTGATCGCACTCGACCAGTACGCCACCACGAACTGGCTGACCCCCGCGAACCCGGTCCTGGACTACGCCAACGCCATGGTGCCCAGCAAGCAACCGTCCACCAGCTCGGCCGAGTCGAACTGGCAAGAACACATCAGCGGCAAGCCCACCTACAACCCGCCGATCCCGCCGCTGGCCCCCGCCAAGTTCACCGGCGGCCTATACATCGCCGGGAGCTCCCAGGTCCTCCCGGAGTGCAACAACTTCGCTTCATCCCTGCAGAAGGCCACCGGCACCTGGACCCAGAACGCCGCCCCGGCCGGCGCGGGCACCACCACCGGCCTGCTCGGCTACATGTTCTGGGCAGCCGAACGCCCCTCCACCCGAGGCGTGACCACCGACCCGCCCAACTCCTGCGAGGGTGGCGTGGGCGCCGGAGCCACCGCGTTCAACGTCCCCATCCCGATGCCCGCACTGCGCCAAAGCTGACCGTAGGACGGTCAGAACGGCGTCTCGGCATCCGGATCCGTCTGCGCGTGGGTGGAGAGCGAGCCTGTCGGTAGAGGACCTGCACGTGCGCTACTCGGGCACGCCCAATCCGTTCGGGAAGGGTGACGCCACCGTCACGTACACGATCCACAACACGGGCAACGCCATCCTCACCGATCGTCAAACGGTGCACATATCCGGCCCCTTCGGGCGCTTGGACGTCCGCGCGGGGCAGATCGACGACTCGCCCCAGCTGCTCCCCGTCCGGCTTGGTCGAAGCTCATGGTGAAGCAAGATGTCGGCGAAGGACGTCCTCCAGCGTATTGGCGGCGTCGACCAGGTTGTCCGTGATCTGCAGCAGACGGGGATCGAGCACGGTCGGCCGGTCGCGCAGCGCGGACTGGACCTGGCGTAGCGGGGGAATCGGGCCGGGTGGCTGCAAAGTCCTGACCGCCTCGGCCAGAGAGATCATCGCGGTACTGAACGCGGTGGCCAGGGCGTCTAGCCGATCGGCATCCCCATCCCGGGCACCGCCTTCTTCCCGGCCGGTGGCCGTAGCCTGCGGTGGGACGAGGGCATGCAGCGACAGTTCGGTGTGGGCCAGCCGGGTCACCACGGCGACCAGAGTCCGCGCGACAGTGGGAGTCAGCGGCGGGTGCTGCGGCTCGTCGGCCAGGCGGTCCGAGGATGCCTCGGCATCGGTGCGAGCGCGGCGGGCGGCGGCTTGAAGGCCGCGCAGCTGGGCCGGATCGGTCTGCCCGGGATGGGCAACGCTGTGCAGCAGGGCAGCCGCGTAGGTGCTGTGGGCCTCGACGAGCCGGGCGAACTTCTCCTGGGCGGTGAGGCCCTCCCAGGTCGGCCACACAGAGTAGGCGATGAGCGCGAGGACCGCTCCGATAGCGGTGTTGGTCAGGCGGGCCACGGCGGTGGTGTCGGCGGGCAGGCCGAAGATGTCGAGGAGGATCACAATGAAGACGGTGAGAAAGCTGCTGTAGATGACGTAGTTCACATCGAACAGGGCGTAGGCGGCCGCGACAGCGATCCCGGCTGCGACGATCAGCCCGCCTGAGCTCGGGTGGGCCAACCAGGCTGCAGCCGCACCAAGGCCGGCTCCGACGGCCGTGCCCACTGCCCGTTGGATGCTGCGATACACCGTGGAGGTGTAGTCCGGCTTGAGTACCAGGAAGATCGTCAGCACCACCCAACGGCCTTCGTACAGGCCGGTGGCCTGGACGATCACCTCAGCGAGCCCCGCGGCCACGGCCAGTCGCACAGCGTGACGCCCGGTTTCCCCGGAAGGGATGAGATTGGCTCGCAGGGTGAGGGCGGCCCATCCGATCTCGTCCTGCGTGGGCGGAACTACAGGTCCACTCACCGCATGGCCCACCGGCATTCGCCCAGGCGCCGTATGAAGGCGGACCACGCTTTGGGTTACGGCACGGAGCTGTCCGAAGAGCGCCTCAGCGGCCAAGTGCCGGCTGGCGCTGGGTACGACGGTCAGGCTCGGCAGAAGCTGGTTCAGCTCGCGGATCCGCCCAGCACGGTCGCCTCGCCCGACTCTCAGTGTGCCTGCGATGAGGTCCAGCGCCCGGGCGGCGTCTGCGGCAGAACGGAGGGCGGCCTCCGAGGGATCGTCAGCTGCACGCTCAGCCAGGGCCGCGAGCGAGGCGCGGATGCGTTCCGCCTGCTCAAGCAAATCCAGGTAGTACAGTCTTGCGGTCCTGGGTAGCAGCGGGTTGGGGTCGGCGAGAGCGGCAGCGGCGGGGAAGGCCATCGACGACGGCGGCCCGAAGTGCCCGGCTGCCAGGCCGGAGGCGTAGACCGCGAGGATCCGGTAGGACTCGGCGAGCGCCGCGCGCTCCGGATCGCCTCGCTGGAAGGCCCAGGAAACGGCGACGAGCACGCCCTGGAACAGCCCGCCGGCGAGCACCAGACCGGCCCGCAGCGCAGCATCCGTCGGCCCGAGCGGCATACCGATCGCGATCAGCAGCGCCACCGGCCATTGGATGGCTGCCACGCTCAGTCTCGGCCCCAGGCAGACGGCCAGCCCGACGCCGTATCCCCAGAGGATGACGACCGGTACCAGCAGCCATGGCGCAGCCGCCGCCGTGGCTGCGCCGACGAAGGTGGACACCGCCATGCCGGCGCTGGCCACCGCCACGGCCGTCACCCGGCTGCGGGTCACGCCCTGGAACGAAGCGAATCCGGCAGGCAGGGCTCCCAGAGACGCGAAGGCACCGTAGTCGAGATGCCCGCAGGCTGATCCGACCGAGAGCGGCACCATCGCACCGACGGCCACCCGGATTGCGCGCCGGGGAGCGACGTCACCCCAGCGGAACGGTCCGAATTGCCACAGCTTCCGCCATTGGAATCGGGCCAGATAGCTGCGGCTGGACCGAAGAATGCTGTGCGTCCACCGACGCTGATCGTTGGTCATCCTCGATGTCTATGTGCTGGGACGATGCAGGCCCGGTGAGGTACGAGACCGGCATCTGGTCAGATGGAGTTGCTGCGGTTGCATCCTTGCTCCGTGTGGCAAGTGTCGAGCCCGAATGGGAGAAGGCCATCAGCTGATTCTTCGAGACGTCTGACGGCAAACATTCAGTGCGAGCGCGCGGTGTGACGGTTCTTGGCGTGGGGTGACGGCCGGTGACCGGTGGTCAGCGGCTGGTGGGGCGGGGTGGTCAAGT